>NZ_JBEXPK010000004.1:0-304092 GCF_040612015.1 Streptomyces sp. NPDC006476 | reverse complement strand
CCACCCCCCAGGTCATCCGCTCGACAGGGGGACACAGTCATGCCGGGCCCGGAGGCCAGCGGCCCTCTTGCAGGACCGCGAAGAAGATAACGGGGACACGGGGGAAGCACCACCACGGGGGCACGGGGGAGAGCGGGGCTGGAGGGCCGGGGGGTCCGTCCAGTCCCGCTTTCGCGTGCGCTCAGCGGTACTCGGCTCAGGGGGTCGGGGTCGCCGCCGGGCGCCGGCCCACCGCAGCCGCGGCCAGACGGCCGAGGGCCTCGTCCTTGTCGCAGGGGTGGGCGCCGAGGGAGGTCTGGCGGGCGATGATCGTGCGTTCCTGCCGCATCAGACGCCAGCCGCGGCGGAGGAGGAAGGGCACCGACTTGCGGCCCTCCTTCAGGTCGCGCAGGAAGCGGCGGCGGAACGTGCGCACCGGGCCGCGGTTCAGGCACAGCGCGTCGGCCAGCAGGCCCAACTCCCGGCAGCGGTCGACGATCTCGGCGGCGAAGATGCCCTCGGCGATGAAGAGGGGCGTGCGGCCGATGTCCACGGTCTCCTCGCCGGTGCGGGCGGAGAGGGAGATGTCGTAGACCGGGATCTTCGTACGGCCCGTGCGGCACAGTTCCTCGATGGCCGCGACCGCGACGTCCGTGTCCCAGGAGCCCGGGTGGTCCCAGTCGATGTCGGAGCTTCCCGCCACCAGCGGCAGTGTCGGGTCGTCGCCCTCCTTGTAGAAGTCGTCGAGGCGCAGCACGGGGAGGCCGGAGCGGGCGGCGACCAGGGACTTGCCCGAGCCCGAGGGGCCGCACAGCAGCACGACGCGGGCGGGGGAGGGGAGATGGATGCTCACGGGACACCAGTTTGACGTATTCCGTACGCCTGATCGACCCCGCGGGTCGGCTTTGGAGCGTGCGTCACACCTCAACTACCCTTCGTGTCGACCTGATCACCCTGCGCACCAGAAGGTGGCACCAGCGATGGCCCGACACACGTCCTCCCCGACCCCGACCGCCCAGCGCGCCCTCGTCGCCCTCGCCACGGCAGGGGTGGCGCTCGGCGCGGGTGCCGCGACGGCCTCCGCGGACACCGCGCCGGTGGTGAACGAGGTGGTGCACACCCGGCCCACGTCGCTCGGCCGCGTCGACCCCCACGCCGGTCTCCAGGCCGTCACCGGCGTGGTCGGCTACGTCACCGGTCCCGTCGCCGGCCTCAAGCCCAACCCCCTCGCGGGCACCGGCGTCGACCCCCTCGACAACGGCGTGGCCACCCAGCTCGCCGACTTCCAGCCCCTCGCCTCCCAGGCCCTGACCGGCCCGATCGCCGAGGCCCAGTCGATCGGCAGCATCCCGGTCCTCGGCCAGGCCACCACCCTCCTGAACCACTGACCCACAACCAAGAGCCGCGCTTCCCCGGGTAGATGGGGAGGCGCGGCTCTTGGTTTCTGTCAGGGGGTGCGGCCGAGGTGGGTGACCAGAATGTGGATCACGTCATCGTCGATGACGTACAGGACTCGGTAGTCGCCGACGTGCAGGCGCCGAAGGTCGGGCGAGCCGTAGGGGATGGAGCCCGGTGGGCGAGGCTGAGTGGCCAAAGCGTCTACGGCCTCGTAAACGGCGGCCAGTCCCGCTGGATCCTCCTTGAGGAACCGCGCGGCCGCGTTGGTCGCGCGGGGCTCCCAGACGATCTCGTAGGCCACTTACCGCAGCCCCAGCATCCGGCCGACTTCCTCATGTGGGATGCCCGGCTCCAGGGTCCCTTCCGCCTTGCGTCGTTGGTAGTCCGCAAACACGAGGGCGTCTTCGAGATCCTCTATCACCTGCGGCGACACGAGGAGGGCGGCCACGTGGCCGTGGTCGGTGAGGGCGATGGTCTCGCGGCCGTGGGCGGCGCGACGGACCAGGTCGCCGAGCTGGGAACGGGCGGCGCTGATGGCGATCTCAACCATGGGCAGACCCTACAGAAGATTCATCTAGTGAGCAATTTATCGAACTAGTGAGCCGCGCCTCCCCCGGACGGAGGGGAGGCGCGGCTCGGTTCGTGGGGGTCAGTAGGACGAACCCGACGCGCCCAGGGAGCCCGTGGGGTGCCAGACCGTCTTCGTTTCCAGGAACGCCGTCAGGCGGTCGGTGCCGGGGGTGGCGAGCCAGTTGTCCACAGGCTGTGGACGAAGGACCCGCTTCAGGTTGTCCGCCGCCGCGATCTCCAGTTCCTTCGCCAGGACCTCGTCCGCACCCGCGAGATCGATCGCGTTGACGTCCTGGTGGGCCGCCAGCGGCGTCGCGATCTCCGCCGTACGGCCGGACAGGACGTTGACCACACCGCCGGGGACGTCCGAGGTCGCCAGGACCTCGGCGAGGGACAGGGCCGGGAGCGGGGACTTCTCGCTCGCCACCACCACCGCCGTGTTGCCCGTCGCGATCACCGGCGCCACCACGGAGACCAGGCCGAGGAAGGGCGAATCCTGCGGGGCCAGGACGGCCACCACGCCCGTCGGTTCGGGCGAGGAGAGGTTGAAGTACGGGCCCGCGACCGGGTTTCCGCCGCCCACCACCTGCGCGATCTTGTCCGTCCAGCCCGCGTACCAGACCCAGCGGTCGATCGCCGCCTCGACCTGCTCGGCCGCCTTGGACTTCGACAGTCCCTCCGCGTCCGCCACCTCGTGGACGAACTGCGCCTTGCGGCCCTCCAGCATCTCCGCGACCCGGTAGAGGACCTGACCGCGGTTGTAGGCGGTCGTTCCGGACCAGGCACCGAACGCCTTGCGGGCCGCCACCACCGCGTCACGGGCGTCCTTGCGGGACGAAAGGGGCGCGTTCGCCAGCCAGTTGCCCTTGGAGTCGCTCACCTCGTACACCCGGCCGCTCTCGGAACGCGGGAACTTCCCGCCGACGTACAGCTTGTAGGTCTTGAAGACAGACAGGCGATCAGACATCGAGGTATGCCTCCAGGCCGTGGCGGCCGCCCTCGCGGCCGAAGCCCGACTCCTTGTAACCGCCGAACGGCGAGGTCGGGTCGAACTTGTTGAACGTGTTGGACCAGACGACGCCGGCCCGGAGCTTGTTCGCGACCGCCAGGATGCGCGAGCCCTTCTCCGTCCAGACGCCCGCGGACAGGCCGTACGGCGTGTTGTTCGCCTTGGCCACCGCCTCGTCCGGAGTGCGGAAGGTGAGGATCGACAGGACCGGGCCGAAGATCTCGTCGCGGGCCACGGTGTGCGCCTGGGTGACGTTCGTGAAGAGCGTCGGGGCGAACCAGTAGCCGGAGGAGGGCAGTTCACAGGCCGGCGACCAGCGTTCGGCGCCCTCCGCCTCGCCCTGCTCCACGAGCCGGGTGATACGGGAGAGCTGCTCCTCGGAGTTGATCGCGCCGATGTCCGTGTTCTTGTCCAGCGGATCGCCGAGCCGGAGCGTGGAGAGCCTGCGCTTCAGGGACTGAAGCAGCTCCTCCTCGATCGACTCCTGGACGAGCAGCCGGCTGCCGGCGCAGCACACCTGGCCCTGGTTGAAGAAGATCCCGTTGACGATCCCCTCCACCGCCTGGTCGATCGGGGCGTCGTCGAAGACGATGTTGGCGCCCTTGCCGCCCAGTTCGAGGGTGAGCTTCTTGCGGGTGCCCGCGACCGTTCGCGCGATCTCCTTGCCGACGGCCGTGGAGCCGGTGAAGGCCACCTTGTTCACGTCCGGGTGCGCGACCAGCGCGGCGCCCGTGTCGCCGTAACCGGGAAGGATGTTGACGACACCCTTGGGCAGACCGGCCTGGCGGCAGACGTCCGCGAAGAACAGGGCGGACAGCGGGGTCGTCTCGGCGGGCTTGAGGACCACGGTGTTGCCGGTGGCGAGCGCCGGGGCGATCTTCCACGCCAGCATCAGCAGCGGGAAGTTCCAGGGGATGACCTGGCCTGCGACGCCCAGCGGCTTCGGCGAGGCGCCGAACCCGGCGTGGTCGAGCTTGTCGGCCCAGCCCGCGTAGTAGAAGAAGTGCGCGGCGACCAGGGGGAGGTCCGCGTCGCGGGTCTCCTTGATCGGCTTGCCGTTGTCGAGGGTTTCGAGGACGGCGAGCTCGCGCGACCGCTCCTGGATGATCCGCGCGATCCGGAACAGGTACTTGGCGCGCTCGGCGCCGGGCAGCGCCGACCACTTCTCGAAGGCCTTGCGGGCGGCCCGCACGGCACGGTCGACGTCCTCGGCGCCGGCCTGCGCGACCTCCGACAGCACCTCCTCGGTGCTGGGGGAGACCGTCTTGAAGACCTTGCCGTCGGCCGCCTCCACGAACTCGCCGTCGATGAACAGGCCGTAGGAGGGTGCGATGTCGACGATCGCGCGGGACTCAGGGGCGGGCGCGTACTCGAATGCGGATGCCATGGTGATCAGTCCACCGTCACGTAGTCGGGGCCGGAGTAGCGGCCGGTGGCCAGCTTCTGACGCTGCATCAGCAGGTCGTTCAGGAGCGAGGAGGCGCCGAAGCGGAACCAGTGGTTGTCCAGCCAGTCCTCGCCGGCGGTCTCGTTGACCAGCACGAGGAACTTGATGGCGTCCTTGGAGGTGCGGATGCCGCCGGCCGGCTTCACGCCGACCTGGACGCCGGTCTGCGCACGGAAGTCGCGCACCGCCTCCAGCATCAGCAGGGTGTTCGCCGGGGTCGCGTTCACCGCCACCTTGCCGGTGGACGTCTTGATGAAGTCGGCGCCGGCCAGCATGCCGAGCCAGCTCGCGCGCCGGATGTTGTCGTACGTCGACAGCTCGCCGGTCTCGAAGATGACCTTGAGCCGGGCCTCGGACCCGCAGGTCTCCTTCACGGCCGTGATCTCGTCGTACACCTTGAGGTAGTCGCCCGCGAGGAAGGCCCCGCGGTCGATGACCATGTCGATCTCGTCGGCGCCCGCGGCGACCGCCTCGCGCACGTCGGCCAGCTTCACGGACAGCGGCGCGCGGCCGGCCGGGAAGGCGGTGGCGACGGAGGCGACCTTCACGGAGGAGCCGGCGACGGCCGCCTTCGCGGCGGGCACCATGTCGGGGTAGACGCAGACGGCCGCGGTCGAGGGGGTCGTCCGGTCCGTCGGGTCGGGGCGGACCGCCTTGGCGCCGAGCGCCCGGACCTTGCCCGGGGTGTCCGCGCCTTCCAGCGTCGTCAGGTCGACCATCGAGATGGCGAGGTCGATGGCGTACGCCTTCGCGGTCGTCTTGATGGAACGGGTCCCGAGCGAGGCGGCCCGCGCCTCCAGGCCGACCGCGTCGACGCCGGGCAGCCCGTGCAGGAAGCGGCGCAGCGTGGCGCCGGACGCGGTGACGTCCGTCAGTGCGTGGGCTGCGGTAGGTGCATTGGTGGGCATGGTCACCAGACGAGCATATCTACGCGCGTAGCGGCTGTACAGCCCGACGAACGGCTCTGCTGAGGCTGAGGAACGGCTCTGGGTGAGGCGGAGGAGCAGCTCGCCGTGAAGCCGAGGAACGGCTCGTTGTGGGGCTGAGGCACAATCGCAGCATGACGACCCCCGACCGGATCTACCGATCCTCCGCCGGCATCGCCGGTGGTGTGCTGCTGCTGGCCATCGCCGCCTGGCTCGGCATCGACGCCATCGTCGCCGGCCACGGCCGCACCCCCTGGCTCGCACTGGCCACCCTGATCCTCGTCGTGCCGCTGGTCGTCGCCTTCACCCTCCGCCCCGCCGTCCACGCCAACGAGGAACGGCTGCGCATCCGCAACCCCTTCCGGGTGATCGTCGTCCCCTGGGGTGAGGCCGCGGCGCTGCGGTCCGGCTACTCGAACGAGGTCGTCGCCAAGTCCGGCACCAAGTACCAGCTGTGGGCCGTCCCCGTCTCCCTGCGGGCCCGCAAGCGGGCGGCCCGTCAGGAGGCCAGGTCGGCGGCCGACCGCTCCGCCGAGGCCGGTGGACGGCCCCGCCGGGGCGGCTTCGGCGGCTTCGGCGGTATGGGCGCGCTGGGCGGTGGCGGCTACCCGCGCGGCACCGCCGCACCGGAGGGTCCCGCGCGCGCCGAGGCCGACAAGATCATGGACGACCTGCGCGAACTGATGGAGACCAAGGGCGAGGCGGAGAGCGCGCAGGGCGAGGTCACGGTCCGCTGGGCGTACGAGGTCGCCGGGCCGGCGCTGGCCGGGGCGCTGCTGCTGGCCATTCTGCTGGCGGTGGGGTGAGCGGGGCCGGCTACGGCCGGGCTGGCTCGCCCCTTTTGGCAACGTTGTCCCACTGACTCAGCGAGCGCTTTCCCTGCGGCTTTCCTAGGGGTTACCGAGGGGATACTTCGACATGAAGCATGGGCGCGGCCGATGCATTTGTCCGATCGCCGTCATACCCGTATCAGTAGATTGCCCATGCCACCCATAGCGCCGTACCTGCGGATTTTACTCAACGATGGGCGGCGGGGGTGGGGACATGGACTGGTCCGGGGGGACGGCAAGACCTGCCGTCGCGGCGGGCATGCGATGCCAGATCGACATCAACGGTGCGGGCGGGTTCGGCTGGCGGCTGGTGGCACCCAACGGGCGCTCCGTCGCGGTGTCGCTGACCTCGCAGGACACCCACGACCGATGTCGCGCCGCGTTCGTGCGGCTGTGCGCGGAGCACGGCGAGATCGGCGGCGGTGTGCAGCACAGCACAGAGGGCGGCTGGGTGTGGCTGGCCTGGGACGCGGCCGGCCGGCATGTGGCCGGATCGCCGCGCACGTACGAGCGGCACGCGACCTGCCGGGCCGCGTACGACCGCTTCCGCGCGTTATTGCCCGAACTCGTCGGCGCGGGACCGGAATTATGGGGCGAGACGTGAAGACGCCGAGGTGACGGAAGTTCCCCCCAGGGAACCTCTCGTTCACGTTTCGGGATGGGCATGTCAACCGATGGCACTGAGTGTCTGAAACGTGTCTGTGCTGAGAACCGACGTCGGCGACCCCGACGCACCGAGACGTCTGTACGCCGATCCCGGGCTGACCGACCGGGTCTTCCGCGCGGTGCTGCGCTCCGGCGGCGGCTTCGTGCTCGCCGTCATGCTGCTCGTCGGCGGCTTCCTGCTCTACCGGGCCTGGCTGGCACTGGACAAGGCCGGCTGTTCCTTCCTGACCACCGCCGAGTGGGCCCCGGACGCCGGGCGGTTCGGCATCGCGGCCGTGCTCGTCGGCACCGTGCTGATCGCGACCGTCGCGGTCCTGGTCGCCGTACCACTGGCCACCGGCGCGGCGCTGTACATCTCCGAGTACGCCCCGGCGCGGCTGCGCCGGACGCTGATCAGCGTCGTCGACCTGATGGCCGCCGTCCCCTCCGTGGTCTACGGACTGTGGGGCGTGTTCTTCCTGCAGGACAAGGTCCTGCCCACCGCCCGCTGGATCTCCGCCTACCTCGGCTGGATCCCCGTCTTCTCCGTCCGGGGCGCCGATCCCGACGACCCCCTCGCGCCCGAGAGCGTCTACACCTCCTCGACGTTCATCGCCGGCCTGGTCGTCGGCATGATGATCGCCCCGATCATCTGCTCGATCATGCGCGAGGTCTTCTCCCAGGCACCCGCCGGTGAACGCGAGGGCGCCTACGCGCTCGGCGCCACCCGATGGGGCATGATCCGCAGCGTCGTCCTGCCGTTCGGGCGCGGCGGGATGATCGGCGGCACCATGCTCGGGCTCGGCCGCGCGCTCGGCGAGACCATCGCCATCTTCGTGATCATCTCGCTGACCTTCGACATCCAGTGGCACGTCCTGCAGTCAGGTACCAGCTCGGTCTCCTCGCTGATCGCCCTGCGCTACGGCGAGGCCAGTGAGTTCGGCATGTCCGCGCTGATGGCGGCCGGTTTCGCCCTGTTCGTGATGACGCTGATCGTCAACTTCGCCGCCTCCTCCATCGTCGCCCGGTCGCGCTCGGGCGCGGCGAGCGACGCCTGAGGCCCACCCCACCGCCGTACAGGAAGAAGCGACCATGACCGTTGCCCCCGAAGCGCCCGGCGCGCGTCCGGCGGCCGGCCGCCCGCGCACCACGCTGCCCGGCCCGCCGCACGCCGCCGAACCCGGCGCTGAGCGACGCCGCGCCCTGACGCAGCTGCGCGCCACCGACGTCTACGCCATGACCGGCGCGGCCGCCTCCGCGGTGGCGCTGACGTGGCTGCTGTTCACCCGGCTGCTGCCGTTCGACGGCGCCGTCGGCTTCGTCGTCGTGGCGTACGGCCTCTTCCTGCTGATCTACGCGCTGCTGGTCTCCTTCGACGAGGACGGACCCGCCGTCGTCGACCGGATCGCGGCGGCGGTGGTGCGGTCGATGGGCCTGCTGCTCGTGGTGATCCTCACCTTCGTCGTCTGCTACGCCCTCGTCGAGGGCCGCAAGGCGCTGGTGCACGCGAACTTCTTCACCGAGGACATGCAACGGGCCGGGCCGCTGGAACCGCTCAGTGTGGGCGGAGCGCTGCACGCCGCGGCCGGCACCCTGATCATGATCGTGCTCGCGCTGGCGGTCACCGTGCCGACCGGGCTGGTCTGCGCGGTCTTCCTCACCGAGGTGCCCGGCCCCTACGCCCGGTTCGTACGCACCATCGTCGAGGCGATGACCGCGCTGCCGTCGATCGTCGCCGGCCTGTTCGTCTACGCCACCGCCATCCTCGGGCTCGGCCTCGACCAGTCGGGACTCGCCGCCGCCCTCGCCCTGTCGGTGATGATGCTGCCGATCATCATCCGGGCCGCCGACGTCGTCATCCGCCTGGTGCCCGGAACGCTGCGCGAGGCGTCGTACGCCATGGGCACGAGCCGCTGGCGCACGGTGTGGCACGTGGTGCTGCCGACCTGCCGCTCCGGGCTGACCACCGCCGTGATCCTCGGCACCGCGCGCGGCATCGGCGAGACCTCGCCCGTGCTGCTGACCGCGGGCTTCACCTCCGAGCTCAACCTCGACCCGCTGCACGGCCCGATGGTCTCCCTGCCGCTCGCCACCTTCGAGTTCGTCAAGTCGCCCGAGCCGACGATGATCTCGCGCGGCTTCGGTACGGCGGCCCTGCTGATGGCGCTGGTGCTGCTGCTGTTCGTCGCCGCCCGTGTCATCGGCGGCCGCGGACCTGGGCAGTTGACGCGCCGTCAGGAACACCGCCGGGTACTCGCCTCGCGCCGTGACGCGCGTCGGTTCGCCGAGCGCACGGCCGCCCCGCACCCCCCCGTCCGTACCGAACCCGGGAGTCCGTCCTGAAACCCGCCACTCGCTTCCGTCTGGCGGCCACCGTGCTGTCACTGCTGTGCGGCCTGCTGGCCGTGCAGACGCCGCCCGCCGCGGCGGCCTCCTACGCCAAGATCACCGGCTCCGGCTCGACCTGGAGCTCCAACGCCGTCCAGCAGTGGGTCCGCAACGTCAAGGCCAACTACGGCATGACCGTCAACTTCACGGCCAACGGCTCCTCGCAGGGCCGCGAGCAGTTCAAGAACGGCACCGTCGACTTCGCGGTCTCCGAGATCCCGTACGGCCTGAAGGAACAGGGCATCACGGACACCCCGCCGAGCCGCGGCTACGCGTACATGCCGATCGTGGCCGGCGGTACAGCGTTCATGTACAACCTCAAGATCAACGGAAAGATGGTCACCAACCTCCGCCTGTCCGGGGACGTCGTGACCAAGATCTTCACGGGCCGGATCACCCGCTGGAACGACCCCGCCATCGCCGCCGACAACCCCGGTCTGACCATGCCGGCCCGCGCGATCGTCCCGGTCGTCCGCTCCGACGGATCCGGCACCAGCGCCCAGTTCACCATGTGGATGTCCAAGCAGTACCCGGCCCTGTGGAACGACTACTGCTCACGCACCGGGCGCGGCGGCGGCAACTGCGGCATGACCTCCAACTACCCGCTGCTCAGCGGCTCCGCGATGATCTCCAAGTCCGGCTCGCTGGGCGTCTCCGGACATGTCCGCCAGCCCTCCGGCGAGGGCGCGATCACCTACGTCGAGTACTCCTACGCCAAGAACACCGGCTTCCCGGTGGCCAAGGTGCTCAACAAGGACAACTACTACGTCGAGCCGACCGCCGCGAGCGTCGCGGTGGCCCTGACCAAGGCCGAGATCAACCAGAACAAGTCGTCCGTCAACTACCTGACGCAGATCCTCGACAAGGTCTACGCCAACCCGGACGCCCGCACCTATCCGCTCTCCAGCTACAGCTACATGATCCTGCCGACGAAGGAGGAGTCCGGCTTCACCAAGGCCAAGGGCAACTCCCTGGGCACGTTCGCCCGTTACTTCCTGTGCGACGGCCAGCAGCAGGCGGACGACCTCGGCTACTCGCCGCTGCCGAAGAACCTCGTCCAGGCCGGCTTCGACCAGATCCGCAGGGTGCCGGGCGCGCCGACCGGCTCGATCAACATCAACGACTGCCGCAACCCCACCTTCTCCGGCGGCGTCAACACCCTGATCAAGAACGCCCCTTACCCCCGGTCCTGCGACAAGAAGGGGACGACGCAGTGCACCACCGGCACCGCGGGCGCCGCGGGCACGGACACCCCGGTGAAGCCGGGCGCGCGGGGCGGTAACACCTCGGGCGGCTCCGGGACCTCGGGTGGTTCCTCCTCGACGGGCGGTTCCGCCACGACCGGCGGCACGGGCGGGGGCGGCGGTGGAACGACCGGCGGCACCACGTCCGGCGCGTCCGGCGGCTCCGCCGGGGGCACCGTCGACCCCGACACCGGCGAAGTGGTCAGCGGCGACGGCACGGGCACCGGCGACACGTCCGTCGCAGCCAACCCGGTGGCCCTCGCCGCGGACAACGGCCTGGGCATGCGCGGCGCCCTGATGGCCCTGTCCGCCGTCCTGCTCCTCGCGGTGGTCGTCGGGCCGCCGCTCACCGCGCGGATGCTGGCGGCCCGCACCCGCCGCAAGGGAGAGCTGTGATGAGCCGGCCGACGACCAGGACGTCACCCGGCCGTCGCCGGGTGGCCGCGGGCCTCGGCTGCCTGCTGTCCGCCTTACTGCTGGCGGTGCTGCCGCTGCCCCGGGGCGTCGACCGGGCGCAGGCCGCCACCGAGAGCTCCGTGGTGACCAAGAGCGGCACGAAGGCGGCGAACGGCGACGACTTCTCCGGCCTGAAGGTCACCGTGCACCAGACGAAGGGGCTGACCGGACAGGCCGTGCGGGTGACCTGGGCGGGCGGGGAGCCGGCCACGCGCTCCGACACGGACTTCCTGTCCGTCATGCAGTGCTGGGGGGACGAGGCGACCGGGCCCGACCGAACGCAGTGCGAGTTCGGCACCTCGTCGGTCGCGCAGTCGGGCAGCGGCCGGTCCGTGTTCCTGGCCGGACACGGCTCCGTCGGCGACCCGCTGGAGACCGAGTCCGCGACTCCGCTCGACCACAACGGCACCCACTTCGTGCCCTTCCGGCCGGTGCCGGGGCAGGGGGAGGCCACCACCAGCGGCACCGACACCACGTACTTCACCGGCGGGGACACCAACGCCCTCCCCTACCTGCCGAACGACGGCAACGGCGGCGGCGACGTGGCCTTCGAGCTGAAGTCGTCCCTGGAGCAGCCCGCGATGGGCTGCGGGGCGCGCAGGACGGCCTCGGGCGGGATGGAGCCGTGCTGGCTGGTGGTCGTGCCCCGCGGCAGCCACGACCCCGACGGCGGGACCCACCCCGCGGGCAACCAGGCAGCCTCCTCGCTCAGCCGGTCGAACTGGGACCAGCGCATCGTCTTCCGGCTGGACTTCGAGCCGGTCACGGACAACTGCGATCCCGACAAGCCCGAGCGCGGCATCATGGGGTCCGAGCTGGCCACCGACGCCATCACCTCCTGGCAGAGCGCGCTGTGCGCGACCGGGAACTACCGGTTCAGCTTCACCCAGTCCAGCGAGGACCAGGCCCGCTCCGCGGTGACCTCGGGCGACTCGGTGGCGGGGCTCGCGCTGACGGTGAACCCCGTCGAGGCGGTCGACGGGGCGGCGCAGGTGGTGCACGCACCGGTCGCGGTCACCGGCCTCGCGATCGGTTTCGTCTGGATGTACGACAGTCCGGACGACCGGAGCCTGCCTCTGACGGGGCTCAAGCTCAACCAGCGGCTGCTGGCCAAGGTCCTCACCCAGTCCTACCCGTTCAGCCTCGTCCAGCCCGAGGAGGGCGTCCCCGCGTACGTCTCCGGAAATCCGGAATCGATCGTGAAGGACCCCGAATTCCGCGAACTCAATCCGGAACTCGCGGGCCAGGCGGCCGTCAACGCGCCCGTGGGTCTCGCCGTCGCCCTGCAGAACTCCGACTCCGCCCGCCTGGTGTGGAAATACATTCTGGCGGACCTCGCCGCCCGTGACTTCGTCGCCGGGAAGGCCGACCCCTGGGGAATGAAGGTCAATCCCGCGTACAAGGACGGCGTGGTCTCGGACACGCTGGACTTCTTCCCCAAGGCGGATCTCACGCCTACGAAGGTCGACTGCGGGGTGGCCACGGGCCAGACCGTCACCCGCACCCCGCAGGACGTGGTCCCCTACGTCAACGACATGCACGACGGGGCGCTGCGGATCCGCCGCGGCGACATCGGGACCGCCTACAAGTGCGCCATCGACCAGAGCGGGCCCAAACTCTCCGCCGTGGGCCGGCAGACCCTGACGGACCAGCGACAGTACGGCGTCGTGGACAACGCCTCCGCGGTGCGCTACCTGCTGGGCACCGCCGCCCTGCCGAACGCCGACGGGACGTACGTCAGGCCGACCGACGCGTCCCTGCTCAAGGCGGTCGCGGAGATGCCCGACTCGGACGTGGCCGGCGTCAAGGCGCCCGACCCGGCGAGGATGCGGGACGGCGCCTACCCGCTGACCGCGGTGGTCTACGCGGCCGCCTCCGTCGACCAGGGCAGGGACGCCCGGCAGGACTACGCCAAGGTGATGCGGTACGCGGCCGGCGCCGGGCAGACCCAGGGCACCGAGAAGGGCAGGCTGCCGTACGGCTACGCGCCGCTGCCCACGGCTCTGCGCACCCAGGCGCGGCAGGCGGCGGAGCGGCTGGTGAAGGGCGTACCGGACACCGGGACGCCGTCCGGCGGCCCCTCCCAGGGCGGCGGCGACCTCGGCGGCACCGGCGGCGGCGCGGCGGGCGGCGGCCTGGCCGGCGGCTCCGGGGCCCGCGGCTCGGCGGGCACGTCCGGCGGTACGGCGGGCTCCGCCGCGCCGGACGCCGGCCGGCCCTCGGCGGCCCCGACGGAGACCGACCCCGCCCAGCAGAACGTGGCCCAGTCCGGCGGACACACACCCGCGGAGGTGCTCGGGCTGATCCGCTGGGTCCTGCTCGGCGTCCTCGTCGCCGGCGGCGCGGCCTCGCTCGTGGGCCCGGTCATGCTGCGGCTGTCGCTGCGGGGGGCGGCCGGCGGCTGAGAAATCCGCGGCGCGCGGATTTCCGGCAGGTCTTTTCGGAAATCCGTGTGCCGAAATCAGTACGCCGTCGGTGTGCCGAAAACAGTACGCCGTTCGGTGAATTCCCTAGGAGTGATGTAGGAAACGGACTCGTAACCTGAATACCGGCTGGATTTGGTGGCCGCCGGTACGAGTCTGCGGAATTGTTCTGCGTGGCCGGCCGACGGGTCGGCGGCGAAAAGGAATCCGGATTTGCTTGTACGTCCATTGCTCGATCCGTTTCCACGGAGGAGAACCCAAGTGAACGTCAAGTCCCGCCTGCGTCTCGGTGCCGGTGTCGGTGCTCTCGCCCTCGGTCTCGGCGCCGCCGTGGCCGCCCCCGCCCACGCTGACCCCTCCTCGGCCACCGACTACCGTCAGCTGGCAGGTGTCGGCTCCGACACGACCCAGGACGTCATGAACGCCCTCGGCGACGCGATCACCAACGGCAACGGCAAGGTCATCGCCTCCTGGAACGCCACCGGCTCCAGCACGGTCAAGACCAAGTCCGCCGGCTGCTCGATCACCCGCCCCGACGGTTCCGGCGCCGGCATCACCGCGCTGAACACCGCCCTGGACGGCAGCACCGGCTGCGTCGACTTCGCCCGCTCCTCGCGCGGCCCGTCCGACACCTCCACGACGGACCTGACCTTCATCCCGTACGCCAAGGACGCCGTGTCCTGGTCGAAGCTGTCCGGCAGCGCCCTGCCCGACAACCTGACGACCGCTCAGCTCAAGGCGATCTACGAGTGCAGCCTGACCTCGCTCAACGGCGTCGCGCTCACCCCGATCCTGCCGCAGTCGAGCTCGGGCACCCGCGCCTTCTTCCTCAACTCGATCGGCGTGGCCACCCCCGGCTCCTGCGTCACCACCAACTCCGGCATCCAGGAGAACGACGGCTCGGTCGTCGACAGCGCCGGCGACATCTTCCCGTACTCCGTGGCCCAGTACACCGCCCAGGAGTCCCTCGTGGTCGACGACCGCCGGGGCGACGCGGTGCTCGGCTCCGTCGACGGAAAGTCCGCGCGCAACAGCGACCTCACGCTGAACACCTCCTTCCCCTACCTGCGCAACGTCTACAACGTCGTCCCGACCGCCAAGCTGTCGAACGCGCTGATCGCGGACACCTTCGTGGGCACCGGCTCGAAGGTGTGCGCGAACACCTCCCTCATCACCACCTACGGCTTCGGCTCCCTCGGCAGCGCCTGCGGCAGCACGACCCTGACCGGCGAGAAGTGATCGCAGCCTCCTGACCGCACGCCGGCCGGGCACCTCCCAGGTGCCCGGCCCGACGGCGTTTCCCCGCCGACCCCGACACAGCCGACTCCGACACAGACCCGACCCGACACACCCCGACCTCGACCCGATCCCGACCGATGCAGACCCGCCCCGACCCTGACCGAGACCCTTGGGGGGACCGCCGATGAACCCACGACCCGCGCAACTCAGATCTCCCGTCGCGCTGTTGACCTGCTTCGCCCTGCTGTGCGCCGCCCTGGCCGCCGTCGTCGGCCTCTCGGGACGGGCCAGCGCGGCGACCGATCTGGGCAAGCTCACGGTCAGCCCCGCCTCGGGCAGCATCACGGACGTCCCCATGACGACGTCCGTCACCACGAGCACCGGCTGCAACGCGGCCAGCGCGCAGACCCTCGTGCTCCGGCTGGTGAACCCGACCACCCCGACGTCGTCCCTGCCGCTCGCACAGTCGGTGGCCAAGACCGGCGTCGGCGCGGACCCCATCACCGTCGGCCTCCAGGCGACGGCGGCCAAGCCGAGCCTGCAGTCGGCACTCACGTCCTCCGGGGTCCTGGCACCCTACGACGGCACGTACACGGTGATCCTCACCTGCGGCACCAGCACCACCGCCGACCGGTTCCTCGCCAAGGTCCGGGTCACGGGCGACCGTTGGACCCTGCTCGAACAGCAGGCCACGACCCTCGGGCTGACCGCGGACACCGGCGTTCCCGTGGGCGGGGACGTCAAGCTCACCGCGACGGTGACGCCCCCGGCGGCGGCGGGCTCCGTGGAGTTCACCAGCGGCGGCACCTCACTGGGCACGGCCCCGGTCACCGGCGGTACGGCCACGCTCACCGTCAAGGCCCCCGCGATCGGCGGCCCCCTGACCTACGGCGCCGCATTCACGCCCACGGACGCCGACGCCTACGCCGGCGCGACCGCCACGGCCAGCACCAACATCGACTACGTCGTCTCCGCCAAGGACGCCGACGGCAAGGTCCTCGCCGCCAAGCCGACGCTGACGATCGGCCAGAAGGTGAAGGTCACGGTCAAGGGCTTCACGCCCGCCGCCACCGCGAAGGTCAACCTCACCGACTCCACCGCCACCTACGGCGACGTGACCGCGAACGCCGAAGGGGCCGTCGCCGACTACGCGTTCACCGTGCCCAACGCCCTGCCCAACGGCGACCACTCCCTGCACTTCTCCGAGAAGACCGGCGTCTTCGCGTCCTTCGACTTCGCCAGCACCGACGAGGCCAGCCCCAGCCCCAGCCCCACCGAGAACCCCGACCTCACCGTGACCGACGAGGACGGCAACCCGCTCGACACCGACCCGGCCCTCGACGCCGGCCAGACCGTGAAGATCACCGCCCGTGGCTACGGCGCCGGTGCCACCGTCAAGGTGACCCTCGCCGACAGCGAGGCGACCTTCAAGGAAGCCAAGGCGGGCTCCGACGGCACGGTCGAGAAGTACGCGTTCACCGTCCCGAAGGACATCGAGGACGGCGACCACACACTGACGCTCGCCGAAGACAAGACGGACGGACACAGCGTCGCCTTCGCGTTCACCACCGGTACGGACGCCGGCGGGTCCCCCGAGCCCAGCGCCTCCGACTCGGACACCGGCGGCACGGACACCGGTGGCGCCGGGGGCGGTTCGGACACCGGCGGCTCCTCCGGCTCCGGCTCGGGCGGCGGTACCGGTGGCGGTGGCGGTGGGTCCATGGCGGCGACCGGCACCCAGGTCGGCGCCATCGGCCTGGGCTCTCTCGCCCTGCTCTCCGCCGGCTCGGCCCTCGTACTCCACATGCGCCGCAGGGGCCTGCTCACCTTCGGCGGCGACACACCGCAACACCGCTGACCGGCCGACGGACGGGCGGGAGGCGCGGCGAGAACGCAGACCGAGGCGCCACGGACCCCGCCCGCCGTCGGAGCCACACGTCGTAGGAACCCCGCTTCGAGGAGCGCCATCGTGACCACCCTCGCCCCGCCGCCGGCCGACGCGTCGGCGCCCCTCGGCGGACCGCCCGGTCCGCCGCCGTCCCCGCCCGTCCCGCAGCCGCGGCGGCGGGCTCCCCGGCCCCCCGCCCGCCCCGGGCTCGCGCTCGCCGGGGCGGCTGTGTGCGTGCTCGCCGCCGTGCTCCTCGGCTTCGCCGCGAACCTCACGGTCGTCGGCCACCTCCAGCACGCCCGCGACCAGCGCACGGCCTACGCCGAACTGCGCCGCCAACTCGCCCTGGGGACCGCCCCGGTGGGCCAGCGCGACTACGAGGGCAGACTGCTGAAGCCGGGCGCTCCGGTCGCCCTGCTGAGGATCCCCGCACTGGGCGTCAAGGAGGTCGTCGCCGAGGGCACCACCTCGGAGGTTCTGATGTCGGGACCCGGTCACCGCCGTGACACCCCGCTGCCGGGCCAGGCCGGAACCTCCGTCATCATGGGCCGCCAATGGGGCTACGGCAGCCCCTTCCTCCATCTGCGCGACCTGCCCGCCGGCACCCGCGTCGAACTCACCACCGGCCAGGGCAGGTCGGTCTACGAGGTCACCGGCGTCCGCCGGGCCGGCGACGAGCTGCCCGCGCCCCTCACCGGCAGCCAGGGACGGCTCACCCTCATCACCGCGACCGGAGCGCCGTACACCCCGAGCGGTGTCCTCCGGGTCGACGCCCGGCTGGTCACACCCGTCCAACCCCACCCTCCGCGCGACCTGCGGCCCGGCTGGATCGCCGCCTCCGAACAGGCTCTCGGCACCGATCCCCGGGCCTGGCTCGGGGTCTTCCTGTGGACGCAGGGCCTGCTGCTCGCCTCGCTGCTCGCGGTGTTCGCCTTCCGCGTCTGGGGCCGCTGGCAGACCTGGATCTGCGCCGGCCCCGTCCTCCTCGCGCTGGGCCTCGCGGACTCCCAGTCCCTCACCGCCCTGCTGCCGAACCTGCTGTGAACCCTCGGGCTCCGGAACCCCCGGCCCTCGCACGGAAGTTGACCGACCGAATGACCGAGAACACCGATCTCGTCGACACCCTCGTCCAGCCGCGCGTCGAGGACCCCGTCCCGGGAAGCGCACCGGGCAGCGGACCCGCCACCCTGCGTGCCGACTCCGTCTCCGCCTGGTTCGGCGACCACAAGGTCCTCGACCGGGTCTCGCTCACCATGCCCGCCCGTGAGGTCACCGCGCTCATCGGCCCCTCCGGCTGCGGCAAGTCGACCTTCCTGCGCATCCTCAACCGGATGCACGAACTGATCGGCTCTGCCGCCCTGTCCGGCCGGGTGCTCCTCGACGAGCAGGACATCTACGACCGCGGCCGGCGCATCACCCACGCCCGCCGCCAGATCGGCATGGTCTTCCAGAAGCCCAACCCGTTCCCGGCGATGTCCATCTACGACAACGTCGTGGCCGGTCTCAAGCTCAACGCCATCAAGGCCGGCCGCGACGGCAAGGACGACCTGGTGGAGCAGTGCCTCACCAAGGCGGGCCTGTGGAAAGAGGTCAAGGACCGGCTGCGGCAGCCGGGCGGTGCGCTCTCCGGCGGGCAGCAGCAACGGCTGTGCATCGCCCGCTCGCTGGCCGTACGGCCCCGGGTGCTGCTGATGGACGAGCCGTGCTCGGCGCTCGACCCGACGTCCACCCGGCGTATCGAGGAGACCATCGCCGAGCTGAAGTCCGAGGTCACCATCGTCATCGTCACCCACAACATGCAGCAGGCCGCGCGGGTCTCCGACACCTGCGCCTTCTTCCTCGCCGCGCAGGGCACGCCCGGGGTGATCGTCGAACACGGTGACACCGAGGCGATGTTCAACTCGCCGCGGGACGAACGGACTTCGGACTATGTGAACGGGCGGTTCGGGTGAGGTGAAGCACCGACCCGCGGGGCACGTGGACGTGGACGTGGACGTACGAGGTGTACGCCCACTGCGTCACGCCGACCCCGGGAACGGATCGCTTCGTCAGATGCCCGCTGCCGTCGAGAGGTCTCGTTTGATCGACGCCAGGAGTTCCGTCGCCCTGGTGCGGGCCGTCGGGAGGTCCGCGTGGTTCTGCACGGGGATCACCACCTCGAGGTAGCACTTCAGCTTCGGTTCCGTGCCGCTCGGGCGGACGATGACGCGGGCGCCGGTGAGGGTGTAGCGGAGGCCGTCGGTGGGGGGCAGTGTGTCGGTGCCTCGAGTGAGGTCCTCCGCCTTGGTGACGGGCAGGCCCGCGAGTTCCGTGGGCGGCTGTTCGCGCAGGCGGCGCATCGCGTCCGCGATGAGGGAGAGGTCCTGGACGCGGACGCTGAGCTGGTCGGTCGCGTGCAGACCGTGCTCCACGGCGAGATCGTCGAGGAGGTCGAGGAGGGTGCGGTTCTGCTCCTTGAGGACCGAGGCCAGTTCCGTGATCAGGAGGGCCGCCGTGATGCCGTCCTTGTCCCGTACGCCGTCCGGGTCAACGCAGTAGCCGAGGGCCTCCTCGTAGCCGTAGCGCAGGCCCTCCACGCGGGCGATCCACTTGAAGCCGGTCAGGGTCTCCTCGTACGGGAGGTTCGCCTTCTCGGCGATGCGGCCCAGAAGGGACGAGGAGACGATCGACTCGGCGAAGGTGCCCTGTGCTCCGCGGCGGACCAGGTGGGCGGCGAGGAGGGCGCCGACCTCGTCGCCCCGGAGCATGCGCCAGTCCGTGCCGGTCTTCACCGCCACCGCGCAGCGGTCCGCGTCGGGGTCGTTGGCGATGACCAGGTCAGGGGTCGGGGTCGTTTCGCGGGCCTTCGCGAAGGCCAGGTCCATGGCGCCGGGCTCTTCGGGGTTGGGGAAGGCGACGGTCGGGAAGTCGGGGTCGGGGTCGGCCTGCTCGGCGACGAGGGCTGGTTCAGGGAAGCCGGCCCTCGCGAAGGCGGCGAGGAGGGTGTCCTTGCCGACGCCGTGCATCGCCGTGTAGACCGTGCGGGCGGTGCGGGGGGAGGTGGGGGACAGGACGGCGTCCGTGCGGGCGAGGTAGGCCGACAGGACCGTGTCGTCGAGGGTCTCCCAGCCGGTGTCGGGGCGGTTGACGTCCTTGAGGGACGTGATCGCCTGGATCTCCGCCGCGATCTCCGCGTCCGCGGGCGGGACGATCTGGGAGCCGTCGCCGAGGTAGACCTTGTAGCCGTTGTCGCGGGGCGGGTTGTGGCTGGCGGTGACCTCTACGCCGGCGGCCGCGCCCAGGTGCCTTATGGCGAAGGCCAGGACGGGGGTGGGGAGGGGGCGGGGGAGGACGGCCGCTCTGAGGCCGGCGCCGGTCATGACGGCGGCGGTGTCGCGGGCGAAGTCGGCGGACTTGTGGCGGGCGTCGTAGCCGATGACGACCAGGCCGTCGGCGTGGCCGTGCTTCCTGAGGTACGCGGCGAGACCGGCGGCCGCGCGGATGACGACCGCGCGGTTCATGCGGTTGGGGCCGGCGCCGAGTTCGCCGCGGAGGCCAGCGGTGCCGAACTGGAGGGTGCCGTCGAAGCGGTCGGCGAGGTCGGTGAGGTCGCCGGCCTCCAGGAGCTTGGTCAGTTCGTCGCGGGTGTCCGGGTCGGGGTCCTCGGCGAGCCAGGTCTGGGCCTGTGCGATGAGGTCGTCGTGCACGGTCGGTCTCCGGTCTCGTGTGGTGCGGGTGCCTGCGGCGCATGTGCGGCTCTAGTGGGGGTGCGCGTAGCGCCTACGGTTCGATTGTGGGTCGGGGCCGGGGCGGGGGATGTCCGTCCTCGGTCGGGCGGTGCTGGTGGTCATGCGGTGCTGTCTGTTGACGCCCGACACTGCGGGCGGACACCCCTCACCCCGTCCCCTTCGCACGAACGGCGACTGCTACCCCATCAGGGGCGCAGGGAACTGCGCGAGCGGCCACGGGCCCGCACACGCCTACGACGGAACGCGGACCCCCTTCGGCGCCCTTCAGAGGCGGTCCAGGACCTGCGCGAGCAGGGAGCCCATGCGGGTCGCCGAGTCGCGGCCCGCCTGGAGGACCTCCTCGTGGTTCAGGGGCTCGCCCGTCATGCCCGCCGCCAGGTTCGTGACCAGGGAGATGCCCAGGACCTCGGCGCCTGCCTCACGCGCTGCGATCGCCTCCAGGACCGTCGACATGCCCACCAGGTCCGCGCCGATGACGCGGGCCATGCGGATCTCGGCCGGGGTCTCGTAGTGCGGGCCGGGGAACTGGGCGTAGACGCCCTCCTCCAGGGTGGGGTCGATCTCCTTGCACAGGGCGCGCAAGCGGGGGGAGTAGAGGTCGGTGAGGTCGACGAAGTTCGCGCCGATGATGGGGGAGGTGGCCGTGAGGTTGATGTGGTCGCTGATCAGGACCGGCTGGCCGGGGCGCATGCCCTCGCGGAGGCCGCCGCAGCCGTTCGTGAGGACCACCGTCTTGCAGCCGGCGGCGACCGCGGTGCGGACGCCGTGGGCCACCGCCGCCACGCCGCGGCCCTCGTAGTAGTGGGTGCGGCCCAGGAAGACCAGGGCGCGCTTGTCGCCGATGGCGTATGAGCGGATCTTGCCGCCGTGACCCTCCACCGCCGGGGGCGGGAAGCCGGGCAGCTCGGTGACCTGGAGCTCCGCGTCGGGAGTGCCGAGGGCGTCCACGGCCGGTGCCCAGCCGGAGCCCATCACGAGGGCGACGTCGTGGGTCTCGGCGCCGGTCAGTTCGCGCAGGCGCGCGGCGGCGGCGTCGGCGGCGGCGTGCGGGTCGCCCTGGATGTCGTCCGGAAGAAGAGATGCGTTCACGCGACTGAGGGTAGCCGGTCTGGTCCTACGCGCGTAGATGACGGAGCTCACGGGATGGCGATCGTTGTCTTGTCGTTTCCAACGACTGTCATGCATCGGTGATGAGGACGTCGTTGTCGTTGAAGACCTCGACGATGAAGATCAGCAGTCGGCCGCGACTCACCGGGTACTCCACGAGGACGTTCTGCGTGAGTCGGATCGTAGCGCGATGCCCTTGTCGAACGCGGTGCGCTGTCGGTCGTCGAGCCGGTCCCGGGCTTCGGCGGCCTGCACCGTGTAGTGGACGTCGTAGGTGGTCGGGGCCATGGGGTCTCCCGTTGAGGCGTGGATACTCCGAGTCCAGGAGCGGGGCCTCTCAGCACGGCCGCTTGCGCAGCTCCATCACGTAGTCGTGTGGCGCCCCGGCCGATTCCGCCGCGTCCGCGATCTCGCCCAGGTAGCGGGCCGAGGGGAGGCCGCCCTCGTAGCCGTTGAGGACGTAGAGCCAGGCCGACTCCTCGCCCTCCAGGGTGTGGACACGGACGCGCAGGCGGCGGTAGATGCCGAGGCCCACGCCCTCCCAGCGGTCCAGCGAGTCCTCGTCGGGCGGCGCGATGTCGTACAGGGCGACGAAGACCTGGGAGAAGGGGTCCTCGGCGATGGTCGCCAGGGCGCCCTCCCAGCCCATGTGCTCGCCCCCGAACGTCAGCCGCCAGCCGTTCAGCCAGCCCGTGGCGCGCATCGGCGAGTGCGGGGCGCGGCGGGTCATCAGCCGCGCGTCGAGGTTGCCGGCGTACGCGGCGTAGAGCGACATGGGGAGAGGGTACGGCAGGGAGAACAAGGGGCTCACAGGGAACAGGCGCCCCTTGCCCAACCCGTTGCCGCGGCCCCGGGCAGTAGCACCTTGAGCGGTGCGGGACAATGGGGTACGTGACTCGGATCGTGATCATCGGTGGCGGACCCGGCGGATACGAGGCGGCCCTGGTGGCCGCCCAGCTCGGCGCGGAGGTGACCGTCGTCGACTGCGACGGTCTGGGCGGGGCGTCGGTGCTGACCGACTGCGTGCCGTCGAAGACTCTCATTGCTACGGCCGAGGTGATGACCACCTTCGACTCGTCGTATGAAGAGCTGGGGATCATCGTCGCCGACGACACCCCGCCGCTGGAGCAGGCCGCCCGGGTGGTGGGTGTTGATCTGGGGAAGGTCAACCGGCGTGTGAAGCGGCTCGCTCTGGCGCAGTCGCACGACATCACCGCCTCCGTCACGCGGGCCGGGGCGCGGGTCATGCGCGGGCGCGGGCGGCTGGAGGGCATGCAGGCCCTCGACGGGTCCCGGAAGGTCGTCGTCTCCGCTGTCGACGGGAGCGAGGAGACGCTGACCGCGGACGCCGTGCTCATCGCGACCGGTGGGCATCCCCGTGAGCTGCCCGACGCCCAGCCCGACGGCGAGCGCATCCTGAACTGGACCCAGGTCTACGACCTCGACGAGCTGCCGGAAGAGCTCATCGTGGTCGGGTCGGGTGTCACCGGTGCCGAGTTCGCCGGCGCCTACCAGGCGCTCGGGTCCAAGGTGACCCTGGTGTCGTCGCGGGACCGGGTGCTGCCGGGTGAGGACCCGGACGCGGCCGCGGTGCTGGAGGACGTCTTCCGTCGGCGCGGCATGAACGTCATGGCCCGCTCCCGGGCCGCCGCCGCCAAGCGGGTCGGCGACCGGGTGGAGGTGACGCTGTCCGACGGGCGGGTCATCAGTGGGTCGCACTGCCTGATGGCTGTCGGTGCCATTCCCAACAGCGCCGGGCTGGGTCTCGAGGAGGCCGGGGTCAAGCTGCGGGAGTCCGGGCACATCTGGACCGACAAGGTGTCCAGGACCACGGCTCCCGGTGTGTACGCCGCGGGTGACGTGACCGGTGTGTTCGCCCTCGCGTCGGTCGCCGCCATGCAGGGACGTATCGCGATGTACCACTTCCTGGGGGACGCCGTCGCTCCGCTGAACCTGAAGACCGTGTCGTCGAACGTCTTCACCGACCCCGAGATCGCCACGGTGGGGTACACCCAGGCGGACGTGGACGGCGGGAAGATCGACGCCCGCGTGGTGAAGCTGCCGTTGCTGCGCAACCCGCGCGCCAAGATGCAGGGCATCCGGGACGGCTTCGTGAAGCTCTTCTGCCGGCCCGGCACGGGCATCGTGGTCGGCGGTGTGGTCGTCTCGCCGCGCGCCTCGGAACTGATCCATCCGATCTCGATCGCCGTCGACAACAATCTGACGGTCGAACAGATCGCGAACGCCTTTACCGTGTACCCCTCCCTTTCGGGGTCGATCGCGGAGGTCGCCCGTCAGCTCCACACGCGCAAGACCGGTGGCGAGGTCTGACGGCCGAAAGCGATTCCCCGCTGGTCACGGGGAGTTGTCGAGCGTGCGTGCGGCATAGGCGGGATGGATAGGCCCTATACCACTCGGCGCGCTTGCGTGCGAACAACTTCTGCTATTCGGCGCAAACAGCTGAAAGCAGACGGTCGTTGGCATTACTGTCAGTTTCGTGTTCGCTGCAGAACGTCGCCAATTGATCCTCGAAATGGTGCGAGCGAACGGGGCCGTGTCGCTCCGTGAGCTCGCCCGCGTCGTCCAGACCTCTGAAGTGACCGTACGGCGGGACGTGCGCGCACTGGAGGCAGAAGGACTCCTCGACCGCCGGCACGGCGGTGCGGTACTGCCGGGCGGTTTCACGCGGGAGTCCGGCTTTCCGCAGAAATCCCATCTCGCGACCGCCGAGAAGACGGCCATCGCCGATCTCGCCGCGGGCTTCGTCGAAGAAGGCGAGGCCATCGTGGTGGGGGCCGGTACGACCACGCAGGAGCTGGCCCGCCGGCTCGCCCGGGTGCCCGGCCTGACCGTCGTCACCAACTCCCTGCTCGTCGCCCAGGCGTTGGCCCATGCCAACCGGGTGGAGGTCGTGATGACCGGCGGGACGTTGCGTGGGTCCAACTACGCGCTGGTGGGCAGTGGGGCCGAGCAGTCCCTGCAGGGGCTGCGCGTTTCACGGGCCTTTCTGTCCGGGAGCGGGCTCACCGCGGAGCGCGGGCTGTCCACGTCCAACATGCTGTCGGCCTCCGTCGACCGGGCGCTCGTCCAGGCGGCCGCGGAGGTCGTCGTACTCGCTGATCACACCAAGCTCGGGACGGACACGATGTTCCAGACCGTGCCCACGGATGTGATCACGCGGCTGGTGACGGACGAGCCGCCGGCCCACGACGACCGGGCGGCCACGGAGTTGCAGGCCCTGGCGGACCAGGGCGTGCAGATCGCCGTGGCGGGGGCGTCGGGGGGCTCCGGGGACCCGGGGGGCGATGCGGTCCCCCCGCGTCAGGCGCGGGCCCTGCCGGGACAGCGGCGGC
Source organism: Streptomyces sp. NPDC006476 (assembly GCF_040612015.1). Classification (NCBI taxonomy): domain Bacteria; kingdom Bacillati; phylum Actinomycetota; class Actinomycetes; order Kitasatosporales; family Streptomycetaceae; genus Streptomyces; species Streptomyces sp. NPDC006476. Next base: position 279,462 of record NZ_JBEXPK010000004.1, on the reverse strand, counting down.
AGGTTCCGGGGGCCGGCCTCAGGGCGGCGACCGTGCTGGGGGACGCCGGGGTTGAGCGGGCCCGCGTCGCGGACATGCGGCGGCGGTAAGGCCCCCGCCGTCAGCGGCGTTGTCCTCAGGCGTCCTTCAAGCCTCTCAGGGTCAGATCGAGCAATCTGTCCGGCAGTTGTGGATCTGCCGGTGACTCCTCCGCCGCCAGTGCGATCGCGTGGGTCAGTTGGAGCAGGTCGCCCATCTCGACGTCCGCGCGGATTCTGCCGGCCTGCTGGGCTCGGGTCAGCAAGGCCGTTCCCGCCTCGCGCATGGGGGTGCTGCAACGGGCGAGGGCCGAGGCCCGGTCCGATGAGACGGACATCAACGCCCTGGCCAGTCCCCGGTATTCGCCGGCGTGCGCCACGACCTCGCGCAGCCAGGTCACCAGTGCCGTGCACGGTTCCGGGGCCGTCTGGAGTTCCCTCGCCCGGGAGAGCAGGTCGTTGACGGCGTCCTCGAAGACCGCGCTCAGCAGGGCGTGGCGGTTGGGGAAGTGGCGGTAGAGGGTGCCGATGCCCACGCCGGCCCGGCGGGCCACGTCCTCCAGGGACGCGTCCGTGCCGTGGGTGGCGAAGGCCGCACGGGCCTCGGTGAGCAGGCGGTCGTAGTTGCGGCGGGCGTCGGCGCGCATGGGGCGCGGGGCGGTGGGCGGCATCCCGGTGCCGCCGGTGTCCGCGGTCTGCGCCGACGTCGTGGTCACCATGCCCTCCATATGCTCCCCGCGATGCTTCCTCGTGCGTCCAGCATGCCATCGAGGTGCGTCGGTCGGGATGGAGAGATGGGGGCGGCCGGGATGGAGAGATGGGGGCGGCCGGGGCCGGGGGATGACGGGCGGCCGGGATCCGGAAAAGGCGGGCGGTCGGGATCGGGAGAGGGCGGGCGGTCGGGATCGGGAGAGGGCGTGCGGCCGGGGCCGGGGGATGGCGGGTGGCCGGGATCCGGAGAAGGCGTGCGGCCGGGATCGCGAGATGGGCGGGAGGCCTGGAGCCGGACAGGGCGGGCGGCCTGGATCGGGAGAGGGCGTGCGGCCGGGGCCGGGGGATGACGGGCGGCCTGGATTTGGAGAAGGCGTGCGGCCTGGATCCGAAGATGGGCGTGCGGCCGGGATCGCGAGATGGGCGGGAGGCCTGGAGCCGGACAGGGCGGGCGGCCGGGATCCGGAGAAGGCGTGCGGCCGGGATCGCGAGATGGGCGGGAGGCCTGGATCCGGAGAAGGCGGGCGGTCTGGATCGGGAGATGGGGGGCCGCCGGGATCTGGAAAAGGCGGGTCGCCGGGATTCGGAGAAGGCGTGCGGCCGGGCTTTGGGAAAAGCGAGGCGCCCGGTGGTCTTGTCGTTTCAGGCCACCGGGCGCCTCGTGGGGCCGCGGGTGTCAGTCCTTGATCTCGCAGATGGCGGCGCCGGAGCTGATGGACGCGCCGATCTCGGCGGACAGGCCCTTGATGGTGCCGGAGCGGTGGGCGTTGAGGGGCTGTTCCATCTTCATCGCCTCCAGGACGACGACCAGGTCGCCCTCCTTGACCTCCTGGCCCTCCTCCACGGCGACCTTGACGATCGTGCCCTGCATCGGGGAGGCGAGGGTGTCACCGGAGGCGACCGGGCCGGACTTCTTGGCCGCGCGCCGCTTGGGGCGGGCGCCGGCGGCCAGGCCGGTGCGGGCCAGGGTCATGCCCAGCGACGCCGGGAGGGAGACCTCCAGGCGCTTGCCGCCGACCTCGACGACGACCGTCTCCCGGCCGGACTCCTCCTCCGCCTCGGCATCCGCCGGGGCGGCGAAGGGCTTGATGTCGTTGACGAACTCGGTCTCGATCCAGCGGGTGTGGACCGTGAACGGCTCATCCGAGCCGGTCAGCTCCGGGGCGAAGGCCGCATCGGTGACCACCTTGCGGTGGAAGGGGATCGCGGTGGCCATGCCCTCGATGTGGAACTCCTGCAGCGCCCGGGCGGCCCGCTCCAGCGCCTCCTTGCGGGTGCGGCCGGTGACGACCAGCTTCGCCAACAGGGAGTCCCAGGCCGGGCCGATGACCGAGCCGGACTCCACGCCCGCGTCCAGACGCACGCCCGGACCGGCCGGAGCCTCGAACGTGGTGACCGTGCCCGGGGCGGGCAGGAAGTTACGGCCCGGGTCCTCGCCGTTGATGCGGAACTCGAAGGAGTGACCGCGCAGCTCCGGGTCGCCGTAGCCGAGTTCCTCGCCGTCGGCGATGCGGAACATCTCCCGCACCAGGTCGATCCCGGCGACCTCCTCGGTGACCGGGTGCTCGACCTGCAGACGGGTGTTGACCTCCAGGAAGGAGATCGTGCCGTCCTGGCCGACCAGGAACTCACACGTGCCGGCGCCCTCGTAGGAGGCCTCCTTCAGGATGGCCTTGGAGGCCCGGTACAGCTCGGCGACCTGATCGTCGGTCAGGAACGGGGCGGGCGCCTCCTCGACCAGCTTCTGGTGGCGGCGCTGCAGCGAGCAGTCCCGGGTGGAGACCACGACCACGTTGCCGTGCTTGTCGGCCAGGCACTGGGTCTCCACGTGCCGGGGACGATCCAGGTAGCGCTCCACGAAGCACTCGCCGCGGCCGAACGCGGCCACCGCCTCACGCACCGCGGAGTCGTACAGCTCGGGCACCTCCTCGAGGGTGCGGGCGACCTTCAGGCCGCGGCCGCCGCCGCCGAAGGCGGCCTTGATGGCGATGGGCAGGCCGTGCTCGCGGGCGAAGGCCACGACCTCCTCGGCGCCGGAGACCGGGTCGGGGGTGCCGGCCACCAGCGGCGCCCCGGCGCGCTGGGCGATGTGCCGCGCTGCCACCTTGTCGCCCAGGTCGCGGATGGCCTGCGGCGGCGGCCCGATCCAGATCAGGCCCGCGTCCAGCACCGCCTGCGCGAAGTCGGCGTTCTCCGACAAAAAGCCGTAGCCCGGATGGACCGCGTCCGCGCCCGACTCACGGGCGGCGTTAAGGATCTTGTCGATGACCAGGTAGCTGGTGGCCGGAGTGTCACCGCCCAGGGCGAACGCCTCATCCGCGGCGCGGACATGCAGAGCGTCCCGGTCCGGGTCGGCGTAGACGGCCACGCTCGCGATGCCGGCGTCCCGACACGCCCGGGCCACGCGGACAGCGATTTCGCCACGGTTGGCGATGAGCACCTTGCGCACGATTGAGGCTCCCTCCTTGAAACAAGCCGAGTTTAGGGACTGCCGACGAGGCACTTCGACCCGTCCCCAATGGTGAGCTTGCCCACACGGAGCGTGATTCGAGGCTCGCTCGACCCGCGAAATCCCTTGTCGTACCCAGGTACGCAGGACTCCTCCCGGCAACCCTAGCTCTCCCATGTGGTCAAGGTCTCTGTGAGAGCGTGCTGCGGGCCACTCTGTTTCTTTGTGGAGTCCCTACGAATGGCCCAATGATTCTTTGCGGTCGGCACAACCCTTGTCCCGGGGTTTACCCGTTAGTAGCGTTCGCGATGGATCGAAACGTACTTGGAGTAACCCGAACTTGGCTCGAGAGTGGGTGGGGACCGGTGGTGCGCAGGCCGGTGGCATGGGTCGTGGCGGTCGTCCTCTTCGTCGAGGCGTTCGGGGTCGCCGCGCTGAACTGGTTCCTCGGGATCGTCGTCGACCGCCAGGACATGTCCCTGGCCGGCCTCGACCCGGACACGATGTCGCTGTCCTCGAAGATCGGCGGGATCGTCTTCGGCCTCTACTACGCCCTGTGCGGTCTGGTCGCGCTCCTGGTGGCGATACGCAACCGTCCCGCGGCCGGCTTCGGCCGCGTCCTGCTGGTCAGCGCGGCGGTCGTGCACGGCCTCCTGGCGGCCCTCCTGTGGGGGCTGGTGGGCTGGCCCGCGTTCGTGTTCATGGTCGTGGTGCTGGCCCTCATCGTGCTGCTGCTGATGACCTACGAGGCACCGGTGCAGCCCGCCGAGCCCGTCGACACGCCGCCCGCGGACGTGCCGGGGCCCGAGGGCGACGAGGGCTCGCCGGTCACTTCTCCGCCGGCGCCCACAACTCCGTGATGCCGACGCCCAGTTGGGCGAGGAGCTTGCGCAGCAGGGGGAGGCTGAGGCCGATCACGTTGCCGTGGTCGCCGTCGATGCCCTCGATGAACGGCGCGCTGCGGCCGTCCAGGGTGAACGCCCCGGCCACGTGGAGCGGTTCGCCGGTGGCGACGTAGGCGGCGATCTCCTCGTCGCTGGGGTCACCGAAACGGACGAGCGTGGAGGCCGTGCCCGACACGTACCGCTTGCTGGTGGTGTCCCAGACGCAGTGGCCGGTCTGGAGCGTCCCGGCCCGGCCGCGCATCGCCTTCCAGCGGGCGGTGGCCTCCTCGGGGTCCGCCGGCTTGCCCAGCGCCTGGCCGTCCAGTTCCAGCACGGAGTCGCAGCCGATCACCAGGGCACCCTGCACTTCCGGCCGGGCGGCGACGACGGAGGCCTTTGCCTCGGCGAGGGCGAGCGCCAGCTCGGCGGGGGTGGGCGCGGTCACGGCATCCTCGTCCACGCCGCTCACGATGACCTCGGGGTCCAGGCCCGCCTGGCGGAGCAAATTCAGTCGGGCGGGGGACTGGGAGGCGAGGATGAGACGCCTGCGGCGCTGTGCAGTCATGCGGTCAGGTTAGTCAGGTGCCGCCGCCGGACTCACCTCAGGCGGCCGCCTCACTCACCGCAGGCCGATCACGATCATCGCCAGGACCATGGCCAGCGCCATGAGAACGCCGAGCCGCCGCAACATGTCCTGCGTTTCGCGCAGTTCCTCGGGCGGCTCGTTCTCGGGGTCGGACCACAGCATGCCACCAGCGTGGGGCTTGGCCGGGCTACGGCGCCTGAGTACACGTACTCAAGTTGAGCCCGGCGCTGTCCTACCGTGCGCCCACGCGGCGGAGCCGCATGTCGCTACAGCCCCGCGCTCCTAAAGCATCACACTTACCCCGGCCAGTAAGTCCGCGCCCATGCCGACGGCCCCGGCTGCGGGAGGCGCTGGGCCGCGATGCGGGACGGGTCGGACCAGGTGTCCCTGTCCTTGGCCGGGGTCTCCGGCGCGGCGGAGGCCGCCGCCGCTCGGACCCTGACCACCGTCAGGGCTGCCGCCAGTTCCTCCGGGGTGGGGTTGCCCCGTACGACCTTGATGTTCACAGCGTCTCCTTAGAGGGGGATGTTGCCGTGCTTCTTCGGGGGCAGGGACTCGCGCTTGGTGCGCAGCTGGCGCAGGCCGCGGACGACGTGGCGGCGGGTGTCGGACGGCATGATCACCGAGTCGACGTAGCCGCGCTCGGCCGCGACGTAGGGGTTGAGGAGGGCGTCCTCGTACTCCTGGATCAGCCGGGCGCGGGTGGCGTCGAGGTCGCCGTTGGCCTCGGCCTCGGCGATGGTGCGGCGGTGCAGGATGTTGACCGCGCCCTGGGCGCCCATGACGGCGATCTGGGCGGTCGGCCAGGCGAGGTTGAGGTCGGCGCCGAGGTGCTTGGAGCCCATCACGTCGTAGGCGCCGCCGAAGGCCTTGCGGGTGATGACGGTGATCAGCGGGACCGTGGCCTCGGCATAGGCGTAGATCAGCTTGGCGCCGCGGCGGATGATGCCGTCGTGCTCCTGGTCGACGCCGGGCAGGAAGCCGGGGACGTCCACGAAGGTGAGGACGGGGATGTTGAAGGCGTCGCAGGTGCGCACGAAGCGGGCCGCCTTCTCGCTCGCCTTGATGTCGAGGCAGCCGGCGAACTGCATCGGCTGGTTGGCGACGATCCCGACGGGGTGGCCCTCGACGCGGCCGTAGCCGGTGAGGATGTTCGGCGCGTACAGCGGCTGGGTCTCGAAGAACTCGGCGTCGTCGAGGACGTGTTCGATCACCGTGTGCATGTCGTACGGCTGGTTGGCGCTGTCCGGCACCAGGGTGTCCAGCTCGAGGTCCTCGGCGGTGACCGCGAGGTCCGCCTCCTCCGGGTAGACCGGCGCCTCGGAGAGGTTGTTGGACGGCAGGTACGACAGCAGCTGCTTGATGTACTCGACGGCGTCCTTCTCGTCGCCGGCCATGTGGTGGGCCACACCGGAGACGGAGTTGTGGGTGCGGGCGCCGCCCAGCTCCTCGAAGCCGACGTCCTCGCCGGTGACCGTCTTGATGACGTCCGGGCCGGTGATGAACATGTGCGAGGTCTGGTCGACCATGACGGTGAAGTCGGTGATCGCGGGGGAGTACACCGCACCGCCCGCGCAGGGGCCGACGACCAGGGAGATCTGCGGGATGACGCCGGAGGCGTGGGTGTTGCGGCGGAAGATCTCGCCGTACGCGCCCAGGGACGCCACGCCCTCCTGGATACGGGCGCCGCCGGAGTCGTTGATGCCGATGACCGGGCAGCCGGTCTTCAGCGCGAAGTCCATCACCTTGACGATCTTCTGCCCGTACACCTCGCCCAGCGCGCCGCCGAAGACGGTGAAGTCCTGGGAGAACACGGCGACGGGGCGGCCGTCGACCGTGCCGTAGCCGGTGACGACGCCGTCGCCGTAGGGGCGGTTGGTCTCCAGGCCGAAGTTGGTGGAGCGGTGGCGGGCGAACTCGTCCAGTTCGACGAAGGAGCCCTCGTCGAGCAGCAGCTCAATGCGCTCACGGGCCGTCAACTTGCCCTTGGCGTGCTGCTTTTCGACGGCGCGCGCGGAGCCGGCATGCGTCGCCTCGTCAATACGACGCTGGAGATCCGCGAGCTTGCCCGCAGTGGTGTGAATGTCGATCGCTTCCGGCTCGGACATCGGGATCGCGGCTCCCTGCCTGCTCAAAAGGGGGGACGGTTACTCATCCGTAGAGTAGTGGTGGCCCTACGAATCAGCAGTGCGGCGTTTCACACACCTAGGGTGGCTTGCATGACGCCGCGCGATGCATCAGACGACAGCCGCTGGTCCGACCTGGAACGGCCTCCCCTCAACGCCGTGGCGCTGCGCCGCGGGCTCGTGCGGGAGGGCGGGCTGTGGCGGGAACTGGAGGTGGTGCGCGCCACCGGCTCCACCAACTCCGACCTGGTAGCCCTGGCGGCGGCCGGCAAGGCGGCCGAGGGCTCGGTCCTGGTCGCCGAGGAGCAGACCGCCGGGCGGGGCCGCCTGGACCGCCAGTGGACGGCACCGGCCCGCTCGGGCCTGTTCTTCTCCGTGCTGCTGAATCCGGCCGAGGTGCCGGTTGCCCGCTGGGGCTGGCTCCCGCTGCTGACCGGCGTGGCGGTGGCGACCGGGCTGGCGCGGGCCGCGGGCGTCGACACCGCACTCAAGTGGCCCAACGACCTGCTCGTCTCCATCGCCGGTGAGGAACGCAAGGCCGGCGGCATCCTGGCCGAGCGCGCCGGGGACGACGGCGTGGTCATCGGCGTCGGCGTCAACGTCACCCTGCGGGAGAGCGAGCTGCCCGTCCCCGCGGCGGGGTCGCTGGCGCTGGCCGGAGCGGTGAGCACCGACCGGGATCCGCTGCTGCGGGCCGCGCTGCGCGCCCTGGAGGAGTGGTACGGGCGCTGGCGGGAGGCCGGCGGCGACCCCGCTGAGAGCGGTCTGCAGGAGACGTACGCGGCGGGCTGCGCGACGCTCGGCCGGACGGTACGGGCCGAACTGCCCGGGGACCGGTCGGTCACCGGGGAGGCGGTCGCCGTCGACGGCGACGGACGGCTCGTGATCGCCACGGCGGACGGTGTCCAGGAGCCGGTGGGAGCGGGAGACATCGTCCATCTGCGCCCGGCGTGAGAAAAGTCGGCGCGTCCGGCGTTGTGAGGACGAGGCCCGCACCGGCGCGGGTCACCCTGGCGGTACGGGTGACGTAGCGTCGGCTCCACGGGAGTGAGGTAGCGCACAGCTGCCGTAGAGTGAAGGCCGGTCGATACCTGACCGCGGCAGATCGGAAGGGCAGCAGGCGTGACCGTCGACGACACGGGCTCCGGTTCGGACGCGGACGGCCGGGTGGACCCCCACGCCGCCGACCCCGGCGAGGACCCGCTCGCCCTGCGTCTCGAACACCTGATCCTGGGCGCCGAGCGGCGCTACACGCCCTTCCAGGCGGCCCGTAGCGCCGGCGTCTCGGTCGAGCTGGCGACCCGCTTCTGGCGGGCGATGGGCTTCGCCGACATCGGCCAGGCCAAGGCGCTGACGGAGGCCGACGTCCTGGCGCTGCGCCGGCTGTCCGGTCTCGTCGAGGCGGGGCTGCTGAGCGAGGCCATGGCGGTCCAGGTGGCCCGCTCCACCGGCCAGACCACGGCCCGTCTCGCCGAGTGGCAGATCGACTCCTTCCTGGAAGGCCTGACGGAGCCCCCGGAGCCGGGGATGACCCGGACCGAGGTGACGTACCCGATCGTCGAGCTGCTCCTGCCCGAGCTGGAGGAGTTCCTGGTCTACGTCTGGCGCCGCCAGCTCGCGGCCTCCGCCGGGCGGGTCGTGCAGGCCGCGGACGACGAGGAGATGGTCGACCGGCGCCTCGCCGTCGGCTTCGCCGATCTGGTGGGCTTCACGCGGCTGACCCGCCGGATGGAGGAGGAGGAGCTCGGCGAGCTGGTCGAGGCCTTCGAGACGACGGCCGCGGACCTGGTCGCCGCGCACGGCGGTCGGCTGATCAAGACGCTGGGCGACGAGGTCCTGTACGCCGCCGACGACGCGGGCGTGGCCGCCGAGATCGCGCTGCGCCTCATCGAGACCATGGCGAACGACGAGACGATGCCGGAGCTGCGGGTGGGCATCGCCTTCGGCACGGTGACCACCCGAATGGGCGATGTCTTCGGTACGACCGTGAACCTCGCCTCCCGGCTCACCTCGATAGCCCCCCGGGACGCCGTCCTCGTCGACAGCGCCTTCGCGGAGGAACTGATCCGCACCGGGGAGGCGCCCGCCTCCGAGGCGGAGGCGGCCGAGGCCGCGGCGACGGCGGAGAAGGAGGGGGAGGAGCCCCCGGTCTACCGCTTCGCCCTCCAGCCGATGTGGCAGCGGCCGGTGCGTGGCCTGGGCGTGGTGGAGCCGTGGCTGCTCAACCGCAGGGGCGGCGCGGTATAGCCGACGGCGCTCGGGGGCACCCGCAGCCGACTGTTTTTTCAGGGCCGTCAGCCGTGCTGCCCCGACCCGCCGACGCACAGCCCGACGATCGGCACGCACAGGCCCGGCCTCGGGGTGGCCGACGGGGCCGTGCTGCGGCCGGGGGTGGGTGTCGGCTGCGGGGCGGGGGCGGCCGGTGTCGTCTCGGGGCCGCGGGGTGCCTGGGGCGCGGTGGTTTCCGGTGCCGGGGTGTTCGGTGCCTCGGGGATCGTGGTGCGGTCGGGGGCTGCGGCTAGGTCGGCTGCCGTCGGTCGCGCTGAGGGACCGATCGTCACGGGCACGGACGTCGAGGTGGCCGACGGTGTGGCACTCACCCCGCCCATCACGGAGGTGGCCGAGGGAGCGGCGGTGGGTGCGGCGGCGACGGTGGCGACGGCGTTGGATGCCTGCTCCGCCCCACTGCCCGGGTCCAGCCGAGGCTCGGCCTCCGCGGTCCCGCTCCCACCGACCCCGGCCTCGGGAGTGAGCCGCACCAGACTCAACGCCCCGGCCGCCAGGGCGAGCCCCCCGACGGCGAACAGCACCTTCCGCGGCCGCGGCCGCCTGTGCCGCCCCCGGATCCGGGATCCGAAGAGAGGGAGGCGGGCGGCGGGCGGTTCGATGTCCGGGGTGGCCGCTCGGGCGAGTCCCCCTGGCCCGGCGGGCCCTCGCAGTCCGCCGGACTCAGCACTCTCGGCGGAGAGCGCCTCTATGCGCGGGGAGATGCGTGTGGCGGCTTGCGCGGCGCGAGCCGCTTGCGCGGGCCGGGGGCCTTGAGCCGGGCGAGCGGACGGCGCGGCCCGAACGGCGTGCGGGGTGCCCTGTGAGGCGTGAACGGAGGACGGCTCGACCCTCGGGACGGCATGCCCCGCTGAAGCGCCAGGCCCGGCGGGCCCGGCATGCCCAGCTGGCCCGGCGGCCCCGGCAGGCCCGGGTGGCCCGGCAGGCCCGGCGGCCCCGGCAGGTCCGGCAGGTCCGGCAGGTCCGGCAGGTCCGGCTGGCACGGCAGGCCCGGCGGGCCCGGCATGCCCCGCTGAAACGGCAGGCCCGGCCGGTCCGGCTGGTCCGGCAGGCTTCGCTGGTCCGGCCGGTCCGGCTGGTCCGGCAGGCTTCGCTGGTCCGGCCGGTCCGGCTGGTCCGGCAGGCTTCGCTGGTCCGGCTGGTCCGGCTGGTCCGGCAGGCACGGCTGGCACGGCAGGCCCGGGTGGCCCGGGTGGCCCGGGAGGCTTGGCTGGTCCGGCTGGTCCGGCTGGTCCGGCAGGCACGGCTGGCACGGCAGGCCCGGGTGGCCCGGGAGGCTTGGCTGGCGCGGCAGGGCGGATAGGCCCGGCAGGGCGTGGCGTCTGGGCGGGGGGCGTTGTGCGAGGTTCCCTTGCCGCCGACGTCCCGGTCGGCTCGCCGCTCCGCGGCCTTTCACGCCGCGCCGCCGCCCGTGCCGTCCCGCCGGTCTGGGCCGCCTTCGCCCGACCCGCTCCTGTCGTTTCCTCGGTCGGTCCCGGCGTCTTCCCGGTCGGTGTCGGCCCCGGTGGTTCGTTGCGGAGTGCCGTGCCCGTCCGTCCTGGCCGTTCCCCGTGTCGTACTGGATCCGTCGTTTCCGGCTCCCTCATCGCGTCCTCCCCGATGCGTTCGCGCCCCCGGTGCGCCGTGGCGGACGCACGTTATGCGCTGCTGTGGGGGGTGGGTGGGGAGTTGGGCGGGATGTCACTCGAACGGGTTGTCGGCCCCGGCCCCGGGAACCGGCCTTCCCTCACCGCGCGCCCGGCTGCGATGATCGGGCGAGATGTTGTTAACCCGCGTTAACCGGAGGGTGTCATGAGCGAGGAGCGGTTCGGGGAGTTCGTGCTGGTACGGCGGCACGGCGACGGCGGGCATGTCGCGGAGCTCGCCCTCGACCGGCCCAAGGCCATGAACGCCGTCTCCACCGCGATGGCCCGGTCCATCGCCGAGGCCTGCGCCGCGCTGGGCACCGACCGGGACGTACGGGTCGTGGTGGTGGCCTCCACGCACGAGCGTGCCTTCTGCGTCGGCGCCGACCTCAAGGAGCGGAACTCCTTCAGCGACGCCGATCTGGTCCGGCAGCGGCCCGTCGCCCGCGGCGCCTACACCGGCGTACTGGAACTGCCCGTGCCGACCGTCGCCGCCGTGCACGGCTTCGCGCTGGGCGGCGGGTTCGAGCTCGCTCTGTCCTGCGACCTGATCGTGGCCGACCGTACGGCCGTGGTGGGGCTGCCGGAGGTCTCCGTCGGGGTCATCCCGGGCGGCGGCGGTACGCAGCTGCTGCCGAGGCGGGTCGGGGCCGCGCGGGCCGCCGAGCTGATCTTCACGGCGCGGCGCCTGGAGGCGGTGGAGGCTCGGGAGCTGGGGCTCGTGGACCAGCTGGTGGAGGAAGGGCGGGACACGGAGGAGGCGCTGGCCCTCGCGTCCCGCATCGCCGCGAACTCGCCCGTGGGGCTCAGGGCGGCCAAGCGCGCCCTGCGGCTCGGGCACGGGCTGGATCTGCGGGCCGGGCTGGAGGTCGAGGACGCGGCATGGCGGGCGGTGGCGTTCTCCGGCGACCGGGCGGAGGGAGTGGCGGCGTTCAACGAGAAGCGGAAGCCCCAGTGGCCGGGTGAGTGACCGGATCCCAGGGACCGGATCCCGTAGGGTCGCTCGGCGACCTCACTCCGGCCCGGCCACCCGGTCACCCCGCCGCCGCATCAATCGAACGAAACCCCACAAACCTCCCTAACCTGGTGTGATGGGTGAGGACAAGCGGCTCGCGGCCGTTGTCGCGTTGGCTCAGGGGATGGCGGCGGCCCATGGCTCGCGCGAGGCGTGGCGGGCCGCGGCCGTCGGCGCGTGCCGCGCGCTGGGCGGGAGTTTCGCCGCGCTGTCGGTGTGGGAGCGGGAGCTGGGGCGGCTGCGGGTCCTCGTCAACGTGGGGGAGCGGGCCGCGGGGGAGGACGAGTTCCCGGACGACGAGTCCTATCCCGTCCACCAGTTTCCCGAGATCACCGAGTTCCTGCACGAGCGGTGGGCGGGCGGCGGGGAGCCCAACGCCTGGGTGGAGACGGCCGAGGGTCCTGCCGCGGGGCGTCGGCCCGGTTACGTCCATCAGCGCGTCGCCGCGCTGCGCCGTCGCGGCCGGGGCTGCTGTGTGGTCGCGCCGATCGTGCTGAACGGACGGGCGTGGGGCGAGCTGTATGTCGCCCGGCGTCTCGGCGTGCCCCTCTTCGAGCGGGCCGACGCCGACTTCGCCACCGTGCTGGCCGCCGTCGTCGCCGCCGGGATCGCGCAGGCGGAGCGGCTGGAGGAGGCGAGACGGCTGGCCTACACCGACGCGCTCACCGGCCTCGCCAACCGCCGCGCCGTCGACGTGCGGCTGGAGGAGGCCGTCGAGCGGCATCGCGTGGACGGCACGGTGGTCAGCCTCGTGGTCTGCGACCTCAACGGCCTCAAGCGGGTGAACGACACCCGCGGACACGCCGTCGGGGACCGGCTCCTCGAACGTTTCGGCTCCGTGCTCTCGCTGTGCGGCGCGATGCTGCCGGGGGCGCTCGCCGCCCGGCTCGGCGGGGACGAGTTCTGTCTGCTCGCGGTCGGGCCGTCCGCCGACGAGGTGGTGAAGGCGGCCGACGAGCTGTGCCGCCGGGCGGCGGAGCTGGAGCTCGGTGAGGGAGTGGCCTGCGGGGTGGCGTCCACGGAGGACCCCATCGGTCCGGTCCGCTCGGCCCGCCGTCTCTTCCGGCTCGCGGACGCGGCCCAGTACAAGGCCAAGGCCGAGCGGGCGTCGAAGCCCGTGATCGCCGGCCGGGAGGGCCCCGACGACCCCGTCGTACGGCTGGCCGACGCGGCGCCGACGGGGGAGGGGGCCGTGGAGCGGCGGCGTTTCCGGGGGCGCCCGGTGTAAGGGTCGCAACCTCTCCCCGCTAGTGACATCTCCATCTTCACTGCGTACGCTCCTGAATATGGATATGCACACTGTGGTGGTGGGGACGTCCGGGGTGACCGCGTCCGACGTTCTCGCCGTGGCGCGCGGCGGCGCTCGTGTCGAGCTTTCCGGGGAGGCGGTCGCGGCGCTCGCCGCGGCCCGCGAGATCGTGGACGCGCTGGCGGCCAAGCCCGAGCCGGTCTACGGCGTCAGCACCGGCTTCGGCGCCCTCGCGACCCGGCACATCAGCCAGGAGCTCCGGGCCCAGCTGCAGCGCAACATCGTCCGCTCGCACGCCGCCGGACTGGGCCCGAGGGTGGAGCGGGAGGTCGTACGGGCCCTGATGTTCCTGCGGCTGAAGACCGTCTGCTCGGGACACACGGGCGTCCGGCCCGAGGTCGCGCAGACCATGGCCGACGTGCTCAACGCGGGCATCACCCCCGTCGTCCATGAGTACGGCTCCCTCGGCTGCTCCGGCGACCTGGCGCCGCTGTCCCACTGCGCCCTCACGCTCATGGGCGAGGGAGAGGCAGAGGGCCCGGACGGCACCGTACGGCCCGCCGGCGAACTGCTCGCCGAGCACGGGATCGCGCCCGTCGAGCTGCGCGAGAAGGAGGGCCTCGCGCTGCTCAACGGCACCGACGGCATGCTCGGCATGCTGGTCATGGCCCTCGCCGACCTCGACACCCTGTACAAGTCGGCCGACGTCACCGCCGCGCTGAGCCTGGAGGCGCTGCTCGGCACCGACAAGGTGCTCGCGCCCGAGCTGCACGCCATCCGCCCGCACCCGGGGCAGGGCGCCTCCGCTGCCAACATGCTCGCGGTGCTGAAGGGCTCCGAGCTCACCGGGCACCACCAGGACGATGCCCCGCGCGTCCAGGACGCCTACTCGGTGCGCTGCGCCCCGCAGGTCGCCGGCGCCGGCCGGGACACCATCGCGCACGCCCGTCTGGTGGCCGAGCGCGAGCTGGCGTCGGCCGTGGACAACCCGGTCGTACTGCCCGACGGACGCGTGGAGTCCAACGGCAACTTCCACGGCGCGCCCGTGGCCTACGTCCTCGACTTCCTCGCCATCGCCGCCGCCGACCTGGCGTCCATCGCCGAGCGCCGCACCGACCGGCTGCTCGACAAGAACCGCAGCCACGGGCTGCCGCCCTTCCTCGCCGACGACGCGGGGGTGGACTCCGGGCTCATGATCGCCCAGTACACGCAGGCCGCGCTGGTGAGCGAGATGAAGCGGCTGGCCGTACCGGCGTCGGCGGACTCCATCCCCTCCTCCGCCATGCAGGAGGACCACGTCTCCATGGGCTGGTCGGCCGCGCGCAAGCTGCGCACCGCCGTCGACAACCTCGCGCGCGTGGTCGCCATCGAGCTGTACGCCGCCACGCGCGCCGTCGAGCTGCGCGAGGGCGTGACCCCCGCGCCCGCCTCGCGGGCCGTCATCGAGGCCGTACGGGCCGCCGGTGTCGCCGGTCCGGGGCCGGACCGGTTCCTGGCGCCCGACCTGGCCGCCGCCGACGCGTTCGTGCGGGAGGGGAAGCTGGTGGCCGCCGTCGAGACGGTCACCGGGCCACTGCGGTAGGCGTGCCGAAGGGGCCCCGCGCGGACGCGGGGCCCTTGTCGGATGTCGGACGACGTCAGTTGTCAGACGAGGTCAGAAGCCGAGGCGTTCACGGCGTACCGAGTAGACGACGAAGCCCGCACCGAGCGTGAGGAAAAGCGTTCCGCCGACGACGTACGGGGTCGTGTCGATGCTTCCGGTGTCGGCGAGCTCGGTGTTCTCCTCCGTCGACCCGGAGTTCGCGGAGTCCGCGGACGTCTCGGAGGTCTGCGCCGAAGTGACCCTGGCCTGCGTCGTCGCGGTCGCCGAGGGCTGCGTTCTCGCCGGGGTGTCCTGTGTCGCGTTGGCGGACGGGACGAACCACAGGGCACCCAGGAGGGTCCCCGCGGCGGTGGCGGTCAGCAACGATCGGCGAGCGGATGACACGGAATATCGATCCCCTTGTGGCGCTGGCTAATTGGCCGTGTGGGGCGATGTTAGTGAAAGGCGCGGGTCACGGGAAAGTCACGGGAGCCAGCCTTCGTACGCTCCCGCCATGAGCACTGAAGAGACATCACGTTTTGTCCGCCTTCGGGTGGAGCTCGTCCTCGAGGTGGAGGACGCCGACGCCGTGACCAAGGCGGCTCTGCGCCGGATCGCCGACGAGCAGGACATGCCCGACGACGAGCGGGCGCACGCCGAGGGCGCTGTGACGGAAGACACTGCCGAGGCCCTCGCGTACCTCGTCGACCCGTTCGACCTGGTGAGGGAGGTGCCCGGGGTGGAACTCGCGCAGGCCTCCTGGTCGAGCGAGCCCATCGACTACGACCCGGATTCGCCGGACTGGGACCTGGACGACGATGATGTCCGGGAGGACGACGAGGGGGACGGCGTCGGCTGAGCGGCCCGGGGACATCGGTGACCCCGGCCGGCAACCGCCGTCCGGGGTTTCGTCGTCTCAGGGGACGCGCAGGCCGTCATCCGCACCCTCCGCCCCGGCGGACGTGGTGTGCCCCACACATCAGAGGAATGTGGAACGGGAGAAACCGGTCGTAGCGTTGAAGCTCGTTGACGGCTGAAGTTCGTCACGGGCTGAGGTTCGTGAACGCCGAGGTTCGTAAAAGTAAAACGGGGACCCTCGGTGTTTTTAGGGGATACGGCGACTGATGGAGAAGCGTGTGATGACGAACAGTAGGCGGCGCAGGGGCCTGACGGTCGCGTCCGCCCTGCTCGGTGGGGTTCTGGTGCTCTCGGCCTGTTCCGGCGGCGGTGGTGGCGACAAGGCCTCCGGCAGCGGGAACGACGACACCTCGCAGGCGAAGGCCGACGAGGCGGCGGCCAAGAAGGCGTCGGAGGCCGACATCAAGATCACGCCCAAGGACGGCACGGACAACGCCTCCATCAACAACTCCGCGGCCGTCACCGTCAGCAAGGGCACGCTCACCAACGTGACCATGACGACCGAGAACGGCACGGCCGTCGCCGGCACGCTCTCCGCGGACAAGACGAGCTGGAAGCCGAACGCCCAGCTGGAGCGCTCGACCACCTACAAGGTCGCCGCGGCCGCCAAGGACTCCGACGGGCGGGTCGCGCACGAGAACGCCTCGTTCACCACGGTCTCCCCGGCCAACAGCTTCATAGGCACCTTCACGCCGGACAACGGGACCACCGTCGGCGTGGGCATGCCGGTGTCGATCAACTTCGACAAGTCGATCACCAACAAGGCCGCGGTCCAGAAGGGCATCACGGTCACCTCCAGCAGCGGCCAGGAGGTCGTCGGGCACTGGTTCGGCGCCAACCGCATCGACTTCCGCCCTGAGCAGTACTGGAAGGAGAACTCGACCGTCACGCTGAAGCTCGCGCTGGACGGCGTCGAGGGAGCCAACGGCGTCTACGGCGTGCAGCAGAAGACGGTCACCTTCCACATCGGCCGCAACCAGATCTCCTACGTCGACGCGAAGACCAAGCAGATGAAGGTCACGCAGGACGGCAAGGTCGTCAAGACCATCCCGATCTCGGCCGGTTCGCCGCAGCACACCACGTACAACGGCATCATGGTGATGTCCGAGAAGTACAAGCAGACCCGGATGAACGGCACGACCGTCGGCTTCACCGACAACGACGGCAAGGCCGAGTACGACATCAAGGACGTGCCGCACGCCATCCGGCTCACCAACTCCGGCACGTTCCTGCACGGCAACTACTGGGGCGCGAAGTCCATCTTCGGCAGTGTCAACACCAGCCACGGCTGCGTGGGCCTGTCCGACACCAAGGGCGCCAACGACACCAGCACGCCGGCCTACTGGATGTACACGCACTCGATCGTTGGTGACGTCGTGGTCGTCTCCAACACCGGCGACAAGATCGTCCAGCCGGACAACGGCCTCAACGGCTGGAACCTGAGCTGGGCCCAGTGGAAGGCCGGCTCGGCCGTCTGACGCACCGTCGGTCCACAGCGTTCCGATGCCGCCCCCCAGGGGCGGCATCGGTGTTTCCGAGGCCGTTCCGGGGCGGGCCACAGGCTTCTCATGCAGCTCTTATGTCGGCCTTATCGAGTCATCACGCGCCGTCCCTACGGTGCGGCCATGTTCTTCACCTACCTGAGGCGCGAACTGCGCCGCCGCAGAAAGGCGGCCCTCGTCGTCGCCTCCGGTCTCGCGCTGGGCATCGCGCTGGTCATCGTGGTCAACTCCGTGTCCTCCGGCATGGGGAAGGCCCAGGACAAGGTCCTCCAGTCGCTCTACGGCCTGGGTACGGACATGACGGTCACCAAGGCGGCGACGCCGACCACGAGCACCTCGCAGCGGCCGCGCTTCCAGTTCGACGCTCAGGGCAACGACGACAAGTCCACGCAGAGCAGCGACCGGATCCTGCCGCAGGGCTTCACGACCCTCGCCTCCTCCACCGTCACCAAGGTCGCGAGCCAGAAGGGCGTGTCGACGGCCGTCGGCGGACTCAGCCTCAACGTGGTGAAGATCGACGGCCAGTTCACCCGCGGCCAGTTCCAGCAGAACGGCGGCAGCGGGGGCTTCCAGCGCGGCGGCGGCAACGGCCAGCCGCAGGGCGAGGTGCGCGGCGGCGGCGCCGACTTCGACGTCAACAGCTACACGGTCTACGGCACCGACGTCACCCGGACCGGGCTCGGCCCGCTGACCTCGTCGAAGATCACCAGCGGGCGTACCTTCAAGACGACGGAGAGCTCCGCCAAGGTGTTGGTGGCCGACTCGGCGTACGCCAAGGAGAAGAAGTACAAGGTCGGTTCGACCGTCACGATCAAGAGCGTCAAGTTCACGGTCATCGGTATCGCCACGGCCGACAGCGGTGACTCGGCGGCCAACCTCTACATGCCGCTGAAGGAGGCCCAGACGCTGGCGGGCCAGAAGGACAAGGTCACCACCATCTACGTCAAGGCGACCGACTCCAAGGAGATCTCCGCCGTCAAGTCGACCATCCAGAAGAACGTCTCCGGTACGACGGTCACCACCTCCTCCGACCTCGCCAGCACGGTGTCCGGCTCGCTGTCCACGGCGTCGAGCCTCGCCAGCAACGTCGGCAAGTGGCTGTCCATCGCGGTGCTGGTGGCCGCCTTCCTCGTCGCCGGGCTGCTCACCTCCTCCGCCGTCTCCCGGCGGGTCCGTGAGTTCGGCACGCTGAAGGCGCTGGGCTGGAAGTCGGGCCGGGTGACCCGGCAGGTCGTCGGCGAGGCCATGGTCAACGGGCTGCTGGGCGGTGCGCTCGGTATCGCCCTCGGACTCGCCGGCGCGTACGTCGTGACGGCCATCAGCCCCACGCTGCAGGCCCAGTTGGGCGGTGGCGGGGGCGGCGGCTTCGGCGGCGGCCCCGGTGGCGGTGGCGGCTTCGGCGGTCCGGGGCGTGCGGCGGCCAAGACCCTGGACGTCGCCCTGACGGCACCGGTGAGTGTCACGACGGTGGCCATCGCGGTGGCCCTGGCGGTGGCGGGCGGTCTGATCGCGGGCGCGTTCGGCGGCTGGCGGGCGTCCCGGCTGCGGCCGGCGGACGCGCTGCGCCGCGTCGAATAGCCGGCCCCGGACCCGTACCACCACCAACCCCACCCAGGAGCCAACCCCATGTACGAACTCAGAAGCGTCACCAAGCGCTACACCCGGGGCAAGGAGACCATCCACGCCCTCGACGGCGTCGACCTCACCATCGGCGACGGCGACCGTCTCGTCATCCAGGGACCCACCGGCGGCGGCAAGTCCACGCTGCTGCAGATGCTCGGCGGCCTCGACCGGCCCACCGAGGGCGAAGTCGTCCTGGACGGGACCGACTTGGCCAAGCTCTCCGAGGCGCGGCTGACCAAGGTCCGCAGCGAGAACATCGGCTTCGTCTTCCAGAGCTTCAACCTCATCCCGACGCTCACCGCCCAGGAGAACGTGGAAACCGCTCTCGTCCCCCTCGGCGTCAAGGTGAAGGACCGGCGCGAGCGGGCCGCCGAGGCGCTGAGTTCGGTCGGTCTCGGTGAGCGTCTCGCTCATCTGCCCTCGGAGATGTCCGGCGGCCAGCAGCAGCGCGTCGCCATCGCCCGCGCGCTCGTCAAGCAGCCGAAGGTACTGCTCGCGGACGAACCCACCGGAAACCTCGACGAGTCGATGCGCGACGAGATCATGGACGTGCTCGAACGGATGTGGAAGGAGCTGGGGTTGACGTTCATCATGGTCACCCACGACTCAGCGATCGCGAGGAAGGCCCCGCGGCTGGCGACGATCCGCAAGGGAAAGATCACGGTCAAGGAGAACGCGGGTGCCTAATCCGACGGAACGGTAACGGCTTTCCCGCAGGCGTGTAACAGTCGGCGGGCGCTTCTCTCCCCCTTCTCTCACCTCTTGAGGTAGCTGATCACCCCCCGGCATACTGCGTATCCCGGGGGGTCCGTGCATGTGTGCGGTAGTTCCCCCGGCCGGGTGAACGGGGAATTCGCCCGGTACTTCATCTCCAGGGGGAGACTTGCGCAGACAAGTGAAGAGAGCATGCGCGGCCACCGTGGCGACGGCGGCCGCAGTGGCCCTCGCGGCGGGTATGACCAGCCCGGCGCAGGCCAAGGCCGAGCATCCGAGCGCGGCCTCGAAGTCCTCACTCGCGTCCCAGCACCGCATCACCCTGATCACCGGCGACCGGGTCGTCGTCGACGCCAAGGGTCGCGTCGTCGGCCTGGAGCGGGCCAAGGGGCGCGAACACATACCCGTCCAGTTCCGCAAGGCCGACGGGCACACGCTCGTCGTCCCGGCGGACGCTGCCCGGCTGGTCGCCGGCGGCAAGCTGGACCAGCGGCTGTTCGACATCACCGAGCTCAACAAGTCCGCCACCCGCAAGTCCCAGGCCAAGGGCCTGAAGGTCATCGTCGGCTACCAGGGCGCGGCGACGACCGCCAAGGCCGACGTCCGTGACGCGGGCACCCTGCGCCGGACCCTGAAGGCCCTCAACGCCGACGCCGTCCAGACCCCGGTCAAGGAGACGCCCGAGCTGTGGGACGCCGTCACCAACGGCGACCGTACGGCCTCCGGCATCGCGCACGTCTGGCTCGACGGCACCCGCAAGGCCAGCCTCGACAAGTCCGTTCCGCAGATCGGCGCACCCACCGCCTGGGCCAAGGGCTACACCGGCAAGGGCGTCAAGATCGCGGTCCTGGACACCGGTGTCGACGCGAACCACCCGGACCTCAAGACCCAGGTGATCGCCGCCAAGAACTTCTCCACCGCGGCCGACGCCAACGACCACTTCGGCCACGGCACGCACGTCGCGTCCATCGCCGCGGGCACCGGCGCCAAGTCCCACGGCAAGTACAAGGGCGTGGCGCCCGGCGCCAAGATCCTCAACGGCAAGGTCCTGGACGACACCGGCTCCGGTGACGATTCCAACATCCTCGCCGGCATGGAGTGGGCGGCCGAGCAGGGCGCCGACATCGTCAACCTCAGCCTGGGCGGCCAGGACACCCCCGGTATCGACCCGCTCGAGGCCGAGGTCAACAAGCTGTCCGAGGAGAAGGGCATCCTCTTCGCGATCGCCGCGGGCAACGAGGGCCCGGAGTCGATCGGTTCGCCCGGCAGCGCCGAGGACGCCCTCACCGTCGGCGCGGTCGACGACAAGGACAGGCTCGCCGACTTCTCCTCCACCGGCCCGACCGTCGACGGCACCATCAAGCCCGACGTCACCGCCCCCGGCGTGGACATCACGGCCGCCGCGGCCCCGGGCAGCGTCATCGACCAGGAGGTCGGCGAGAACCCGCCCGGCTACCTGACCATCTCTGGTACGTCGATGGCGACCCCGCATGTCGCGGGCGCGGCGGCGATCCTGAAGCAGGAGCACCCCGACTGGAAGTTCTCCGAGCTCAAGGGCGCCCTGACGGGCTCCGCGAAGGGCGGCAAGTACACGCCGTTCCAGCAGGGTTCGGGCCGTATCGCGGTCGACAAGGCCATCCAGCAGACCGTGATCGCCGACCCGGTGTCGGTGAGCTTCGGTGTGCAGCAGTGGCCGCACACCGACGACAAGCCGGTCACCAAGCAGGTGACGTACCGCAACCTCGGCACCAAGGACGTCACGCTGAACCTGGCGGCCGCCGCGACCAACCCCAAGGGCCAGGCCGCTCCGGCCGGCTTCTTCAAGCTGGCCGCGACCAAGGTGACCGTCCCGGCGGGCGGCAAGGCCTCGGTCGACCTGACCGTCAACACCAAGCTCGGCGGCACGCTCGACGGCGCGTACTCCGCGTACGTGACGGCCACGGGCGGCGGCCAGACGGTCCGTACGGCCGCTGCCGTGCAGCGTGAGGTCGAGTCGTACGACGTCACGATCAAGCACATCGACCGGGACGGCAAGCCGACCGGCAACTACAACACCGCCCTGCTCGGCTACTCGGGCCTGGCGGAGGGCCGTGGCTACCAGGTGACCCTCTCGGACACCGGCACCACGACCATGCGCCTGCCCAAGGGCAACTACCTCCTGGACGCCTGGATCGCCAAGGACCTGGTGAACTTCCAGGGCGGCCTCGACTGGCTGGTCCAGCCGAAGCTGTCCGTCACCAAGAACACCACGGTGACCATCGACGCCCGCACCACCAAGGCGGCCGACATCACCGTGCCGGACGCCCAGGCCAAGCCGCAGCTCGCCATGATCGGGTACAGCTACGACCCGGCGGGCATCGGCATCGGTCTCGGTCTGCAGTCCTTCGCCGACGTGCGCATGGCGCCGCTGGGCGGCGACGTCACGGGCCTGCACCAGACCTGGAACGGCCAGTGGACCAAGGGCGCGGACGCCGAGTACGACGTGGCGACCACCGCGAACGTCAAGAAGATCCAGGGCGACAAGGTCCGCCACTTCACGGCGAGCGAGCTCGCCACAGTCCGCAACAACCTCGGCTCGGGCGCCGTCGGCAAGACCGGTGCGCTGATGGCGCTGGGCGAGTTCCCCGACGACATCGTCTTCTTCAACGGCATCGAGCAGAAGCTGCCCGGCGCCCGCACGCTGTACCTGTCGACGTCCGACAAGATCCAGTGGTCGTGGGACTTCACGCAGTACAAGGGCCACGACCGGGACGGCTTCCCGATCCCGGAGGCGTACTACACGCTGGGTGACGCGCAGTCCTTCAAGGCGGGCCAGAAGTACACGAAGACCTTCAACACGGCGGTCTTCGGCCCGCACCTGAACACGTACTACGGCGTCTTCCGCGACGGCAACAGCATCTACGGCTACATCCCGCTGTTCTCCGACGGCGCGGGCCACGCGGGCTCCTCGGACTTCACCGGGGTCACCACGACCCTCTACCGCAACGGCACCAAGGTCGGCTCCAACGACGACCCGCTGTTCGGCGAGAAGGAGTTCAAGGTCCCCTCCGGTGACGCCGAGTACCGGCTGACGACCTCGGTCAAGCGCAGCGTCCACGTCGCCGCGGCCTCCACCCGCATCGACGCCAGCTGGACGTTCCACTCCAAGAAGCCGGCCGCCGGCACGGCAGCCACGCTGCCGGCGTCCACGGTCCGCTTCAACGCCACGACCGGCCTCGACAACCGGGTGCCGGCCGGCAGGACGGTCTCCATCCCGGTCACCGTCGAGGGCGCGGCCAAGGGCGGCAACCTCAAGTCGCTGACGGTGTACGTGTCGTACGACTACGGCCAGACCTGGAAGCAGGTCAAGGTGGTCCACGGCAAGATCACCGTGAAGAACCCGGCGAAGGGACAGGCCATCTCGTTCCACGCCAAGATCACCGACAAGAAGAACAACAAGTCGACGATCTCGATCTACAACGCGTACTACGGCAAGTGAGCCGTTCGCGAGGCGAGTAAGTCGTTCGACGGGCGAGTGAGCCGTCAGCGAAAGCCCCGCCGGAGGTGCAGCCTCCGGCGGGGCTTCCGTGTTTCCGTGAACCCATGACAACCGAGACCGTCGAATACATCCGGTACCGCATCCCGGAGGACCGCTCGGCCGAGTTCCTGGCCGCCTACACCCGCGCCGCCGGCCGGCTGGCCGAGGCACCGCAGTGCGTCGACTACGAACTTGCGCGCTGCGAGGAGGACTTCGAGCACTACGTCCTGCGCATCACCTGGACCTCGACACAGGACCACATGGAGGGCTTCCGCGACTCGGAGCTGTTCCCGCAGTTCCTGGCGGAGATCCAGCCCTACGTCGGCCACATCGAGGAGATGCGCCACTACAAGCCGACCACGGTCCGGGGGAGGGGCGCGTCGGTACCGTCGTTGTACGACTGGGCGGGCGGCGCGGAGGCCTTCTCCCGCCTCACGACGGCGTTCTACGACCGGGTCCTCAAGGACGACCTGCTGGCCCCGCTCTTCGCCGACCTCGCCCCCGACCACGCCGAGCACGTCGCCCTGTGGCTCGCCGAGGTCTTCGGCGGCCCGCCCGCCTACTCCCTCACCCAGGGCGGCCACGGCCACATGGTCGCCAAGCACTTCGCCAAGAACATCACCGAGCCGCAGCGCCGCCGCTGGGTCAACCTCATCCAGGACGCGGCGGACGACGTGGGTCTGCCCACCGACGCGGAGTTCCGCTCGGCGTTCCTCGCCTACATCGAGTGGGGGACGAGGCTGGCGCTGTACTTCTCCGGCCCGGACGCCAAACCTCCGGCGGAGCAGCCGGTGCCCAGGTGGGGGTGGGGGGTCATGCCGCCGTATCGGGGCTGACCCGCCCCGCGCGGGTCGCGTCCGCGCCCCAGCTGGCCAGCAGCCGCAGGGCCTCCGCGGAGGGAGAGCCCGGTTCCGCGTGGTACGTCGTCATCGCCTGTCCGTCGTCGTCGGCCAGGCGGAAGGACTGGTAGTTGAGCGTCAGATCGCCCACCAGCGGATGCCGCAGCCGCTTGACGCCGTAGCTCTTCTCCCGGACGTCGTGCGTGGCCCACAGCCGCCGGAACTCCTCGCTCTTGACGGAGAGTTCGCCCACCAGCGCGGACAGCCGCGGGTCGTCGGGGTAGCAGCCCGCCTCCATGCGCAGGAAGCTGACGATGTCGCTCGCCTTCTGCTCCCACTCCACGAACAGATCGCGGTACTCGGGCGTCAGGAACACCAGCCGCGCCCAGTTCCGCTGCTGGGCCGGCAGCTCCCCCCAGTCGCCGAAGACGGCCGCGGCCATCCGGTTCCAGGCGAGGATGTCCCCGCGCCGCCCCGAGATGTACGCCGGCACCCCGTCCATCGTGTCCAGCAGCTGCCGTAGCGCGCCCCGCACCTGTTCGGTCCGGGCCGCGGGCTTCTTCTTGTGCTGCTTCGGCTTCGCCAGGTGCGTGAGGTGGTTGTGCTCGGCGTCGCTCAGCCGCAGCGCCCGCGCGATCGAGTCCAGCACCTCCGCCGACACGTTCCGCCCGTTGCCCTGCTCGAGCCGGGTGTAGTACGCCACGGAGACCCCGGCGAGCTGCGCCAGCTCCTCGCGCCTGAGCCCGGGCACCCGCCGGTGCCGGCCGAAGTCCGGCAGCCCCACGTCCTCCGGCTTCAGCCGGGCCCGCCGGGTGCGCAGGAATTCACTGAGCTCGGCACGCCGGTCCAGGGCGCCGCCGGCCCCCTGTACGGCCTCGGGCTGTTCGTCCATACGGCAAGTATTCACGGTCGTACGCCCAGCAGCCTGACCCCGCCAGTGGTAGGAACACCGGACGTACGCAGAAGCGTGGCCTGGGTGGATCGGCCGGGGCAGGGCATGCTGATCACCGTGCCCGGACGGAACGACAGAAGGCAGCCGGGCGCGAACCCCCGCTTAGGAGAATCCCGGCATGACCACCGTTGCCGCATACGCCGCCCCCGCGGCGAAGGCTCCCCTGGAGCGCACCACCATCGAGCGCCGCGAGGTCGGTGAGTTCGATGTGCTGATCGACATCAAGTTCGCCGGTATCTGCCACTCCGACATCCACCAGGCCCGTGAGGGCTGGGGCGAGGCCATCTTCCCGATGGTCCCCGGTCACGAGATCGCGGGCGTCGTCTCCGCGGTGGGCTCCGGCGTCACCCGGCACCAGGTCGGCGACCGCGTGGGCGTCGGCTGCCTGGTCGACTCCTGCCGCGAGTGCGAGAACTGCCAGGCCGGCCTGGAGCAGTACTGCCTCAAGGGCGGCGTCGGCACGTACAACGCGATCGGCAAGGACGGCGAGCCCACGTACGGCGGCTACTCCGAGAAGATCGTCGTCGACGAGAACTACGTCGTCCGCATCCCCGACGGCCTCTCCCTCGATGTCGCCGCCCCGCTGCTGTGCGCCGGCATCACCACCTACTCGCCCCTGCGCCACTGGAACGCCGGCCCCGGCAAGAAGGTCGCGATCCTCGGCATGGGCGGCCTCGGCCACATGGGCGTCAAGATCGCGCACGCGCTGGGCGCCGAGGTCACGGTGCTCTCGCAGTCCCTGCGCAAGAAGGACGACGGGCTGAAGCTGGGCGCCGACCACTACTACGCGACCAGCGACGAGCAGACCTTCAAGGACCTCAAGGGCACCTTCGACCTGATCCTCTCCACGGTCTCGGCCCCGCTGAACCTGGACGCCTTCCTGTCCCTGCTCAAGACGGACGGCGCCTTCGTGAACGTCGGCGCGCCCGAGGAGCCCGTCAAGCTCAACCTGTTCTCGGTGATCGGCGGCCGCAAGACCCTCGCCGGCTCCGGCATCGGCGGCATCCAGGAGACCCAGGAGATGCTGGACTTCTGCGCCGAGCACGGCTTCGGCGCCGAGATCGAGCTGATCCGCGCGGACGAGATCAACGAGGCGTACGAGCGGGTGCTCTCCAGCGACGTCCGCTACCGCTTCGTGATCGACACCTCGACGATCTGACCCGGGTCCGGCCCCCGTGCCCGTCCCCTATCGGCCGGGGGAGCCCCCCAGTAACGGCAGTTGAGAGGCGCGGGTAAGGCGGCGGGCCGGCCAGGACGACGTCGACGAGGCGAAGCCGGCCGGTCGCCGTCGCCCCGTCGCCGCGGCGGCGGGCACGACCCCGATGGCTGTGCGCCCGAACCGTCCCTGGCCGGCCCGGGAGCGGCCCCGGCCTGTGAACCGGGCACTATCCGCCCCCCGTACCGTCTCCTAGCGGCCCGGGGGAGTGGCCCAGTAACGGCAGTTGAGAGGCGCGGGTAAGGCGGCGGGCCGGCCAGGACGACGTCGACGAGGCGAAGCCGGCCGGTCGCCGTCGCCCCGTCGCCGCGGCGGCGGGCACGACCCCGATGGCTGTGCGCCCGAACCGTCCCTGGCCGGCCCGGGAGCGGCCCCGGCCTGTGAACCGGGCACTATCCGCCCCCCGTACCGTCTCCTAGCGGCCGGGGGAGCGGCCCCCGGCCGGCAAACCGGGCACGATCGGCCTCCATTCCCGTCTCCTGTCGGCGGGGAGCAGCCAGCAACGGCAGTTGACAGGCGGGGCTGCCGGCGAGCACGACCCCGACGGTCGCGCCCGAACCACCACCCCCGGTCCGTCCGGGAGCGGCCCCCGGCCAGGACCCCGGGCACGATCCGCGGCGCCAGCGACTCCGTGCCCTCCGGGCTGCCCCGGGCTGCTCCTGTGTGGGCGTCCGAGGTGCCCTCACCCGGCACGCCGCAGGCACGACGGCTTCCGCCGCTCCGGTCACTGGGGCACGTGCGCGAGGTGGCGCAGAGCGCCGGCCGACGGGGTGCCCGGGTCCGCGGTGATCAGGACGACCTCCTGGTCGTCCTCGGGGACGAGCAGGACGTCGCAGTTGAGGTGGAGGCGGCCCACGGTCGGGTGGTCGACGGTCTTGGTGCGGTGGCCGGGCGCGTGGACCGGCCGGTCCTCCCACAGCTCCCGGAACTCCGCGCTGCCGGCCCGCAGTCGGGCCAGCTGGGCGGCGAGCCCGGGGTCATGCGGATACCGGTCCGCGGCCCTGCGCAGCCGTGCCACCACGATGGGCCCGAAATCCTCGGCGCTGGAACTGTCGTACATCCGCCCCTCGCCCAGGAAGCGCCGCCGGGCCAGGTTGGTCGTCCCGCGACCGAGGTCACCGCCGAACACCGCCTGCGCCAGCGGATTCCATGCGACGAGCCCGTACGCCGCGTCCGTCACGATCGCCGCCGTCTCCGGCAGCCGCTCCAGCATCCGCGCCACATGCGGCCGTACGCTCCGCACCGGACCGGCACCCGGTGGCGCCGCCGACCCGGCGAGGCGGAAGAGATGGTCGCGCTCGGCGCGGCTGAGCCGCAGCGCCCCCGCGAGCCCGTCCAGGATCCGCGCCGACGGCCGGGGCCCACGGGCCTGTTCGAGCCGTACGTAGTAGTCGACCGACATATGGGCCAGCTCCGCCAGCTCCTCGCGCCGCAGCCCCGGTGTGCGGCGCGGTACGCCGTCCGGCAGCCCCACGTCCCGCGGCCGCAGCCCCGCGCGCCGCTCCCGCAGGAACCGTGCCAACTCCTGCCTCGGCACCCGCCCACCTCCTTCGGCGAACCCCGGCTCGCCCACTGCCTGGTACAGGTCGTCCCTGGCAGACCCGGACCGGCCGGAGGACCGTGGCCCACATGAACGATCGCACCGCACTCGTCACGGGTGCCAACAAGGGAATCGGCCGCCATATTGCCGCGCGGCTCGCGGCCGAGGGTTTCACCGTGTACGTGGGCGCGCGGGACGCCGGTCGCGGCCGGCGGGCCGTCGAGGAGATCGGCGGCCGGGCCCGTCCGCTGGTCCTCGACGTCACCGACCCCGACTCCGTCGCCAAGGCCGCCGCACAGGTGGAGCACCTGGACGTCCTGGTCAACAACGCGGGCATCAACCCTTCCCTCGACCCGCCGACCGAGTCGAGCGCGGAGGAGTTCCGCCGTGCCTACGAGACGAACGTCATCGGCGTCCTGGAGGTGACCAACGCCTTCCTGCCGGTCCTGCGCCGCTCGGCACACCCACGCATCGTCAACATCTCCAGCGGCACGTCCTCACTGACCTGGAGCACCCACCCCAACCCCCAGTTCACCCCGGGCCGTCCGGGCTCCGCCGCCTACCGCGCCTCCAAGTCCGCCCTCAACCTCCTCACCCTGCTCCACGCCCAGGAACTCGCCGAGGACGGCTTCAAGGTCAACGCCCTCGCTCCCGGACTGCGCGCCACCGACCTGGTGCCGGGCGCGAAGGCCGTGGGCGGCGACCCGGCGGAGGGCGCCGAGGGTGCCGTACGCCTGGCACTGCTGCCCGACGACGGGCCGACGGGGCAGTTCTTCTCCTGGGACGGGACGCCGGTGCCGTGGTGAGGCCGTCGGCCTGCCCCGTCCGGCTCAGGCCCGCAGCCCCTGCACCCCGTCGTACGCGGACATGACGATCTCCAGCCCCCGGTTGTCGTCACCGGGTTCACGCATCTGGTTGGTCACGTAGGCGACCACCATCCGCGCCTCGGGGTCGATCATGACGAGGGAGCCGCCCCAGCCGCCCCATCCGTAGGTGCCGCCGAACAGCCCGTACCCGAGGCCCCACCGCATCGGCATGCCCAGGCGCAGGTCGTCGCCGCTGAACTGCTCCCGCACCGCGCTCTCGCACCACGCGGGCGACAGCACCCGCACCCCGTCCACGGTCCCCGCGCAGGCCAGTACCGACTGGACGAGGGCGACCGAACGGGCGTTGCCGAAGCCGCTCGCCGCGGGGATCTGCGCCCGCCGCCAGGCCAGGCTGTTGCCGTCCCGGAGCCTGATCGCGGTCGCGGCGGTGGGCACCTCGGGCCCGCCCGGCGCACTCGCCGCGTAGTCCTCGTCCCGCGACGGCGGCGGAACGGCCGGGCCCACGCGGTGATCGTGCTCGGGGCCGAGCCCGATGTGGAAGTCCGCGCCGAGCGGTCCGGCGATCTCGTCGGCGAAGAACTCGCCCACGCTCCGGCCGCTGACCCGCCGGATCACCTCCCCCACCAGGAACCCCTGGGTGAGCGAGTGGTACCCGGCCGCGCTGCCCGGCTCCCACAGCGGAGCCTGCGCGGCGAGACGGGCGGTGGCGGCCCGCCAGTCGTAGATCTCCTCGACCGGCCCCTCCCAGTCGGGCAGCCCGGCGGTGTGCGACAGCAGATGCCGTACCAGCACGCCGTCCTTGCCGGCCGCGGCGAACTCCGGCCAGTACCGGGCCACCGGGGCGTCCACATCCAGCTCGCCGCGGTCGGCGAGGACCAGCGCGCACAGCGCCGTCATCGTCTTGGTCACCGAGAAGACGCCGACGAGGGTGTCCCGCCCCCACGGCACGGTGCGCTCCTTGTCGGCGAACCCGCCCCACACGTCCACCACGGGCTCACCGTCCACGAAGACGGCCACCGAGCCGCCCGTGTCTCCGGCGTCCAGCAGCGCGCCCAGCGCGTTGGGGACCGCGGTGAACAGATCGTCGTACGAGCCCTCGATGTCGGCCATGGGTGGCATTAGCCCGCATGCGCGGGTGCCGCGGCAACCGAATTTGTGGGGACATGATTTCCGGTCCTCAGGCAACCTCGACGGGCTTCTCACCCTTTTCACAGATGGCACACAAGCAACTCCTACCGTGCCTGCACCACGTGCACGACTCGTCCCGACCAGACGCAGAGAGAGCACTCATGACCAGACACCACCCCACGGCCTTACGGCGTTCGGCGCTCATCGCCGCCGCCGCCCTCACCGTCGGCGCCGCCGGGACCCTCGCGGCGCCCGGCGCGGGAGCGGCGACACAGGCGGGTACACCGAAGCTCGACCTCATCGCCGCTGCCACCTCGGTGACCCTGGACCGGTACCAGGGAGAGGCCGGCGTCTACCTGGATCTCGGCACCTATGTGACGGTCGACGGGGGACCGCTCGAGATGCGGGTGACGCGAAAGTCCTACAACGACCCGATCGTCGCCTCGCAGGTGATCCACTCCGGTGGCCGGACCGTGACCAAGACCCTGCCGAAGGACCTGGTGAAGGACTTCTCGGGCCTGCCGGACTTCCTCAAGGTCAGCATCAGCGACGCGTCGGGTGCGAAGGTGGCCGACACCACGCAGTCGTTCTGCCCGAACAACCGGGCCGGCCGCATCAGGCCGGACGCCCCGGCCACCTCGAACTACCCCGAGAGCTGCTCCGACAACCCGTTCACGCTCGGCGGGGTGTGGGGTGTCGAGAAGGGCTGGGCCGCGGCCACGTCCCAGGGCTTCCGCGAGCGTGACACGGTCGACCTGCCGGCCGGCGTCTACACCGCGAAGGTGTCGGTGGCGAAGAAGTACCGCGACCTGTTCGGGATGCCGGACAAGACCCAGACCATCAAGGTGACGGTCCGTCAGGACTCCGGAGAGGGCCACGGGTTGGTGGGTGCCGGGCGCGGGCGGAAGAACGCCTCGAAGAGCCCTCAGCCGGCCGCGCACCGCCCGGTCGGCAGGGCGGCCGTCCCCGCCGACGTGCCCAAGCCGGACCTGCGCGCCCTCCCGGCGTACGGCATCGCGATCACCAACGGGGACGAGGGCGGAGCGGGCGCCGCTCCCGGCAAGGACTACCTCGCCTTCAGCGCGACCGTCTGGAACGGCGGCCCCTCCCCGCTGGTCGTGGACGGGTTCCGCAAGCCCGGCGCCGAGAAGATGGACGCCTACCAGTACTTCTACGACGCCAAGGGCAAGCAGGTCGGCTACACGCCGACCGGCACCATGGAGTGGGACCCGCGGGACGGTCACCAGCACTGGCACTTCAGCGACTTCGCCAGCTACCGGCTGCTCGGCGCGGACAAGAAGGAGATCGTCCGCAGCGGCAAGGAGGCCTTCTGCCTGGCCAACACCGACTCCATCGACTACACGGTGAAGAACGCCAACTGGCACCCGTACAACACCGACCTCGCCACCGCCTGCGGCGAGGAGACCGCGGTGTCCGTGCGTGAGGTGCTCGACGTCGGCAACGGCGACACCTACAGCCAGTACCGGCCCGGTCAGTCCTTCGACGTCTCCGACCTGCCGAACGGCACCTACTACATCCAGGTCATCGCCAACCCGGACAACCGGCTCAAGGAGCAGAGCACGGCCAACAACATCACCTACCGCAAGGTCGTCCTCGGCGGCACGCCGGGGTCCCGCACGGTGACGGTCCCGAAGTACGGCCTCATCGACGCTCCCTGACACCCCTGGCGGGCGGAGGCCAACGCCTCCGCCCGCCGGGCGCGAGCGAAGATGATCCGCAGACCGACGACCTCGACCCCCGGGTCACAGCTGATCGTCGGTCGCCACTACGGCGGCTCGGTGGTCGGCGGCGCGAGTCCAGAGGGACAGATCGCTGCTCGTCGCTACGGCAATGGTCTGCCCGGAGGGCGAGAATCCAGCCGCACGGAGCTCGGAG
This sequence comes from Streptomyces sp. NPDC006476, assembly GCF_040612015.1. Taxonomy (NCBI): domain Bacteria; kingdom Bacillati; phylum Actinomycetota; class Actinomycetes; order Kitasatosporales; family Streptomycetaceae; genus Streptomyces; species Streptomyces sp. NPDC006476. The sequence goes on along the minus strand of NZ_JBEXPK010000004.1, from coordinate 248,260 downwards.
TAGTGGGAGTGGAAGATGTGCCACCAACCCTCCCCGTGGGGACCGGAGTGCGGCAGGCCGCCGTCGCGTGAGAGCAGGACACGCTCGTTCGGCCAGGCCGGGGCAACGACCTCCAGCTTCCAACCGTCTCCGCCGGCGGTGTGCAGTCCTCCGCCGTAAAGCCCTGCTGTGCGGACCCTGCTTCTGGTGACCGGCCTCAACCCAGGACACCACGCGGCGGGATCCGCGTCACGCTTGTCGTCTTCGGCGTCCGGTTCACGGTCCCGCGCGATCTTCTCCCCCGTGACGGCGTCGAAGAGCCTCGTGACGGCGTCGAAGAGCCCGTGGCCGTCGTGCGAGATGACCATCACCAAGTCCCGGCCGGTGTCGGGATGCGAGGCGAAGCCGATCCCGAGAAGGCCACCGACCTGAGCGAACGCGACGCGCAGCCAGGGCGCGGGTGCCTCTGCCACCGGGGCGGCGAGGAGCCTTCGTCTCATCCCCCCTGGAACGGGGAAAGCCCCGGCTGAGGAACTGGCCGGCCGACGGGCGCCCCGCCCTTCAAGTCGCAGTACGTGTCCCGGGTCATCCCAACAAGTGGGTGAGGGACAGGTCTTCGACCGGATAGGCACGTTCCCGGGGCAGGCGTCGGGCCGCCGAGTCCAGATCCCCGTCCCGGACGAGGGCCTGGATCTCGTGCGCGAGTGGGGTCACGTCGCGGATGGCGACCGTCCATTCGTCCGCGTAGCGTCGCGCGGCCTCACCGGTGAGGCCGAGTTGCAGCGATCGGTACGGCAACGGCTGCAGGCACAGGTCCCGCTCGGGGTCCCACTGCACGCGAGCGGGCGCACGCTTCAACTGACGCTGCCAGTCGGCTCGGTCGGGATGCAGCCCGCGGACGTAGCTCGACAGGCACGCGTTGCGAAGTGCCCAGTCAAAGCCATCACGGCTGATCTCGACAGCCAGGACGGTCGTCTGCCCCTCCTTGGCGGCCCAGCCGCAGCGGTACATCATCCACAGGAAAGACGGCTTGATCCATGTCATCCTGTCCCGTTTCCACGCCGCGGGAAATCGGCCTTCCTCGACGGCGGGCAGGCCGATTTCCGGAGCGTATGCCTGGTACACCGTGATCGTGGTCGCGGTGTGCAGCGCGCGGATCCTGTGTTGCGGCTCATCCATGGCGGACAGCGTGCCGCCCGTCGATCCCTGCCGGCCATTCATTTCCGGATCCGACCGCGGGCCGTCTCGACCGGATCACCAAGCTTGGGGCGGAATTCCGAAGGCCGGACGGGTCACTGCGGCAGCGTCGCCGGGCTGCCGCCGTTCGCCTCGTAGCCCGCCACCGCCAGTGCCCGGTACACCGCGAACTCCGCCGCCGGGTCGGCGGACAGGGTCCAGGGGAGGGCTCCGATGTGGCCGTCGATGTGTATGAGCTGGTTCATCGCCTCGGACCAGCGCTCGGCGCGGACCAGGAAGAAGACCAGCAGATGGCGTACGTGCGCGAGCATCGGGTCGTCCGGGCGGGCCGAGTGGACGGCGTGCAGCGCTCCGTGGATCGCCTTTGTGACGACCTCGCTCTGGTAGAAGCCGCTGACCAGGTTCACCTCGGGCAGGTGCTCGAAGACCGCGAACAGCGGCATGGCGGCCAGCAGCGAGCCCTGCGGCGCTCTCGCCGCCGCGGACTCGGCGAAGGAGTACGCCAGCTGCCGCGAGCCGTGCCACTTCTCGCACCAGTAGTGCAGCGCGGCCAGATGTGCGCCCATGTGCGCGGGGGCGCGGTCCAGGATCTTCAGCCACAGCTGCTCGAACTCCGGACGCGGATAGGCCAGTCCGCGCGCCACCGACAGCTCGACGATGTACGGGACCGGGTCGCCGGGGGCGAGCAGCGCCGCGTCGCCGCAGGCCGCCCTCGCCTCCTCCATGATGATCCGGAACTCGTCCGTGCCCCGCGTCGCCGTCCGCCACGCCTGCTGCGCCAGGAACTCCGCGTGCACGGCCGCCCCGCCCGCGTCCTTGGGCTGCTCGGCCCGCCACACCCGCAGCCACTGCCCGCCCGGCGTCTCGCTGACCCCGCCCGGCCGCTGCTGCAGCTCAAGCGACGCGGCGCCGGCGAAGGCCTGCACGCGCTGCCAGCGCAGCTCGCCCTCCGCCTCCGTGCCGGCGAGCAGCTGGGAGGCGGCGCGGTAGTCCTGTGTGCGCTGCACGAGGTCCAGGACGTCCAGCAGGTCCTGGTCGGGGCCGGGCATGCGGACGTCCAGCTCCTCCTCGCGTACGAAGCCGTAGTTCGCGGGGTCCGCGGCGTCCGGGTGGCCCGGTGGGACCTGCTCGATCATGCCCCGGCGACGCCGCATGACCGGGAGCAGCACGAAGCCGAGCATGACCAGCGCGATCAGGACCCAGAGAATTTCCATGCCTCAAGCGTTCCAGACGCCTCGGACAATTGGCCAACCCGGTCGGCGCACCTGTGGATAACTCCCGCGGCCCGGTGTCCGGCCGGCTCCGGAACCGAGGGTAATCCCGACCGTGGAACCGCTCCGGCCTCGGCGTCCGTCACTCGCCCCCCAAGCGCACTACCCTCGGTGCCCATGAGCGACAGGCACATCAGTCAGCACTTCGAGACCCTCGCGATCCACGCGGGCAACACCGCCGATCCCCTCACCGGCGCCGTCGTCCCGCCGATCTACCAGGTCTCGACCTACAAGCAGGACGGCGTGGGCGGTCTGCGCGGCGGCTACGAGTACAGCCGTAGCGCCAACCCGACCAGGACCGCCCTGGAGGAGAACCTCGCCGCCCTCGAGGGCGGGCGCCGAGGCCTCGCGTTCGCGTCCGGACTGGCGGCCGAGGACTGCCTGTTGCGTACGCTGCTCAGCCCCGGCGACCACGTGGTCATCCCCAACGACGCGTACGGCGGCACGTTCCGGCTGTTCGCGAAGGTCGTCGCCCGGTGGGGGGTGGAGTGGTCGGTCGCCGACACCAGCGATCCGTCCGCCGTACGGGCCGCCATCACCCCGAAGACCAAGGCCGTGTGGGTGGAGACCCCCTCCAACCCGCTGCTCGGCATCACCGACATCGCCGCCCTCGCCCACGCCGCCCGTGACGCGGGCGCCAGGCTGGTCGTGGACAACACCTTCGCCACGCCGTACCTGCAGCAGCCGCTGGCGCTCGGCGCCGACGTCGTCGTGCACTCCCTGACCAAGTACATGGGCGGCCACTCGGACGTCGTCGGTGGTGCCCTGGTCGTCGCCGACGAGACGCTCGGCGAGGAGCTGGCGTACCACCAGAACGCGATGGGCGCGGTCGCCGGGCCCTTCGACTCCTGGCTGGTGCTGCGCGGAGCCAAGACGCTGTCCGTGCGGATGGACCGGCACAGCGAGAACGCCGGCAAGGTCGCCGACATGCTGACCCGGCACGCACGCGTGACGCACGTTCTCTACCCGGGTCTGCCCGAGCACCCCGGCCACGAGGTCGCCGCCAAGCAGATGCGGGCCTTCGGCGGCATGGTGTCGTTCCGGGTGGCCGGCGGCGAGGAGGCGGCCGTCGAGGTCTGCAACCGCGCCAAGGTGTTCACGCTCGGCGAGTCCCTGGGCGGCGTCGAGTCCCTGATCGAGCACCCCGGACGGATGACGCACGCGTCCGTGGCCGGTTCGGCCCTCGAGGTGCCCGCCGACCTCGTCCGCCTCTCGGTGGGCATCGAGAACGTGGACGACCTCCTGGAGGACCTGCAGCAGGCGCTCGGCTAGCCGCCCGCGCGGCTCACCAGCCCGTGTACGGGGGAGTCGTCTGCGAGGGCGGCTCCACCCACGGGCGGGCCATCATGGCCCACACGAGGAACGCCACGGCCACGGCGCACAGCAGCAGCCACAGCGTCCGGCGGACCAGCCTCCTGCGGCGCACCATACGGGCGCCCCGCCGCATGACCTCCGCGTACAGGTCCGGCGGGACGGGCGGCGGCGCCTGCTCCATGATCCGCCGTACGGTGGCTTCCCGCTCGGTCCGGTTCACCCGTGCCACCCCCGTCCGCTTGCATCTGGTCCGCGCCGCGCGCGTACGACCGCCACGCCGGCGTGACCCGCGCGGGTGCTCCTCATCCCGCCGTCGCGGAGCCTCATGACGGTGCCACCTTCGCCCCCACCACGGCCGGAGCGGGACTGCGCGGAGGTTGCAGCAGCGTGGTCGTCGCGCGGTCGCAGATCGTGCGGACCCGTTCCACCGGCAGGCCCAGGAGGGCCGCCGTCTGCTCCTCGGCTACGCCCTCGTAGAGGCGCAGGACCAGGATCAGGCGTTCCTGCGGTGCGAGCGCGGCCAGGGCGGCGCCGGGGTGGGTCCGGGCGCGGCCGAGACCGCCGTACTGGTGCCAGGCAGCGCGGGCGAAGCGGGTGGCCAGGTACTGGCGGGCGCGGTCGTACGGGTCCTCGCCGCGCAGCCGGTTCCAGGAGATGTACGTGTGGGCGAGGGCCAGCGTCAGCAGGCGCCGCGCGCGCGGGTTGTCGTCCGGGGCCTCCGCGGTGAGCAGCGTGGCGGCATGCAGCAGCCGCCCTGCCGCGCCCGCGACGAACGCCTCGAAGTCCCGGGCCCGGCGGGCGCCCTGCAACGCCTGCCGTTGTCGCACCGCGCCTCCCGCCCTGACGCGACCCTGCCGAACCGGGGCCCGGCCGCGTACGGCATCCGGAACCGTGTACGACGGGCCCGGTCTCATATGAGGCCAGATGTGGCCCCACGGTCAAGAGCCGCGCTACAACCGCAACACACCCGGATCCCCCGACCCAACGCACGCGCGGGCCCCCGGGACGCACCCACCAACGCACGCGCAGCGGTCGCCGACGCACCCACGCAGGCCCGGAGCCCCCGGCGTACCCACAGATGCGCAGAACCCCCTGGCGTACTCATGCACACACGCGCGCAGCAGCCGCCAAAGCAGTCGTCATCGCGTGGGCGGAGCAGCGCGACGCACTTATGCACGCGCGCAGCAACTGCCGACGCGCTCGGAGCCCGCGAAGCCCCCGCGCGCAGCGAAGCAGCCACCGGCACAGCCACGCCCGCTCCGGAGCCCGGCGACGCACCCTCGCACCCTCGGAGCCCCCGGTGCACCAAGATCCGTGGAGCAGCCCCCCGACGCACCCACGCACGTGTGCAGCTCCCCGACGTCGTACGCGCGCGGAGCCCCCGACGCTTCAACACGCCCGGCCCCCCGACGTACACGCACGCGCGCGTGCAGCCCCCGACGCACACCCGTGAGGCGCGGCGCACGTACGTACCCGCGCGTGAAGCCGGCACGCCCCTACCCCCGCACGCGTGAAGCGCCCCCTGCCGAGTTGATCGCCACGCCCCCACCCCCGCACGCGTCCCCCGTCGTACGCGTGCCGAGTGTCTACGACGGGGACGACGCCTCCGGGCCCGGAACGCCCTGGGCCGTCATTCGGGCGGACAGGGCGGTGTTGAAGCGGGTCAGGAGCGCGCAGAACGCCTCGCGCTCCTCCTGCTCCCAGTCCTGGGTCAACTCCGCCATCAACTGTCGCCTGGAGGAGCGCACTTCCTCCAGCCGGGAGAGCCCGCGCGGGGAGAGCTGGAGCACCACCGCGCGCCCGTCCTCGGGGTGCGAGGTGCGCTTGACGAGCCCGGTGTCCACGAGCGGCGCCACCTGCCGGGTGACCGTCGAGGAGTCGATGCCCATGCTGGCGGCGAGCGCCTTGACGCCCATTGGACCTTCCTTGTCCAGGCGGTTGAGCAGCAGGTATGCGGCCCGGTCCATGGAGTTGCGCACCTGCCCGACCCCCCCGAGCCGGGTCTGTTCGGCACGCCGGGCGAAGACCGCCACCTCGTGCTGCAGCGCGTCGAGGAGACCGCTGTCACCGACGGTCGTCATGTCCATCGACATTTCAGGTGTTGTGGGCATGGCCGGAGGCTCGCTTCATGAAAGTGGTCTGTGAATGGGGGACAGAGTACGCGGCCGGAAGGCGGGCCGTACCGGCGCTGCGCAAACCAGTCTCGGAGGTTGGTCACACCGGTCGCGGGACCCTGTGAACTGCGATGCTTGAGTCATGAGCTACAGCACGGCTGACTCCTTGCGGCACGTGACCCTCGACGACGTTCGGGGCGCCCAGAAGATGCTCTCGGGCGTGGCACGGGTGACGGCGATGGAGGGCAGCAGGCATCTGTCCCAGCTGGTCGGCGCGCCGGTGCACTTCAAGTGCGAGAACCTCCAGCGGACGGGCTCCTTCAAGCTGCGCGGCGCGTACGTCCGGATCGCCGGGCTGCTGCCGGAGGAGCGGGCCGCCGGGGTGGTCGCGGCGAGCGCCGGCAACCACGCGCAGGGCGTCGCCCTCGCGTCCTCCCTGCTCGGCGTGCGGGCGACGGTGTTCATGCCGCGGGGCGCGCCGCTGCCGAAGATCAGCGCCACGCGCGAGTACGGCGCCGAGGTACGCCTGCACGGGCAGGTGGTCGACGAGACGCTGGCCGCCGCGCAGGCGTACGCGGCCGAGACGGGCGCGGTGTTCATCCACCCCTTCGACCACCCCGACATCATCGCCGGGCAGGGCACGGTCGGCCTGGAGATCCTGGAACAGTGCCCGGAGGTGCGGACCGTCGTCATCGGCATCGGCGGCGGAGGCCTCGCGGCCGGTATCGCGGTCGCGGTGAAAGCCCTGCGGCCGGACGTGCGGATCGTGGGCGTACAGGCGCAGGGCGCGGCGGCCTATCCGCCCTCGCTGACGGCCGGGCACCCGGTGTCGGTCGAGAGCCCGGTGACGATGGCCGACGGCATCAAGGTCGGGCGGCCCGGAGACGTGCCGTTCGGGATCGTCCAGGAGCTGGTGGACGAGGTCCGCACGGTCAGCGAGGACCAGCTCGCCGCCGCGCTGCTGCTGTGCCTGGAGCGGGCCAAGCTGGTCGTCGAGCCGGCCGGCGCGAGCCCGGTCGCCGCCCTGCTGAGCGAGCCCGGATCCTTCGCGGGCCCGGTCGTCGCGGTGCTGTCCGGTGGGAACGTGGACCCGGTGCTGATGCAGCGCGTGCTGCGGCACGGCATGTCGGCGCAGGGCCGCTACCTGGCCGTACGGCTGCGGCTGACGGACCGGCCGGGGGCGCTCGCGACGCTTCTCGGGGTGTTGTCAGTGGTGGACGCTAACGTCCTTGATGTGAGTCACGTACGGACCGATCCACGGCTCGGGCTCACGGAGGCGGAGGTCGAGCTGCACCTGGAGACGAAGGGGCCGGAGCACTGCGCCGAGGTCGGCCGGGCGCTGCGCGAGGCCGGTTACACGGTCATCGGCTGAGGGCGGGTCACGCCGTCTTCGGCTGAGGTTCTCGACTGGTCGCGGGCCGCCCGCATCAAGCGGAACGGCCTGCTCAGGGGCTCTTCGTCGCTCGATGTCACTCGATCGGGTAAATCGATTGAGGGACGCGATACATCGCGTTATGGTGTGTCTCGTGGCCGCCGCCGCGTCATCCCTCAGGCGGAACAAATCGCACAAACCTAGGCTTGCCTAGGCCCTTTTCGAAGAATCCCCGACGACGTGGAGACTCACATGCCAGGCGCCATCTATGCCGAAGGTCTGGTGAAGACCTTCGGGGACGTAAGGGCTCTGGACGGCGTCGACCTCGATGTCCCCGAGGGCACCGTGCTGGGCCTGCTCGGGCCGAACGGCGCGGGCAAGACGACCACTGTCCGCTGTCTGACGACCCTCCTGCAACCGGATAGCGGAAAGGCCGTCGTCGCCGGCCTCGACGTGCTCAAGCAGCCGAACGAGGTGCGCCGCTCGATCGGCCTGTCCGGCCAGTTCGCCGCGGTCGACGAGTACCTGACCGGCCGCGAGAACCTCCAGATGGTCGGCCAGCTCTACCAGATGAAGGCCAAGGCGGCGAAGGCCCGCGCCGCGGAGCTGCTGGACCAGTTCGACCTCACGGACGCCGCGGACCGGACCGCGAAGACCTACTCCGGCGGTATGCGCCGCCGCCTCGACCTCGCGGCCGCCCTCGTCGTCTCCCCGCCAGTGATGTTCATGGACGAGCCGACGACCGGCCTGGACCCGCGCAACCGCCAGCTGCTGTGGGAGGTCATCAAACAGCTCGTTTCCGGCGGCACGACTCTGCTGCTGACGACCCAGTACCTGGAAGAGGCCGACCACCTCGCGCACGACATCGCGGTCGTCGACCACGGCCGCGTCATCGCGCGCGGCACCTCCGACCAGCTCAAGGCCCGCACCGGCGGCGAGCGCGTCGAGGTCGTGGTGCACGAGCGCGAGCACATCACGGTCGCCGGGGAGGTCCTCGCCGGCTTCGGCAAGGGCGAGCTCACCGTCGAGGAGCACACCCGCAAGCTCACCGTGCCCGTCACCGGCGGCGCCAAGCTGCTCGCCGAGGTGATCCGCGAGCTGGACGTCCGTGGCATCGAGATAGACGACATCGGGCTGCGCCGCCCGACCCTCGACGACGTCTTCCTCTCCCTGACCGGACATGTCGCCGAGATCAAGGAAGCCGAGACCGACGAGCAGGCCGGGCCCAAGGGACGCGGTCAGAAGAAGGAGGCAGCCAAGTGAGCGCCGTCACCGACGCCGTGCGGGTCGCGCCGAGCACGAACCCGGTCAGCCAGTCCTTCCGGGACTCGATGGTCGTCGCCAAACGCAACCTGATCCGGATGTCCCGCATCCCGGAGATGATCATCTACGGGCTCATCCAGCCCATCATGTTCGTGGTGCTGTTCACCTACGTCTTCGGCGGCTCCATGCAGATCGGCGGCAGCACCAGCGCCACCGACTACAAGAACTTCCTGATGGCGGGCATCTTCGCGCAGACCGTCACCTTCGCCACCGCCAGCTCCGGCGCGGGCATCGCCGACGACATGCACAAGGGCCTCATAGACCGCTTCCGCTCGCTGCCCATGGCCCGCGGCGCGGTGCTGACCGGCCGCACCCTGGCGGACTTGGTGCAGACGGCACTGACCCTCGTCGTCCTCGCCGTGGTCGCCCTGCTGGTCGGCTGGCGCGTGGGCTCCAACGGCGACACCAACGCCGCCAAGGTCCTCGGCGCCTTCGGCCTGCTGCTCCTGCTCGGGTACGCCTTCACCTGGATCGGCGCCCTGATCGGCATGTCGGTGCGCACCCCCGAGGCGGCCACCTCCAGCGGGCTGATCTGGCTGTTCCCGGTGACGTTCATCTCGAACGCCTTCGTGGACACCAGCCACATGACCCCGTGGCTGCGGCACATCGCCGAGTGGAACCCCTTCAGCGCCACGGTGCAGGCCTGCCGCGTGCTGTTCGCGAACCCGGGCCAGTCGGCGTCCGGCGCCTGGCCCATGGTGCACCCGGTGTGGGCCTCGTTGATCTACTCGGCGCTGATCATCGTCATATTCCGGACCCTCGCGGTGCGCAAGTACCGCTCGGCGACCGCGTGACCTCGACCGCATGACCACTGCATGACCCGACCGCATGACAAGGCCCCCGGCGTCACCGGGACGCCGGGGGCCTGCCAAGGGCGTGCAGGGGGCCTGGGTCAGCCGTTGTAGGGCTCGGCCTTGAGGATCCGTACGGAGGCCTTCTTGCCGTTCGGCAGCTCGTACTCGGCGTCCTCGCCGACCTTGTGGCCGATCACGCCGGAGCCCAGCGGGGACTGCGGCGAATAGGTCTCGATGTCGGAGCTCGCGTACTCGCGCGATGCCAGCAGGAAGGTCATCGTGTCGTCCTCGTCGCCGTCGAAGGCGATCGTCACGACCATGCCGGGCGCCACGGCACCATCCGCCGACGCCGGGGCCTCGCCGACCTTGGCGTTCTCCAGGAGCTGGGTCAGCTGGCGCACACGGAGCTCCTGCTTGCCCTGCTCTTCCTTGGCCGCGTGGTACCCGCCGTTCTCACGCAGGTCGCCCTCCTCGCGCGCGGCCGCGATCTTGGCGGCGATCTCCGTGCGCGCGGGACCAGACAGGTACTCCAGCTCGGCCTTGAGCTGGTTGTACGCCTCCTGGGTCAGCCAGGTGACGTTCTCGCTGGTCTGGGTCACAGGTGCTCCTCGTAGGTACTGGGAATACAAAGCATCGCCCTACCCAGAAGAATGTTCCTTCACGGATGGGCGAAACCACGAGCCTAACAATTCAGCGGCCGAAGGGGGAGGACATAAGCCATCAGAATTACGTCGCCGCAGGTCAGCCGTCACGTATCCGGGTGACGTCAGTCGGCGTGGCAGCCCAGCAGCTCCGCCGTGGTGCCCGGGGCCGTCGTACGCAGAGTGAGGACCCGGTCGACGCGGGTGGCGCTCCCGGTGAAGCGGAAGTCGGCCCGGCCCACCTCGGTGCCGTCCGCCGCCTGGGAGCGGATCGTGCAGTAGCCGGAGGTACCCGAGTCCTTGCGGACCTCCAGATGGATCTGCACCGAGTCCTTGTGGGGCTCGAAGGTGATGACCTCGCCGCTGATCTTGTTCTGGCCGACGTAGTGGTAGGCGAAGTAACCGATCAGCGCCACCAGCAGGGCGCCGAGCACCGTCCCGGCGATCTTGAGTTTGCGGTCGGCGCGCTCGTCCGAGGAGCGACCGTAGCGGCCCTCGGGCAGCTGAGTGCTCGCCGTACTCATGATCGTCCTCTCGGTGCGGGACCCCCGGAGCCGTACCCCGGAATTATTCGCCCCCCGATTCGGTCACTATAGAAGCCGCCGATCGCACCCGAAGACACCGGGGCGCCGACTTACCAAGGATTGAGTCTTGACTGACCAGCTGCGACTGATGGCCGTGCACGCCCACCCCGACGACGAGTCGAGCAAGGGCGCGGCCACCATGGCGAAGTACGTGTCCGAGGGGGTGGACGTGCTGGTCGTGACCTGCACGGGCGGGGAGCGCGGCTCCATCCTCAATCCGAAGCTCCAGGGGGACAAGTACATCGAGGAGCACATCCACGAGGTACGCAAGAAGGAGATGGACGAGGCCCGCGAGATCCTCGGCGTCAAGCAGGAGTGGCTCGGCTTCGTCGACTCCGGCCTGCCCGAGGGCGACCCGCTGCCGCCGCTGCCCGAGGGCTGCTTCGCGCTCGAGGACGTCGACAAGGCGGCCGGCGAGCTGGTGAAGCAGATCCGCTCGTTCCGTCCGCAGGTGATCACCACCTACGACGAGAACGGCGGCTACCCGCACCCCGACCACATCATGACCCACAAGATCTCGATGGTGGCGTTCGAGGGCGCGACGGACACCGAGAAGTACCCGGAGGCCGAGTTCGGGCCGGCGTACCAGCCGCTGAAGCTGTACTACAACCAGGGCTTCAACCGCCCGCGCACCGAGGCGCTGCACAACGCGCTGCTGGAGCGCGGCATGGAGTCGCCGTACGGGGACTGGCTCAAGCGGTGGGCGGAATTCGAGCGCACCGAGCGCACCCTGACCACCCACGTCCCGTGCGCCGACTTCTTCGAGATCCGCGACAAGGCGCTGATCGCGCACGCCACGCAGATCGACCCCGACGGCGGCTGGTTCAAGGTCCCGATGGAGATCCAGAAGGAGGTCTGGCCGACCGAGGAGTACGAGCTCGCCAAGTCCCTCGTCGATACCTCCCTCCCCGAGGACGACCTCTTCGCGGGCGTCCGGGACAATGCCTGACATGAGCGCAAGCGTGAGCCTGGCAATGACGCACCTCGCCCCCCTCGCCAAGGAGGTGGACGAGAACAAGGTCACCCCCGGCGTCCTCGGCTTCATCGTCTTCGCGGCGATGGCCCTGGCGGTGTGGGCCCTGATGAAGTCCATGAACCGCCACATGGGCAAGGTCAAGTTCAAGGAGCCGACGGACCCGGACGCCGAGTCCGGGAAGACCTCCGCCGACACCGAGGCGCGCCAGAGCTGACGAGGCGGAGGGCGGTGCCGGTCACTGTCTGGCCGGCACCGCCACTCCCATGACCTCCCGCGCATGCCGGCTGGGCACCATCCCCAGCCGCCAGGCCTGCCAGCCCGCCTCCAGACTCACCCCCCGCTCCAGCAGCAGCTGGTACGCCCCCACGTAGTCGTCGAGCTTCGCGTCGCGCAGGAGGTGGTCGGTGCGGGCGAGCTCGGCCAGATCCTCCTGGGCGACCGCGGTGCCGACCTCCACACCCCCGGGGGCCGCGTAGGGGAGCAGGGTGCAGCGCAGGAAGCGGGCCCAGTCCTCGCCGCGGCGGTCGCCGTAGGAGGCGAACAGGCCCGCCGCCTCGTCGCACAGGGCGAGGGCCTGCTGGGTGCGGGCGTTGCCCGCGTCCACCACCGCCAGCTCCAGACACGTCCACGCCTCGCCGTGGGCGACGCCGATGCGCTGGAAGTCGGCGCGGGCGTCGACCAGGAGCTGGCGGGCGAAGCCGGAGTTGCGCAGCGACCCCGTCTGGGCCGCCCGCTGGTCGCGGGTGACGCGGGCCGAGTGGTGCCGGGCGCACGCGAGGCCGTAGACGTCCCGCATCCGGGAGAACATCGTCCGGGAGCGCTCCAGCTCGCGCACCGCCTGATCCAGGTCGCCGGTCTCCTCCAGGGCCTGGCCCAGGTAGTAGACCGTCCAGGCCTCGCCGCGCGCGTCCTCGTTCTCCCGGTGGCGGGCCGCCGCCTGGCGCAGGCCGTCGACCGCCGGGGAGGGATCGCCGGCCACCAGCCGGGCGCGCGCCAGCTGGGTCAGCGCCCACGCCTCGCCACGGGCGTCGCGGGTACGGCCGTACCGGTCCAGGGCCGCCCGCAGCTCCGCCTCCGCGCGCGGTACGTCACCCATCCGCAGAGCGAGCTGGCCGAGCTGGAAGTGGGCCCAGGCCTCGCCGTGCAGGGACTCACCGGCGTGGTGCAGCACCAGGGACTCGGTGAGCAGCCGCATCGCCTCCGGCAGATGGCCGCGGTCCCGCTCCACCGCCGCCAGCGCGTGCATCGTCCAGGCCCGGTCCGTCGCCAGCTCGGGAACCGACTGCAGCTCCAGCGCCTCCCGTAGCCGCGCCGTCGCCTCGGTCAGGTTGCCCTGGTGGTGCAGCGTGATGCCGAGGGAGCACAGCGCCCGGGCGGCGCCCGCGTCGTGGTGGGCCTCCATGTACAGATCCACGACCGAGGTCAGGGTCGTCCGGGCCTTGTCCAGCTCGCCCAGCTGACGGGCCGCGATACCGGTGCGCCACTGCACCGAGCGGACCAGCAGGCCCTGGTCGACGGCCTGCGCCAGCTCGCTGATCTCGCCCAGCCGGTAGAGGTCGCCGCGCAGCAGGCAGTAGTCGCACAGGGCGCCCAGCAGGTTCAGCACGGCCGCCTGGTTCACGCCCTCCGCGTGCCGCAGCGTGGAGGTGATGAAGCTCGACTCGTCGTCCAGCCAGCGCAGCGCCTCGTCCAGGGACGTGAAACCGTGCGGGCTGAAGCGGTCCGAGCGGGTCGACATGTTGCCGTCGACCAGACGCAGCACCGAGTCGGCGAGATCCGCGTAGTTCACGATCAGACGTTCCTGCGCCGCCGTACGCTCGGCCGGGTCCTCCTCGTCGAGGAGACGGGCCTGTGCGAAGGCGCGGACCAGGTCGTGCAGCCGGTAGCGGTTGCCCCGCACATGGTCGATCAGGCCCGCGCGGGACAGGGCCACCAGATGGCGGGTGGCCTCCGTCTCATCGGTGGCGAGCAGGGAGGCCGCCGCGGCGGCGCCGAGCGAGGCACGGCCGGCCAGGGCGAGCCGGCGCAGCAGCCGCCGGGCCGTCTCCGACTGGTCGGTGTAGCGCAGCCACAGCGCCCGCTCCGTCGGCTCGACCGGTCCGTACGCCCCGAGGTCCGTGGCCAGTTGGCGCGGTGAGCGCGGCCCCAGCGAGGACCCCGCGATGCTCAGCGCCAGCGGCAGCCCGCCGCACAGCTGTCTGATCCGGTCCGCGGAATCCGCGTCGTACGGCCCGGAACTGTCCTGCGCCGCCGCGTCCAGCAGCTCCTCCGCGCCCGCCGCGTCCAGCGCCTGCACCGGCAGCTGATGGACGTCCGCCGGCAGCGCGGAGGGCAGCGCGAGGGGCTCGCGGGCGGTGACCAGGACCAGGCTGTCGGAACGCTCCGGGACGAGCGTGCGGACCTGCTCCGGGTCCGAGGCGTCGTCCAGGACGATCGTCACCGCGACACCCGTCAGATGCTGGTGGTACAGCTCGCTCAGCCGCTTGACCTGCTGGTCGGGGGAGGAACGCTCACGGAACAACAGCTGCTCGCGGGGCGCGCCCAGCCGGTTGAGCAGATGCAGCAGGGCGTCACGGGTGGACAGCGGCGACTCCTCCGGGCTGCCGCCGCGCAGATCGACCACACAGGCGCCGCGGAAGTAGTCCTTCAGGTCGTGCGTGGCCCGTACGGCGAGCGTCGTACGGCCGCTGCCGGGCGCACCGTGCAGCACGACGACCGTCGGACGCGTCTCCGTCGCCGCCCGCGAGGCCTGCACCCACTGCCGGATCCGCGCCATCTCCTGCCGCCGGCCCGCGAACGCGCCGACCGGCTCCGGAAGTTGGCCGAACGACTGCGCGAGCACGCTCCGCCCGCGGGCCGCCGCGCTCTTGTCGGTGCCGCGCAGCTGCGGGCCCGTCTTCTTCGGGCCGGTCGAGGCGGCGAGGACGCGCTGCTGGTCCAGGAACGGGCGGATGCCGCGCACCTCCAGCGCCGTCAGCCACTGCAGCCGCAGCTGTTCGGGCCCGCCGGGCTGGCTCGCGGCGCCGGCGCGGTGGTGGGCGGCGGGCAGATGGGAGCCGGCCACCTTGACCACCGTCGCCGCGGCGGCCACGACGCCGACGGCCACGCCGGCGCCCAGCGCGGTGCCCGCGTCCGTGCCCAGGACCAGGTCGGAGACGGCGGCCGCGAGAGCGGCAACGGCCGCCACCAGCAGGGGAGTTCCGGCGCCCTCCTTGGCGTAGCGCTGCGCGAACGTGAGCCGCCCGGCCTCCGCCTCGTCCAGCGCGCGGGTGTAGGCCTCGTACTCCTCCGCGGACGTCTCGGCCATCGCGTCCAACGCGCCACGCGCCCGCGACAGCAGGACCGCTCCGTCGGTACGTCCGCCGGAGCGCCGTACCTCCTCCTCCACCGCCCGTGCCAACAGCCGTTCGGCATCAGCCCGATGGCCGTCCCGCATGTCCCGTCCCCCTCCGGCGGCAACTCCATTGCCTACGAGTGTCCTTCGCGCAGGGCGCGAGCGCGAGAGGGCAGCGATCACTCGTGCCGCCCAAGGCGGTCGGCCCGAGGGGGCGCGCCCGGTCGGCGGGCGTCACTCCG
This sequence comes from Streptomyces sp. NPDC006476, assembly GCF_040612015.1. Classification (NCBI taxonomy): domain Bacteria; kingdom Bacillati; phylum Actinomycetota; class Actinomycetes; order Kitasatosporales; family Streptomycetaceae; genus Streptomyces; species Streptomyces sp. NPDC006476. The sequence goes on along the minus strand of NZ_JBEXPK010000004.1, from coordinate 233,119 downwards.
CGTTGCCGGAGCCCGTGGGAGAGTGGAGGAGTGAACCGACTGGCCCATGAGACGTCCCCGTACCTCCTCCAGCACGCCGACAACCCCGTCGACTGGTGGCCGTGGTCGGCCGAGGCCTTCGACGAGGCCCGTAAGACCGGCAGACCGGTGCTGCTGAGCGTCGGGTATTCGAGCTGCCACTGGTGCCATGTCATGGCTCATGAATCGTTCGAGGACCAGGACACCGCCGGCTTCATGAACGACCACTTCGTCAACATCAAGGTCGACCGTGAGGAGCGGCCCGATGTCGACGCCGTGTACATGGAGGCGGTGCAGGCGGCGACCGGGCAGGGTGGGTGGCCCATGACCGTGTTTCTCACGCCCGACGCCGAGCCCTTCTACTTCGGTACCTACTTCCCGCCCGCCCCGCGGCACGGCATGCCGTCCTTCCGGCAGGTGCTGGAGGGGGTGCGGGCCGCCTGGGCGGACCGGCGGGACGAGGTGGCGGAGGTCGCGGGGAAGATCGTGCGGGACCTGTCCCAGCGTGAGATCAACTACGGCGGTACGGAGATCCCCGGCGAGGAGGAGCTCGCGCAGGCGCTGCTCGGGCTGACCCGGGAGTACGATCCGCAGCGCGGAGGGTTCGGCGGGGCGCCCAAGTTCCCGCCGTCCATGGTGATCGAGTTCCTGCTGAGGCATCACGCCCGCACCGGTTCCGAGGGCGCGCTGCAGATGGCGTCGGACACCTGCGAGCGGATGGCCCGCGGCGGCATCTACGACCAGCTCGGGGGCGGGTTCGCGCGCTACTCCGTCGACCGTGACTGGGTGGTCCCGCACTTCGAGAAGATGCTGTACGACAACGCCCTGCTGTGCCGCGTCTACGCCCACCTCTGGCGTACCACCGGCTCGGAACTCGCCCGCCGGGTCGCTCTGGAGACCGCCGACTTCATGGTGCGTGAACTGCGCACGAACGAGGGCGGGTTCGCCTCGGCCCTGGACGCCGACAGCGACGACGGGACGGGCAGGCACGTCGAGGGGGCGTACTACGTCTGGACGCCCCACCAACTCGCCGAGGTGCTCGGGGACGAGGACGCCGAACTCGCCGCCCAGTACTTCGGGGTGACCGAGGACGGCACCTTCGAGCACGGTCAGTCCGTCCTCCAACTTCCGCAGCACGACGGTTTGTTGGATGCGGAGAAGGTGGCCTCCATCCGGGAGCGGCTGCTCGGCGCGCGGGCCGGGCGGCCCGCTCCCGGCCGTGACGACAAGGTCGTGGCCGCGTGGAACGGTCTCGCGATCGCCGCGCTGGCCGAGACCGGCGCCTACTTCGACCGCCCGGACCTGGTCGAGGCCGCGGTCGGCGCCGCCGATCTCCTCGTCCGGCTGCATCTCGACGAGCAGGTCCGCCTCGCCCGTACCAGCAAGGACGGCCAGGTCGGCGCCAACGCGGGCGTGCTGGAGGACTACGCCGACGTGGCCGAGGGCTTCCTGGCGCTCGCGTCGGTCACGGGGGAGGGGGTGTGGCTGGAGTTCGCCGGGTTCCTGCTGGACCATGTCCTCGCGCGCTTCGTCGACCAGGAGTCGGGTTCGCTGTACGACACCGGCGCCGACGCCGAGCGGCTGATCCGCCGGCCGCAGGACCCGACCGACAATGCGACGCCCTCCGGCTGGACCGCCGCCGCGGGCGCACTGCTGAGTTACGCGGCCCAGACCGGCGCGGAGCCGCATCGCACTGCCGCCGAAAGGGCGTTGGGCGTCGTGAAGGCGCTCGGTCCGCGGGTGCCCCGGTTCATCGGCTGGGGGCTGGCGGTCGCCGAGGCCGTGCTCGAGGGGCCGAAGGAGGTCGCGATCGTCGGGCCGGCGATCGACGAGGAGGGCACGAAGGCCCTGCACCGCACGGCACTTCTGGGCACCTCCCCGGGTGCGGTGGTCGCCGTCGGCACACCGGGAAGCGATGAGTTCCCGCTGCTCGCCGAGCGTCCTCTCGTCGACGGACGGCCCGCCGCCTACGTCTGCCGCCATTTCGCCTGCGACGCCCCGACCACAGACCGGGACCGGCTGCGGGCCGCGCTGGCCGGCCGGGACTAACGCGCGAACTCCTCCAGGGCGCGTTCCACGATGGCCACCAGCTGCTCGTGGTGCGCGCCCTTCCAGTAGGCGCGCCCGCAGTTCCGGCACTGGGCGAAGACGTCGTACGACCGCTGGGTCCCGCCGTGCAGCTGGTCCGCCACCTCTTCCTTGGTGGCCTCCTTCAGCAGGCCGTTGCAGGCGGTGCAGCGGGTCCAGGGCCGCAGTTCGGGGCGGAAGCGGTCAAGGACGTCCCGGAGTTGGTCCTCGGGGCGGGTGCTGTAGACGTAGGCGCCCGCCCACAGTTCGCGGCGCCTCAGCAGGCCACGGTCGCGGCTGAGCATGACCCGCTGTTCGGCGGCGGAGAGGGCGGCGAGGGCCGGGTCGCCGAGGTCCGTCGACTCGTAGGCGGTGTCCACGCCCAGCAGGCGCAGCCGGCGAGCGAGGGTGCCGAGGTGGACGTCGAGGAGGAAGCGGAGGGGTGCGCCGGGGACCTGCTGGGGGCGGGCGACGGGCCGTACCTCCACCGCGTCGCCGGCGGCGGGGACGTACGACGTCGGGACCTCGCGGCCGTGGACCCAGAGGGAGCCGACCTCGGTCAGCGGGACGCCGGCCGATTCGACGACGTGGCCGAGGGAGGAGAAGCCGTCGGTGACGAGCGTCCGGCGCGGGCCGCGCGGCACGAACGGGGTCAGGTCGGGGGCGAACTCGACGTGGATCTCGGGACCGTTCACCCGGTCAGGATGGCATGGCGCGGGGCTCAGGGGTTTCGGGCGGGCAGGCCGTGTTCCATGACGTCGAGGGCCTGGTGCATGAGGTCCTTGAGCTCGCCCTTGAAGTCGTTCTCCGCCCAGTACATGGAGACCTCCATGAGGCCGCCGATCAGGGACATCGCGTAGACCCGGACCCGGAGGTCGTCCGGCTCCAGGCCGGAGCGGTCGGCGATCGCCTCGCACAGCATGCGCCCGGTCTCCGACATGCTCTCGAACATCCGGGCGCGGACGGCGGGGACCTGGACCCCGAGATGCGCGCGCATCCTCATCATCTCGGGGTCTTCCCGGGTGGTGAGCTCGATCGCCGTCTCCATGATGTGGCGCAGCGAGTCCATCCACGGCTCACCGGGGGGCCTGGCCCGCAGCTCCTCCAGCATCAGGTGGTCGTACTCGTCCGTGAGGACGATGTCCTCCTTGGTGGGGAAGTAGCGGAAGACGGTGGACGGCGACACCTCCGCCCGGTCGGCGATCTGCTCGATCGTCGTGGCGTCGTAGCCCTGTTCCTTGATCAGCTCATAGGTGGCCGTGCGGATCGCCTCGCGGGTCTTGATCTTCTTGCGTTCACGCAGACCGAGTCCGGGGCGGTCGGCGGGGGAGAGGGGGGATCGTGCGGCCGTCATGCCGGTCATTGTCGGGCATCAGCCTGCTCGGCGGCCATCTCCGGGGGTTCCGGCAGGGACGCGGTCTCCCGCGCGGCCTGCGTGCCGGGCAGGAAGACCGCCGCCAGCAGCGCCGACACGAGCGCCGCGGCCCCGCACACCAGCAGCACCAGCCCCATGCCGTGGACGTACGCGCTGTTCGCGGAGGCGGCCAGGTGAGCGGAGTGCGCCTTCTCGGCGACGATGTGCGCCGCGACGACCGAGTCCCCGGCGGTGTCGGCAGCCCCGGCGGGCAGCCCGGTGACGTCGAGCCGGTCCTGGAAGGTGGCGGAGAGCAGGCTGCCGAGCACGGCGATCCCGACCGCGCCGCCGACCTGGCGCAGCGTCATGAGCAGCCCGGAGCCGCTCCCGGCCCGGTCGCGGGGCAGGGCGCCCAGGGCGCCGCCCATGGCCGGCATGAGCGAGAAGCCGAAGCCGAGGCCGGTGATGGAGAGCCACAACGCGGTGAAGCCGTAGCCGGAGTCGACCGTCGTACGGCTGCCGAGGAGGGCGGCGAAGGCCAGCACCGCCAGGCCGGCGCCGACCGTGGCGCGGGCGCCGAAGCGCACGGTGGCCTGCGGGGCCGTGCGGGAGGCGACCAGGAGGCCGCCCATCATCGGCAGCAGCCTCAGGCCGGTGCCGAAGGCGTCGTTGCCGAGGACCGCCTGGAGGTAGGGCGGCAGCACGAAGAGCAGGCCGGACAGGACGAACATCACCAGGGTCGCGGCGATGGTGTTGAAGAGGAAGCCGCGGTGGGCGAGGAGCGTCATGTCGAGCATGGGGCGCTCCACCCGGCGTTCGCGCAGGACCAGGGCGGTGATGAGGGCGACGGCCGCCACGAACATCGCCAGGACCAGCGGGTCGCTCCAGCCGCGGGTGGGTGCCTCGATGATCGCGTAGACCAGGGCGCCGAGTCCGGTCGCGGTGAGCGCGGTGGAGACGGTGTCGACCTGGGGAGAGGCGGGGTCGCGGGTCTCGGGGAGCAGGAAGACGCAGGCGGCGATGCCGATCGCGGCCATCGGGACGTTGACCAGGAAGACCGAACCCCACCAGAAGTGGTTCAGCAGCCAGCCGCCGATGATCGGACCGAGCGGCAGGCCGAGCGCGGAGGCGGCGGTGACGATCGCGGTCGCCTTGGGCTGCTCGTCGGCGGCGAACAGGGTGGGCAGCACGGAGAGCGCGAGCGGGGTGACCAGGGCGGCGCCGACGCCCATCAGGGCCCGGGCCGCGATGACCCAGGTCACATCACCGGCCAGCGCGCCCGCCAGCGAGCCGGTCAGGAAGATCCCGAGTCCGACGATCAGCATCAGCCGCCGTCCGAACCGGTCGCCGAGGAGTCCGGCGGGGAGCATCAGCGCGGCGAAGACGACGACGTAGGAGTCGGCCATCCACTGCTGCTGGCCGGTGGTGGCGCCGAGGTCGGCGGCCATGGTCGGCAGGGCCACGTTGAGGATCGTCGTGTCGAAGCCGAGCGTGAGCATGCTCGCGACGAGGGCGGCCAGGGCCCACCAACGCCGCGGGTTTGGGGTGACAGTAACCATGAAATGAGAGTAGCTCTCAATATCTAGTAACTGTCAATCGAAAGTTCCTACCGGCATACGAAAAATGGCCACGGCGGCAAGCCGTGGCCATGAGCGTGGAGCGGTGGAGTGGTTAGGCGTGCTGGTACGCCACCAGGGAGATCCCGACGTAGTGGACGACGAACGCGGCCAGCGTCAAGGAGTGGAAGACCTCGTGGAAGCCGAACCAGCGCGGTGACGGGTTCGGCCGCTTGATGCCGTAGATCACGCCACCCGCGCTGTAGAGCAGGCCGCCGACGATGACCAGGACCAGGACGGCGATGCCCCCGGTGCGCATGAAGTCGGGCAGGAAGAAGACGGCGGCCCAGCCCATCGCGATGTAGCAGGGGGTGTAGAGCCAGCGCGGGGCGCCGACCCAGAAGACCCGGAAGATGATCCCGGCCGCGGCCGCTCCCCAGATGCCCCACAGTAGCCACTGCCCCTTGGCGCCCGGCAGCAGGAGCATCGTGAGCGGGGTGTAGGTGCCCGCGATGATCAGGAAGATGTTGGCGTGGTCGAGGCGGCGCAGCACGCCGTCCATCCGCGGGCTCCAGTTGCCCCGGTGGTAGAGCGCGCTCACGCCGAACAGAAGGCAGGCCGTCAGTGCGTAGATCCCGCAGGCAATGCGTCCTCTGGCCGAGTCGGCGAGGGCGGTGAGGACCAGGCCCGCGACGAGTGCGGCCGGGAACATGCCCAGGTGCAGCCAGCCGCGGAGCTTCGGCTTGATCGGCTCGGCGAGCTGCTGGGCGTGCTGCTTGATCTGGTGCGGGAGGGAGGACGTTTCGGAACCGCGGCCGGCGGCCGGCGTTCCGGTGGACGCGTCGGGGACGGGCGCTGTCATGTCTCGCATCGTACCTACGGAACCGTAAGTTACGAATCAGTGCGGACCGAGAAGCGGTCAAGAGTGGCCATCATCTCACGGCGGTCGGCGGTCGGCGTATACCGCGCAAAGAAACGGTCACTTGAACCCTAGGTGCACGCAAATAAACGCGTCGCACACAAAAGAGACGTGACGATCCCCACTCCGCTCACCTGTGAGGCCCTCTGGACATATGGGCACTTGCGTCGGATGATCAAATGAGTGCGGTCGGCACCGGATGAGCGCTGAAGATCCAGCCACGAAGCATCCGGGCCGCAGCCCCCACGGGGCCTCCAAACACAAAATCCCTCATTTAGGAGCAATCGTGGCGCGCGACAACGCGGCTCCCCCCGTCATTCCCACCCAGCATCAGGAACTGGTCTCGTGGGTGAACGAGATCGCCGAACTGACCCAGCCGGACAACGTGGTCTGGTGTGACGGATCCGAGGCCGAGTACGAGCGCCTGTGCGAGGAGCTCGTCGCGAAGGGCACCTTCAAGAAGCTCGACCCGATCAAGCGCCCCAACTCGTACTACGCGGCCTCCGACCCGACCGATGTCGCGCGCGTCGAGGACCGGACCTTCATCTGCTCGGAGAAGGAGCAGGACGCGGGCCCGACCAACCACTGGAAGGACCCCGCTGAGATGCGGGAGATCTTCTCCGGCGACAAGGGCGTCTTCCGCGGCTCGATGAAGGGCCGGACGATGTACGTCGTCCCGTTCTGCATGGGCCCGCTCGGCTCGGACCTCTCCGCGATAGGCGTCGAGATCACCGATTCCGCCTATGTCGCGGTGTCCATGCGGACGATGACCCGCATGGGACAGCCCGTCCTCGACGAGCTCGGCTCGGACGGCTTCTTCGTCAAGGCCGTGCACACGCTGGGCGCCCCGCTCGCCGAGGGCGAGGCGGACGTACCGTGGCCGTGCAACTCCACCAAGTACATCTCGCACTTCCCCGAGACCCGCGAGATCTGGTCCTACGGCTCCGGGTACGGCGGCAACGCCCTGCTCGGCAAGAAGTGCTACGCCCTGCGCATCGCGTCCGTCATGGCCCGCGACGAGGGCTGGCTGGCCGAGCACATGCTGATCCTGAAGCTCACCCCGCCGACCGGTGAGTCCAAGTACGTCGCCGCCGCCTTCCCGAGCGCCTGCGGCAAGACCAACCTCGCCATGCTGGAGCCCACCGTCTCCGGCTGGACCGTGGAGACCATCGGCGACGACATCGCCTGGATGCGCTTCGGCGAGGACGGCCGGCTGTACGCCATCAACCCCGAGGCCGGCTTCTTCGGCGTCGCGCCCGGCACGGGTGAGCACACCAACGCCAACGCGATGAAGACCCTGTGGGGCAACTCGGTCTTCACCAACGTGGCGTTGACGGACGACAACGACATCTGGTGGGAGGGCATGACGGAGGAGACCCCGGCCCACCTCACCGACTGGAAGGGCCGGGACTGGACGCCGGAGTCCGCCGAGCCCGCCGCGCACCCCAACGCCCGCTTCACCGTGCCGGCCTCGCAGTGCCCGATCATCGCGCCCGAGTGGGAGGACCCGAAGGGCGTGCCGATCTCGGCGATCCTCTTCGGCGGCCGGCGCGCCTCCGCCGTTCCGCTGGTGACGGAGTCGTTCGACTGGAACCACGGTGTCTTCCTGGGCGCCAACGTGGCCTCGGAGAAGACCGCGGCCGCCGAGGGCAAGGTCGGCGAGCTGCGCCGCGACCCGTTCGCGATGCTGCCGTTCTGCGGCTACAACATGGGCGACTACATGGGGCACTGGATCGACGTGGCCAAGGACAAGGACCAGTCCAAGCTGCCGAAGATCTACTACGTCAACTGGTTCCGCAAGAACGACGAGGGCAAGTTCGTCTGGCCGGGCTTCGGCGAGAACAGCCGGGTCCTGAAGTGGATCGTGGAGCGGCTGGACGGCAGGGCGGAGGGTGTCGAGACGCCGATCGGTGTCCTCCCGGCCAAGGGCGCCCTCGACACCAAGGGGCTCGAACTGTCCGAGTCCGACCTGGAGTTCCTGCTCACCGTCGACAAGGACGTGTGGCGGGAGGAGGCGGCGTTGATTCCCGAGCACCTCAACACGTTCGGGGACCACACGCCGAAGGAGCTGTGGGACGAGTACCGGGCGCTGGTGCAGCGGCTGGGCTGACGTCCGGCTCGTGAGGCTCCGCGGCCGGTTGGGATGTGCCCTGACCAGTGATCGTCACGGCCGGCCGCGGTGTTGTACGGCGAGGCCGCGCACAACGGCGTGCGCGGCTCGGGCCTGCCCTTGTCCTTCCGTCCGCCCCGACGGGAGGGAAGGGGCAGGCCTTCGCCGTTGCCTCAAGGAGAACGTTCTTCGAGATAGCGGGTGTGCGTCTCCTGGCGGCGGGCCTCGGTCTCTCTCAGTGCCGTCGCCAGTCTCTCCGCCTCCTCCTGCAGCAGCGTGAGCTGGCGTTCCAGGTGGCGTTCCGGGGGTTCGGAGCCCGGGGTCATACGGGTCCACCAGCGGGTGCGTACGTAACTGTCGACCGCTTCCGGAATGTCCTGGCGGACCGTCCGGGACAGGGTGTGGACGCCCTCCGGGTCCTGGGCCAGGACCTCGGCCACCCAGCCCGGGTCCAGCAGCGCGGTCAGCAGATCGGTCAGCTCGGTGAGGCGGCCCGCGGCGGCCGGAGGGAGGTCGACCTCCGCCAGATAGGTGCCCAGCTTGTCGAAGTCGGCCCGCAGTTCCTCCAGTTGGGCCGACGGGGACGGGAAGTCCGGCAGGGGCGGTCGTTCCGGCGGGGCGATGAGCGCGCCCGCGCCGTAGAGCCCGGCCACGACCACCGGCCAGTACGGCCCGGCGACCCCCGTGAACGTCAGTACCAGGCCCGCCAGACCGCCCGCGCTTCCCGCGATGTTCTTGCGGGACTCCAGGAACCTCATCAACCTACTGGTAGCCACGGATCTCCTCGAAGGCGCCGTCCAGTGAGCCGTGTTGCGCGTCGAAGAGGCGGCCTCCGGTCAGGTCGGCGATGTGGGTCAGTTCCCTGCGGTCGGAGTCGCCGAAGAGGATCGGGAAGACCGGGGTGTCCCGCTGGGCGCCGGTCAGCGAGCGGTAGAAGGTGTCGAAGTCCTTCGGCTTCACGCCGGTCGTGTTCTCGCCGTCCGTCATCAGCACGATCGACGTGAACGTGTCGCCGCTGGTGCCGAGATGCTCGTACGCCTTCTCCAGGGACGTGTAGATCGCGGTGTCGCCGTCGGCGGACAGCTTCTTGGTGTCCTTGCGGATCGCCTTCAGGCCGGCCTGCGGATCGGCCGGGTCGACCACATGGGTCCGTACGCTCTTCACGTCCGAGCCGAAGGGCATCAGCGTCACCTCCTCCCGTTCGCGGAAGTCGCCGGTCAGGTCCGAGAGGGCCTTCTTCAGCCGGCTGAGGCGGTCGCCGTCCATCGAGCCGGAGGTGTCGAGGACGTAGACGGTGCGGGAGGGGCGGCGCAGTTCGTTCTCGTAGGAGTGCAACAGGCCGTCGGCGACCGAACGCGTGCCGGGGAAGGCGAGTTCGCGGCGCCGGGAGGTGTCGAGGCCGGGTGCGGGAGGCACCGAGGGGATCACCGGGCGGCGGTGGGTGTCGGCCGTGATCTCGCGCTGGATCCGCGGCGTGCGCAGGGCCTCGGTCAGGCGCCGGACCTCCTCACGGGTCGCCGCGTCGGTGTCGGCGAGGGAGGAGAGCGGGTAGTCGGCGGTGACCACCCCGTCCTTGGGGCGGATCACGGTCAGGCCCGGGATGCCCTTGAGGACGGACTCGTAGTTGAGGAGCGCCTCGACGTTCCCGCGCCGCTTGTAGGCCGTCGCCAGCCAGCCCGACGAACCCGACGTCAGCTTCTGCCCCTTGAAGAACTCCTTCAGACGGGGCGTCGCCTTGGCCACGTCCGCGTCGGTGAGCGCCGACTGGGCGCCGGAGAGGGCGGAGGCGACCGAGATGAGCGTGGAGAAGCCGGAGTTGGAGCGGGCCGGGTCCGTCATGCCGTACGTCAGTTTTCCGTCCTGTACGGCCTTCTCCACCTGGGACCAGGTGACGTTCTCCGGCGTCCAGCCGAGCGCCTGCGCGGAGGCCGTCCTGACGCCGATGGCCACCGGGCTCGACATGACCGGCGTCTCGGAGACGACCTTCTTCGCCGCCTCCGGGCGCAGCCGCAGATAGTCGTTCGAGGACAGCCACACGGCGTCGTAACGGCCGTCCGCCCTGCCGGACGCCAGCAGGTTCACGGCGTCGAGAGTGCCCATGTAGGTGGGCCGGACCGTGAGGCCGATGTCCTTGCGGACCTGGTCCAGGACCGGGGCCATGTCCGCGAGTTCGCTGGAGGCGAGGACCCGCAGGGTGCCGGGCCGTGGGGCGTCGGGGTCGGTCTTGTGCGCCGAGGAGCAGGCGGTCAGCAGGGCCGCCGCCGACACGACGGCGGTGAGGGTCCGTCTCATGCGAGACCCCCTTCCAGCGCGCCCCGCGACCGGCTGCGCTCCAGGTAGGCGCTGGCCGACTGGAGTTCGGCCGTCAGGTTCTCGACGGTCGTCGCCATCGCCTCGGTCGCCTGGACCTTGTAGGTGTCGATCGCGTCCAGCGTCCGGTAGATCTGCTGGAACGCCGAGCGCAGGGTCTCGGCCCCCACGGCCGGGTCCGCGGCGATCCGCTGGATCTCCCCGCTCTGCGTGGACAGCATCTCCGCGTTGCCCCGGATCAGGTCCTCCGTGGTCCCGCGCAGGGCGTTGACCTGCTCGACGACCTTCTTCTGGTTGTCCAGCGCGGACGCCAGCATCACCGAGATGCGCAGGGCGGACACGGTGGTCGTGGCGGCCCGGTCGACGCCCTTGATCAGCTCGTCGTTGTTGCGGCGTACGACGTCCATGGCGAGGTAGCCCTGTGCGCACACCGCGAGCTGGGTGAGCAGGTCCTGGTGCTTCTGCCGGACCGGGAAGAGCACGTCGGCGCGGAGACCGTCGGCCTCCTGGGGGTCCCGGATCCCCGCGAGGTGCTGCTCCACGGCCGCGTCCAGGGCCTCGGTGAGCACCACGTACTCCTGCAGTTTGCCCATGGTCTCCCACAGGCGGACCCGCTCGGTCTGCAACGCGGCGTTGTCCCGGCGCAGTTCGTCCTGGCCGCCGCGCAGCGAGCCGACGATCCTGTTCAAGGTGCCCTGCGCGGAGGCGTACTTGGCGACGTGATCGCGCAGCTTGTTCCCGCCGGGCAGCCGGGAGAGGAACTTCCGGCCCTTGTTCGCGGGCAGATCCCGCGGATCCAGGTCCTCGACCACCCGCCGGAGTTCGACCAGCGAGCCGGCGACCTGCGACTGGGCGTCCCCGCCCTTGCTCGGCAGGCTCTTCACGGTCCGTTCCAGCATCCGGTTGGACTGCGTGGCCGCGGTCCGCATCTCTCCGGCGCCGAGTCCGGTGATCTCGCCGACCTTGCCGGCGAACTCGGGCGAGCGGGCGTCCAGGGCGGCGAGACCGGCGACGTAGGCGGAGGCCTTCGCGGCCATGTCGGTACGGACGCTGTCGTCCACCGGCACGAGCCCGCCGGCCTTCTCCCGCGGCACCGGCGCGACGGCCTCGGGCGGGGTGAGCGTGAAGACGTCGTCGCCGCTCAGGGTGTGCTGACTGCCGCTGTTCTGACTGGTGTTGAAGCTGTTCATGGGGTCCCCCGTGTCATCCGCGCGCCCGGCGCGCCATCTCGTGCAGCACCGCGGAGGTGGGCACGGGCGCCTGCCGGACACCGGTCAGTTCCTGCTTCAGATAGGTGGTCGCCGAGGCGAACTCGGTGGCGGTGCCCTGCGGCCGGAAACCGTGCTTCACGGCGAGCTTGCGCAACTCCGGGTCGGTGGAGAGGAGTTGGGCGAGTGCCTTGCCGTTGTCGGTGAACGGCACGACGGTGTGGTCGCTGTTGACCGTGGTGTCCGGGTAGAGCACGACGAGGTCACCGGGCTGCTGTCCGCCCGCCGGCAGCGAGGCGACCTGGGACTCGTAGACCACCACCAGCGGATTGCCGGCGCCGCTGACGAAGTCCCGGAACACCGCGTCCGAGCTGGACTGCTGGGCGCCCTGGACCTGCACCAGCTTCTTCATCAGCGGCTCGGTGCGGTCGAGGTCGGTCTTGCTCGCCACCACCCGGCCGCCGTTCGCCACGTAGGAGGCGGCGGCGAGGTAGAGGGCGCCGGAGTTGGAGGTCTCCGGGTCGGTGGAGGAGAGGAAGAGCGTGCCCGTCAACTCCCCGTACTTGCTCGCCCCCTTCAGCTGCTGCCACGTACGGTCGTGGCGGGCGGCGTCGAGATAGGCGGCCATCTTCAGGGTGCCGCGGTGCTCGGTGTCCAGGGTCGCGAGACCGTTGGCCGCGAGCACCTGGGCGGCGTTGCGGTGGGCCACGACGACGAGCGGCGAGTAGAAGGGTCGGGCGAGGGTGCCCTGCACCTTGTAGCGGGTGGCCAGTTCGACGGCGGGCGCCTGACTGGACGGGAACGCGAGGTCGTACCCCTTGAGGTCGAGCCCCTCCATGGCCCAGGACCCGGAGGTCTCGGCCTTCACGGTGAATCCCTTGGTGGCGAGGGCCTTCACCACGGCCGGGTCCGCGAAGTACTCCGCCTTCTCGGACCCGATCACCATGCGCACGGTCTTCGTTGCCGTGCCCTTGTCGTCCGCTTCCCGGCCCGCCACGACGGCAGCCACCACGCCGCCGATCAGCAACACCGCGAGGACGATTCCTGCGATACGTCTCACGCCGGGGAGCGTGCTCCCGGAACCCAACATTCCCGGATGTGTGGGGTGAACGGGGAGTGTCGCGATCGCTCCGGCCCTGCAACGCGCCCCAAGGGGCGCGGGGAACGGCGCGACAAGCCACAACCAGCCCGCAGCCGCCGAACGACACGCACCCCTACGGCGAAGCGCACCGCGGCCCACCGCACTTCACAACCCGGCGACACAAAGACCCGCGGCCCAAGCCAACGCAGTGTGTGGCGCCCGGTCCGCGCGTCGCTGCGGGTGCACGCGGACCGGGGCCGTCGGGGGAGCCCTCGTGGGGCTCAGCGGGACGCGAGTTCGCGGGGGTCGAGGGCCTCCGTGTGCGCGTCCATGCGTTCCGCGGCGAGGATCGCCGCCGCCGTGTCGGCCCGTGAGGCCGCCACGACCAGGGCGCGGCCCGCGAGGGCGTGCGCCCGCTCGTGCAGGGTGGTGAGGTCGACTTCGGTCGGTGCCACCTGCATACGCACCGGTGTCACCCCGCCTCGCAGCCGGGCCACCTGTTCGGCGAGCCGCTCGGCCGCCTCGTCCAGGTCGGCGGAGGGAGCCGCCGCCCGCAGCTCGTCCGTGACGGCGAGCAGTGCGGCGAGGTGTCCCGCGAGCTGGATGTCCAGCTCCTCCTCGCGGGAGCGGTGCGGAAAGTCGGAGCTCGTGCCGGCCATCGTGCTGTGGACCGACTTGGTGCGGATCGGTTCGTACATGGGATGGCCTCCAGAAGCTGTCAGGAAACCATCCTAGCTTAGATTTCGTCTAAAGTTGAGCGAATCCAAGAAGATCCCGGAATCCGCGGCGCGAGAGAGGTTTAGGGCTGGCCGTAGCCGTCCAGGAACCGCCCGATCCGCCCTACCGCGTCCCGCAGGTCCGTGACGGTCGGCAGTGTCACGACCCGGAAGTGATCGGGCTCGGGCCAGTTGAACCCGGATCCCTGCACGACCATGATCTTCTCGCTGCGCAGCAGGTCCAGCACCATCCGCCGGTCGTCCTTGATCTTGAACACCTTGGGGTCGAGCCGCGGGAAGAGATACAGCGCCCCCTTCGGCCGTACGCAGCTCACCCCCGGGATCCGCGTCAGCAGCTCGTACGCCGTGTCCATCTGCTCCTTCAGCCGGCCGCCCGGCAGCACCAGGTCGTTGATGGACTGCCGCCCGCTGAGCGCGGCGACCACTCCGTGCTGTCCGGGCATGTTCGCGCACAGCCGCATGTTCGCCAGGATCGTCAGACCCTCGATGTAGGAGTCGGCGTGCGCGCGCGGCCCGGAGATCGACATCCAGCCCACCCGGTAGCCGGCCACCCGGTAGGCCTTGGACATGCCGTTGAAGGTGAGAGTCAGCAGGTCCGGCGCGACCGCGGCGGTCGGGGTGTGCGTGGCGCCGTCGTACAGGATCTTGTCGTAGATCTCGTCCGAGCAGACGAGGAGGTTGTGGCGGCGGGCGATGTCCGTCAAGCCCTTGATCATCGCCTCGTCGTACACCGCGCCCGTCGGGTTGTTGGGGTTGATGATGACGATGGCCTTGGTGCGGTCGGTGACCTTGCGCTCGATGTCCGCGAGGTCGGGCATCCAGTCGGCCTGCTCGTCGCACCGGTAGTGCACGGCCGTACCGCCGGACAGGGAGACCGCGGCGGTCCACAGCGGATAGTCCGGGGCCGGTACGAGCACCTCGTCGCCGTCGTCCAGCAGGCCCTGCATCGCCATCACGATCAGCTCGGAGACGCCGTTGCCGATGAAGACGTGCTCGACGTCCGTCTCGATGCCGAGGGTCTGGTTGTGCATGACGACCGCGCGGCGGGCGGCCAGCAGGCCCTTCGCGTCGCCGTAGCCGTGTGCGGTGGAGACGTTGCGGAGGATGTCCTCCAGGATCTCCGGGGGGCACTCGAAGCCGAACGCCGCCGGGTTGCCGGTGTTCAGCTTGAGGATCCGATGCCCGGCCGCCTCGAGCCGCATCGCCTCCTCGAGCACCGGGCCCCGGATCTCGTAACAGACGTTGGCGAGCTTGGTCGACTGGATCACCTGCATGTCTGGGAGCTTACGGCCCGGTAACGCCTCTGGGACCGTGTTTTCCACCACGCGAGACGCCTGGGTTTGGGCTGTTATCGCCGGTAACTGTCTCAGTGGTCCCACCAGTCCCTAGAATGCGCGGTCATGTCCGGGTCACCTCAGCACGCGAACAGGAAGAACGGCTCCCCGCAGGATCCGCCGAACGTGTACCACCCGATCCCGGAATCGACGCCCGCGTACGAGGGCTACGCGGACCCGGCGGCCGCGCACGGCTGGCAGAACGCGTACGACCGGACGGCGGAGCTGCCCAGGGTGCCCGAGACCGACCCGGCCCTCCCCGCCGGTGGCCGGGCCGCCGCACGCCGGCGCGAGCGCGGGACGCGGGGACGGCGGCGGATGCTGGTCGCCGCGGGGGCGGTGGGTGCGCTGTCGGCGGCCGTGATCACCGCGCTGTCCCTCTCGGGCGCGTCCTCGGGCGGACCGGAGGGGAAGGGCGGACGCCCGGCACCGTCGGCGGACGCTTCCCCGACAC
This sequence comes from Streptomyces sp. NPDC006476, assembly GCF_040612015.1. NCBI lineage: Bacteria > Bacillati > Actinomycetota > Actinomycetes > Kitasatosporales > Streptomycetaceae > Streptomyces > Streptomyces sp. NPDC006476. The sequence continues at coordinate 217,971 of NZ_JBEXPK010000004.1, read as the reverse complement.
CCACGGCGTCCCCGCGCGGCGCCGGGGCCTCGGCGGCCCCCGCCGGTACGCGGCCGTCCGCCCCCGCGACCGCGAGCGAGTCGACCGCCCGCGGCACGGCGACGACCGGGACGTCGGCCACCGCACCGCAGCCCTCGACCGGAACAGCCACCGCCCCCGTCAGCTCGGCCCCCACCACGACCACCGCGGCCCCGGGCAACTCCGGCAACAGGCAGGGGCGAGGACAGGGCGCCACGAAGCACCCCAAGTGAGGCCCGGGACACGGCCGTTCCCCAACCGGCCGGTTCCCATCGAGGAATGGATGCGGCTTCCGCAGGCCGACCAGCTGGTGCGGCGGTTGCAGGAGGGCGGCGCGGCTCCGGTCGCGATGATCCGGGAGGACGAGGAGCCGCCCGCGGGGGAGGCGCGGAGCGACTACACCGGCGTCAGCATCCTGTGGGTCGACGACTACCCGGAACAGAACTTCCAGCGGGTGCGCCGACTGCAGGGCCAGGGTGCCGCGGTGATCCTGGCCCAGGACCGGCCGAGCGCCGAGGTCTTCCTCGGCTCCTTCGGGTTCGACTTGCTGATCTCCGACGTCTCACGCGGTCCGGGCGGGGACGAAGGACTCGTCGACCTCGCGCGCTGGAGGGAGAGCGGCCTCTTCGGGCCCGCGGTGTTCTTCGTCAACCGTCTCACCCCCGCCCGCCTGCAGCGAGCCGGTGAGCTCGGTGCGCGGATCACCGACAGTCCCAGGACCCTCGCCCAGTACGTCGACACCGCCTGCGCGGAAATCCGCCAACGCCGGTCCTGAAATCGCTCCTTGCCCCACCACCCCCCTCCCCTCACAATGCCCATGACAAAATCTGTCGCAATGAGGGGACCCCCACATGAAGAAGCCTCTCGGCGCCGTGGTCACCGCGCTGGTGCTCGCCGGATCCGGCGCGGCACCGGCGGTCGCGGCGTCCGCGCCGGCCCCCGCGGTCAAGGCGGTCAACTTCGCCGGCACCGTCTCGCTCAGCAACTGCTCCGGCTCGGTCATCCGCTTCCCGAACTCCGCGGACACCGACCCGGCGCTGGTCATGACCAACGGCCACTGCCTGGAGACCGGCTTCCCGGAGCCCGGCGAGGTCATCACCGGCCAGTCCTCCAGCCGTACCTTCGGTCTGCTGAACTCGGCCGGCACCAAGGTCGCCACGCTCCGCGCCAACCAGGTCGTCTACTCGACCATGACCGACACGGACGTCACGATCTACCGTCTGACGACCACGTACTCCGCGATCAAGAGCTCCTACGGCATCAGCCCGCTCACCGTGCAGGACACCCACCCGACCGCCGGCACCGCGATCACCGTCGTGTCCGGCTACTGGAAGCGGACCTACGCCTGCAACATCGACGGGTTCGTCTACCGCCTCAAGGAGGGCGACTGGACCTGGAAGGACTCCGTCCGCTACACCTCCGCCTGCCAGACCATCGGCGGCACCTCGGGCTCCCCGGTGATCGACAACGCCACCGGCAAGGTCGTCGCCGTCAACAACACCGGCAACGAGGACGGCGAGCGCTGCACGGAGAACAACCCGTGCGAGGTCGACGCGAACGGCAACGTCACCGTCCGCGAGGGCATCAACTACGCCGAGGAGACCTACCAGATACCCGCCTGCTTCACGACCGGCAACAAGCTCAACCTCAACGCCGGCGGGTGCGTGCTGCCCAAGCCGTAGATCAGGCCCGGGTGGCGTTCCGTCGTACGGGACTACGACGGACCGCCCGTCCCGCGAGCACGTCCGTGCGCCGGCCGTCCTCGATCACGAACTTCCCGTCGACGAAGACGTGGGGAATGCCCGTCGGCAGGGTGCGCGGCTCCTCGAAGGTCGCCCCCGGCGCCACCGTCGCCGGATCGAAGAGCACCAGGTCGGCCCGGTAGCCCTCACGGACCAGTCCCCGGTCGGGCAGCCGCAGCCGCGCCGCAGGGCGTGAGGTGAGGTGCGCGACGCACTCCTCCAGCGACAGCACCCCCAACTCCCGCACATAGCGGCCGAGATACTGCGGGAAGGTGCCGTAGGCCCGTGGATGCGGCTTGGTGCCCTGCAGGATGCCGTCCGAGCCGCCGGTGTGGACGCGGTGCCGCATGATCTGCCGGACGTTCTCCTCGTGCCCGACGTGCTGGAGGATCGTCGAGCCCAGCCGGTCCGCGAGGAGCAGGCGACGGGCGGTGGTCCAGGGAGCCTCGCCGCGCGCGTCCGCCGACTGCCGGACCGTACGGCCCACGAAGTCCGCCAGCCCCGGGTCCGTCACGCCGGAGATCTCGATCGTGTCCCACTCGATGGGCACGCCGTGACAGCCGTCCGAGCCGACGACCTCCAGGTCGTGCCGGATGCGTTCGGCCGTGTCGTCGTCCTCCAGCCGCTTGAGGATCGCCTCCGGCCCGCCCTCGCTCGCCCAACTGGGCAGCATCGCCACCAGGGTTGTGCAGCCCGGGGTGTAGGGGTACGTGTCCAGGGTGATGTCCGCCCCGGACGCCAGCGCCTCGTCCAGCAGCGACAGCAGCTCGGGCGCGCGGCCCTTGTTCACGCCGAAGTTCATGGTGGCGTGGGCGAGATGCAGGGAGCAGCCCGCCTCGCGGGTCAGGGCCACCATCTCCTCGTACGCCTCCAGCGCGCCGGCCCCGTAACTGCGGTGGTGCGGGCAGTAGTAGCCGCCATACGACGCCACCACACGGCACAGCTCGGTCAGTTCGGAGTCCTTGGCGTACATGCCGGGCGTGTACGTCAGCCCGGAGGACATGCCGACCGCGCCCTGCTCCATCCCCTCGGCGACCAACTGCCGCATCCGGTCCAGCTCCTGGGGCGTCGCCTCCCGGTCCTCCCAGCCGACGGCGAGCATCCGGACCGTGCCCTGGGGCACGAGATAGGCCGCGTTGACGGCGATTCCCCGGTCGAGCCGGTCCAGGTACTCGCCGACCGACCGCCAGTCGAAGTCGATGTCGTCGCCGTGGCCGTTCCAGCCGGTGATCGCGCTGCGCACCTCGGCGAGGGTGCGGTCGTCGACGGGGGCGTACGACAGCCCGTCCTGGCCCAGGACTTCGAGGGTGACCCCCTGCGCGGCCTTGGCGCTGTGGTCGGGGTCGCGCAGCAGGGCGAGGTCGCTGTGGGCGTGCATGTCGATGAAGCCGGGGGAGAGGACCAGCCCCTCGGCGTCCAGCTCCCGCACGGCCTTGGGCCGCAGACAGCCGGCCGCGGCCGCCTCCTTGACGATCGAGACGATCCTGCCGTCGTCGATCACCACGTCCGCGCGGTACGACGGCTCACCGCTGCCGTCCACGACGTCCGCGTCCCGGATGACGAGCTCCTCCATCGCGGGCTCCCTCTAGAAGAACGTACGGATGTAGTCGACGACCGTGCCGTCCGCCTCGACCAGCGGGATCAACTGCCACTTGTCGAAGGACGTGCACGGGTGCGACAGCCCCATCCCCACCCAGTCTCCGACCTCCACGTCCGCCTCGCCGGTCGTCCGCAGCCATGCGTGCTGGTCGGACAGACCGGTCACCTCGATCCCGGTGGCCGGGCGCTCGGTGCCGTCCCGGCGGACCACCTGGGCGAAGGGCAGGTCGAGGTCGTGGGCCGCGTCCCGCTTGCCCGCGTTGGCGAAGGCCTGCTCGGCGGAGGGCCGCGAGACGACCTGCGCCCAGAGCCGGAACGCCGGCTCCAGGGCGCCCTCCTCGGGCACCCGGTTGAAGGGCGTGACCTTCCGGTAGTGCCCGTCGTCGTGCGAGACATAGGCGCCGGAGCGCAGCAACTTCAGAACGGGGGAGGACAGTTCGGGGATCCGGGCGAACACGTCGGACACCGCGTCGAACCAGGCGCTGCCGCCCGCGCTGACGACGATCTCGTCGAGGCCGGTGAAACGCCCCGCCTTGTCGAAGTCGACGGCGAGCGCGACCAGCCGCCGCAGCCAGGCGTGCACCCGCTCCGGATCGGCCCGCGGCACCTCGCCCTCGTAGCCCGCCACCCCGACGAGCCGCAGCGTCCGCGTCCCGGCCACCGCGTCGGCGACGGCCGCGCACTCCGCCTCCGTACGGACACCGGTACGGGCGCCCTCACCGGCGCCGAGCTCCACCACGACGTCCAGTGGGCGGACGGCCCCCTTGAGCGCCGCGTCCATGAGCTCGACCCCGCGCACGGAGTCGACGTAACAGACGAACCGGAAGTCCGGGTCGGCGTCCAGCTCGCCGGAGATCCAGCGCAGGGCGGCGGCGTCCACGAGCTCGTTGGCGAGGAAGACCCGCCGGATCCCGAACCGTCGGGCCACCCGCACCTGGTGCGGCACCGCCAGCGTGATGCCCCAGGCGCCGCGCTCGATCTGCTGCCGGAACAGCTGGGGCGCCATGGAGGTCTTGCCGTGCGGCGCGAAGGAGAGGCCGTGGCGGACGGCGTACGTCTCCATGAGCGCGAGGTTGTGCTCCAGGCGCTCGGCGGACAGCGCGAGGACGGGGGTGGGGAAGCCGTCGGTGAAGAGGTTGCGGCGCTGGGCGGCCAGCTCGCCGACGGTGAGGCCCTCGGCGTCCGGCGGGAGGCCCTTGAAGCGGTGGTCGACACGTTCCCCGGAGAGGCTCGCAAGGGCTTCGGAGGGACTGTCGGCTGTCATGGAAGCCTCCCTGATCTGGCCTGTTGCAGTGGGTGCAACATCCATTGCGTATATCGCTCACCGCTGTCTAACATCTCGGCCAACGCGGGGTCAACGGAGCCGTCCCCGCATCCGACCCGGGAGCCACCACCATCGTGACCGCCAGCGGACCCAGCAGTACCGGCGACGGCGTGGACGTCGTCGCGCTCGGCGAGTCCATGGTCGCCTTCCTGCCCTCCCGCCCGGGCCGCCTCGCCGACGTCCCCTCCTTCGACCGCGCCATCGGCGGCGCCGAGTCCAACGTGGCGTGTGTCCTGGCGGCCGCCGGTCATGCCGTGCGGTGGGTGAGCAGAGTGGGCGCCGACGGCTTCGGCGACCACCTCGTCGATACCGTCGCGAGCCACGGCGTCGACGTCTCCGCCGTGCACCGGGACCCGGCCCGCCCGACCGGCGTCTACTTCCGCACGGCCGGCGACCGGGCGACCGACGCGCACGAGGTGGCGTACTACCGCGCCGGCTCGGCCGCGTCCGCGATGACCGTCGAGAACGTCGACCTGGCGGCGGTGCGGGCGGGCCGGATCCTGCACCTGTCCGGGATCACGGCGGCACTGTCCGACGGCTGCCTCGCCCTGATGCGCGAGCTGACCGCACCGCGTCCGGCGCGCCCGCTGATCTCCTTCGACGTGAACTACCGCGCGGGACTGTGGCCGGACGCGGACGGCGCGCGCGTGCTGCGGGACCTGGCCCGCCGGTCCGACCTCGTCTTCGTCGGCGAGGACGAGGCCGAGCACGCCTGGGGCGTCACGGGCGGACCGGCGGCCGTCCGGGAGACGCTGCCCGAACCGGCGGTCCTGGTGGTCAAGCAGGGGGAGCGGGGAGCGACGGCGTTCACCGGCCCGACGACCACCTTCGTGCCCGCCCTCCACGTCGACGTCGTCGCCACCGTCGGCGCCGGTGACGCCTTCGCCGCCGGGTTCCTCTCGGCCACCCTCCGCGAACTGCCCGTGCCCGCCCGCCTCCGCCACGGCCACCTCGCGGCCGCCGCCGCACTCACCGTCCCCGGCGACCTCGCCGCACCCCCCTCCCGCGACACCGCCGACCGCCTCGCCGCCCTCGACGACGACACGTGGGGGAGACTTCGACTCGGCCCCGGCTGGACCCGAGCCGAGCAGGCCCCGGAGGAGGAACGCACCCCATGAGCCAGACCGTCGACCGAGCGCTCAGCATCCTGCCACTGCTCGCCGAGGGCCCCGCCGACCTCGGCCAGGTGGCCGACCGCCTCGGCGTGCACAAGTCCACGGCTCTGCGCCTCCTGCGCACCCTGCACGAACACGGCATGGTCTACCGCCAGTCCGACCAGCGCTACCGCCTCGGCGCCCGCCTCATCGCCCTCGCCCAGGAGGCGATGGAGAACCTCGACATCCGCGAGATCGCCCACCCCCACCTCGTACGCCTCAACGAACAGTGCGGACACACCGTCCACCTCGCCGTGTACGAGGAGAACGAGGTGCTCTACATCGACAAGGTGGAGAGCCGCTATCCGGTACGGATGTACTCCCGGATCGGCAAACCCGTCGCCATCACCGTCGCCGCCGTCGCCAAGCTGCTCCTCGCCGACCTGCCGGAGGCCGAGCGGCGGGCCCTGGCCGACAAGCTGGACTACCCCGCGTACACCGCCCGCTCCACCCCCAACGCCCCCGCCTTCCTGAGGGAGTTGGAGAAGGCCCGGGAGCAGGGCTGGGCCACCGACCTCGGCGGCCACGAGGAGTCCATCAACTGCGTCGCGGCCCCCGTCCGCGGCGCCGACGGCCGGGTCGTCGCCGCGATGTCGGTCTCCGCGCCCAACGTCGTCGTCACCGCCGACGAACTCCTCACCCTGCTCCCCCTGGTGCGGCGCACGGCCGACGCCATCAGCGGCGAGTACTCCGGCAGAACCCCCGTGAAGGACAGCGAAGCGAAGGACCCCGTATGACCGACAAGATCGCGCTCACCCCCAAGACCCACACCACCCCGCCCGCGAAGTTCTCCCACGGCGTCAAGAAGGGCAACATCCTCCAGGTCGCCGGACAGGTCGGCTTCCTGCCCGCCGAGGAGGGCAAGCCCCCCACGCCCGCCGGCCCCACCCTGCGCGAACAGACCCTCCAGACCCTGGCCAACGTCAAGGCGATCCTCGAGGAGGGCGGCGCGAGCTGGGACGACGTGATGATGATCCGCGTCTATCTGACCGACGTCGACCACTTCGCCGAGATGAACGACATCTACAACGCGTACTTCGAGGAGCAGGCGCTCACCGCCCCGCCCGCCGCGCGCACCACGGTCTACGTCGGCCTGCCCGCGGGTCTCCTCATCGAGATCGACGCGCTCGCCGTCCTCGGCTGACGGCCACTCAACTCCCGCACGCAGTACACGGCACGGCACCCAGGACTTCCTGGGTGCCGTGCCGCGATCCCCCCTGCCCGAAAGCCCGATGCACTGACCCAGAGGACCCCCATGTCCCTCCCGCTCGCCGCGACCACCCCCACCCAGGCCCCACCCCACACCGGTGGCCTGCTCCTCCTGATCGACGGAACACCCGGCCTCCTCACGGTCGCCGCCCTCGGTATCGCGCTCCTCCTCTTCCTGATCATCAAGGTCAGGCTGCAGCCCTTCGTCGCCCTGCTCGCCGTCTCCATAGCCGTCGGCCTGCTCGCCGGGCTCTCCGTCACCGAACTCTTCGGCACGGTCCAGCGGTCGGACGCCGTGTCCACCATCGAGTCCGGCATGGGCGGCATCCTCGGCCATGTCGCGATCATCATCGGCCTCGGCACGATGCTCGGCGCGATCCTCGAAGTCAGCGGCGGCGCAGAGGTGTTGGCGTCACGACTGCTCGGGCTGTTCGGCGAGAAGCGAGCCCCCCTCGCCATGGGCCTCACGGGCCTGATCTTCGGCATCCCGGTCTTCTTCGACGTCGGCATCTTCGTCCTCGCGCCGATCGTGTACGCGGCGGCGAAGCGGGGCGGCAAGTCGATCCTGCTGTACTGCCTCCCGCTGCTCGCGGGCCTGTCCATGACCCACGCGTTCCTGCCCCCGCACCCGGGTCCGGTGGCGGCCGCCGGCCTTCTGCACGTGGACCTCGGCTGGGTCATCCTGATGGGCGTCGTCTGCGGCATCCCGGCGGTGCTCGCCGCATGGGCCTACTCGGCGTGGATCGGCAACCGCGTCTTCGTGGCCGTACCGCAGGACATGGTGGAGGCGGCGGCGGAGGCCCGGCAGGCGGTGATCGACGAGCAGCGCGCGTCGGGCGTCGAGCCGCAGGAGAGGCCCGTGCCTCTGGGCACCGTCCTGGGCATCATCGGCACCCCGCTGATCCTGATCCTGGCCGCGACCTTCTCCTCCATCGCGCTGGACCCCTCCACGGGCCGCTCGGTGATCGAGTTCTTCGGCCACCCCTTCGTGGCGCTGACGATCGCCCTGCTCCTCGCCTACTACCTGCTGGGCATACGACGGGGCTGGTCCCGCAAGTCCCTCGAGACCGTCTCCACCGCCTCCCTCAAGCCGGTCGGCAACATCCTGCTGGTCGTCGGCGCGGGCGGGATCTTCGGCGCGGTCCTCAAGGCCAGCGGGGTCGCCCAGGCGCTCTCCGACACCTTCCACGACGTGGGCCTGCCGGTCCTGGTCCTCTCCTACCTGATCTCCCTCGTCCTGCGCGTCGCCCAGGGCTCGGCGACAGTCGCCATCGTCACCACGGCCGGCATCGTCGCGCCCCTCCTCGCGGGGGGCCACCACTCCCAGGCCTTCGTCGCCCTGGTCATCATGGCCATCTCGGCCGGCTCCATCTTCGCCTCCCACGTGAACGACGGTGGCTTCTGGATGGTCGCCAAGTACTTCGGCATCACCGAACGCGACACTCTCAGGACCTGGACGGTCCTGGAGTCGGTCCTGTCGGTGGCGGGGTTCGTGGTGGCGCTGGTGCTGAGCTGGTTCGTGTAGGCGTCTCATAACGAAGTTGGGGCTGGCTGTGTCGGACACAGGATCGTCGACCATACTGCCCGCTGTGGAGCAGCGCATAGGTTCGAGCAGTCAGCCCCTGAAGGCAGAGCCCGTGAAGGGCGCCGGGTTCGACCCGGCGTTCATCCCCGGGTTGACCTCACCCGTGGCCGAGGAGCCGGAGGACGCCACGTCCGAGGGTGGGGACGTCGAGGCGGAGGAGGCGGAGACCCCGGCGGTCGTGGCCGAGACCGACGAGACCGACGCCGACTCCGGTGAGGAGGAGGTCGAGGACGGGCCCGTGTTCGAGGCCTCCGACCGGCGGGCCAGAATCGTCGCCGACCGCCGGGGCATCCGTCTCAGCCTCGACGAGGAGAAGTGCGAGTTCCGCTGGGACGAGATCGGCGCCGTCGAGACGGAGTCCCCCCGCTTCGGCAAGCGGTACACCGTCACCGTCCACACCCCGGACCGCCGTTGGTATCCGATCGAGATCGAGGCGCCGGCCCGGTCACGCTTCCAGGAGTGGGACGAGCAGTTGGACGCGGTGCTCGACGCCTACTTCGACGAGGACGCGTCGGACGCGTAGCACATCGGCCACGCGCCCCCGGACGCCCGGGTGAGCGCGCGGCCGGTTTCGAGTGACTCCCGCCGCCCGGCAGGCGTGGTGGGGCCCGTACCCGGGGGGCCGGGGTCCCTCCGCGCCCGCCGGGGCCCCGGAACGCCTCCACGCGTACGGCGACCCGAGCGTCCTGCGGTGTACGAGGCCGCCCTTGAGGGTGCCCTCGACGCCCGGGCGGCTCCGGACTTCACGAGCCGTTGGCGGTCCGCGGGCGGTGACTCTCCCTCGGGACTGCGGAGTTCGCGCGGGAGCAGCCGTGGCGGCCGGTCGACCAGCGGGATCCGGTCCGCCGTCGTCGTCGCTTCCGTCACCTCCGCCACGCCGGCCTGCGTCGGGCAGCCACGGGGCGAGCGCGCTGTCGACCTTGCCCGCCACGACGTCGTGGCCGAGCCGTTCGCCGAGCATCGAGCGCCGGAAGAACAGCGAGCCGGCGATGCGGGCCATCAGCTGCCCGGCGTGCGCCTGGACACCGGGGCGCAGTTCACCGCGCCGGGCGGCGGCGTCGAGCGCGTCCGTGAAGTGCCGGCCGACGCGGCCGAACATGTCCTCGCGGATGCGAGTCGGCATCCTGGGCGGACCGCTGGGCGTGCTGATGGACTGGGGCGTCGGCGCGATGAATCGGCGGAGGCTACGACTTCAAGCGGGCCGGTGAGGCCACCGAGGCCCTCGGCGCCTTCACCCCCCACGTCGCTCCCGGCGGCACGGCGATCCTGGCCGAGGTCGAGGAGAGTGACACCCAGGTGCTCGACCTGCTGGCCATGCGCTACGACACCGTTCTCGAGCGCCGCCCGGTCGACGACGTACGTGCCGAGCTGAAGGCGATGGAGGAGGCCGCCGAGCAGGTCCGCAAGGAGGAGGCGAAGGCCAGGCGCGAGCAGAAGAAGGCCGAGGTCGCGCAGAAGTTCCGCCGGCTCACCGGCGGACGCCGGGAAGGCGAGGCGGCACCCGAGGAAACGCCCGCCGGGTGACACCGCTTCTCCGCTGCCGCGACTCGTGCCGCTGTCCGGTCGGTCCGCGCGCTCGGTCGGGCTCGGCCGGCGCTCCTCCAGCCGCCGGACAGGGGCGCGCGCAGTGTACGCGCGCCCGTTCTCCCCGCACGGACCTCCGGCAAAGTGCACTCGCGGGTGTGACCGCGACGTGCATATATGCCGAACCAAGAGGAAAGTGAGGTTCCGTTGCCAGGGGAGGCTGATCATGGGCGGATCAGCGCCGCGACGGGACCGTCAACTGCCGGTCGAGACCACTAGCTTCGTCGACCGGCGCGGCGAACAGACCAAGGGCCACGAGCTGCTCGACAGGGCACGACTGGTCACGCTGACCGGACCGGGCGGCGTCGGCAAGACGCGCCTGGCTGCACGCATCGCGGCCCGCGTCGAGCGCACCTTCCCCGACGGCGTCCGCTTCGTGCAGCTGGCCGGGCTGGACGACCCGGCGCTCGTCCCGGTCGCCGCCGCCGACGCCCTCGGCCTGCACGACCACTCCAGCCAGCCCCCGCTGGACGCCCTCGTCGAGCAGGTGCGCGACCGGCGTCTGCTGCTGGTCCTCGACAACTGCGAACACCTCCTCCAGGCCTGCGCGGACCTGTCCGCCGCCCTGCTGCACGGCACCACCGGCGTCCGCGTCCTCGCCACCAGCCGCCACCGCCTCGGTCTGACCGAGGAACACCTGCTGGAGGTACGGCCGTTGCCGGTCCCCGACCCGGACGGCGACCTCACCTCGGCCGACGGCTACCCCGCCCTCGCCCTGTTCGCCGACCGGGCCGCCGCCGTCGTCCCCGGCTTCCGGCTGACCGCCGCCAACCGTGCCGCCGTCGCCCGGCTGTGCCACCGCCTGGACGGCCTCCCGCTCGCCATCGAACTGGCCGCCGTCCGCATGCGCGTCCTCGGCGTGGAACAGCTTCTGGAGCGCCTCGACGACCGCTACCGCCTCCTCACCGCCGGCTCCACCGCCGCCCTGCCCCGCCACCAGACCCTGCGCGCCGCGGTCGACTGGAGCCACGAACTCTGCACCGAGCAGGAGCAGTTGGTCTGGGCGCGGGCGTCCGTGCTGGCCGGCGGCTTCGACGCGGAGACCGCCGAGGCGGTGTGCGCGGACGGTGAGCGGGTGCACGCGTACGAAGTGCTGGAAGCCGTCGCCGGTCTCGTCGACAAGTCCGTGCTGGGCCGGGAGGAGGGCCCCGGCGGGGTGCGCTACCACCTGCTGGACACCCTGCGCCACTACGGCCTGGAGAAGTTACGGCAGGAGGCGGGCGAGGAGGTCGCAGCGCGGCGCCGGCAGCGGGAGTGGGTGCAGCGGCGGGCCGCCGGTTTCGAGAGCGCCTGGTTCGGGCCGGGGCAGCGGGAGATCGTCGCCCGGCTCCGCGCCGACCAGGACAACCTGCGCGCCGCCCTCGACTTCAGCCTCACCGAACCCGGCGAGGCCCGTGCCGGACTGCGCCTCGCGGGCACCCTGTGGTTCTACTGGCACGCCTGTGGGGCGCCCCGCGAGGGCCGCTACTGGCTCGACCGGGCCCTGGCCGCCTGCCCCGAGCCGACCCGTGAACGGGCCCGCGCCCTGTGGATCGTGGGCCTGCTCGCCGGCTCCCAGGAGGCCCTGACCTCGGGGCTGGCACGCGCTGAGGAGGCCCGGGACCTGGCCCGCTCCCTCGGCGACGAGGCCGAGGCCGCCCACGCCGAGTACGTCATCGGCGTCCTGCGCCTGTTCAACAACGACGTGTCCGGCGCCCTGGAGCACTACCGCGCCACCGTCGCCCGCGGCCGTGTCCTCGGCCAGCACCTGTCCCTGGTCGGCCTGGACCGGGTCGAACTCGCCTGTGCGCTCGGCTTCCTGGGCGAGGCGGACCAGGCCATCGAGGTGTGCGTGGAGACCCGCCGGCTGTGCGAGGAGCACGGCGAGGAGTGGGTGCTGTCGTACGTGCTGCGGATGCTCGCCCTCGCGCACACCGTGAAGGGCGAGTGGGAGCAGGCCGAGCGGCACGCCCGGGACGCCCTGCGACGCAAACTCGCCGTCCGCGACATCATCGGCATCGGCCTCACCCTCGACCTGCTCGCTCAGACCGCCGCCCGCCGCGGGGCCGCCGAGCGCGCGGCGGTCCTGCTCGGCGGCGCCGACCGCGTCTGGGCCGACGTCGACCGGTTCCGCTGGGGCTCGCAGGCCCTCGGCGCCACCCGGCTGGAGAGCGAGTCCCGCGCCCGGGAGGCCCTCGGCAGGGCCGCGTACGAGCGGTCGTACGCGCGCGGCGCGGCCCTCGGGCTCACGGCCACCGTCGGCTATGCGGTGGGGGAGCCCACCGGTGAACTCCCGCCGCAGCGGCCCGAGCCGGCGCCGGCCGAGCGGTGCGACGCCGTCCGTCTCACCCGCCGGGAGAGCGAGGTCGCCCAACTCGTCGCCCAGGGCCTGGCCAACCAGCAGATCGCCGACCGTCTCGTCATCGCCCGCCGGACCGCCGAAGGCCATGTGGAACGCATCCTCAGCAAGCTCGGCTTCAGCAACCGCAGCCAGATCGCCGCCTGGGTGACCGCCCAGCGGTGAACCGATCCCCCTTCCCACGGAGATCCCGTCCCCACGGAGATCCCACGGAGATCCGCCCCCACGAAGGAGAACCATGACCGCTCGACCAGCCCCCACTCCGACCCCGTTCGACCACCGCATGGGCGTTTTCGGCGCCGACGACGAGTTCGTGGCCGCCGCCGTGGCCTTCCTCACCGAGGGCCTCGGCGCCCCCGGCGAACCCCCGCCCGCGGCCATCGCCGCCCCGGCCAAGCTGGACCTCCTGCGCGACGCCCTCGGCAGCGACACCAAGGAGGTCGCGCTCATCGAGCACACCGACTGGTACACCGGCTCCGCCGCCAACGCCGTCGCCCAGGGCGCCGGTTACCTCGCCGCGCAGGCCGGACCCGGCGGCCGGGTCCACCTCCTGATGGAACCCGTCTGGGACGGCCGCGCCGGGCGCTCCGCCCGGGAGACCACCGAGTGGATCCGCTACGAGGCCCTCGCGAACCTGCTGTTCGCGCCGATGGCGACGACGGTCCTGTGCGCCTACGACACCCGTACCGCCGGTGAGGCGATCGTCGAGGCGGCCCGCCGCGCCCACCCCGGCTCGGGCGTGTACGAGGACCCGGTCCGCCTCACCGCCGAGCTGGACACCGTGCCGCTCGCACCGCCTCCGCCGGACGCGGAACTCCTCCGGGAACCGTACGCCGACGCCGTACGCTCACGGGCGGTGGCCCGTGGACTGACGCGGGTGGACGCCGAGTTGTTCACCGAGGCGGTGACCGCGGCACTCGGCACGCTCGGGCCCGTCACCGCCGTACGGCTGTGGGGCGAGGCGCCCGGCTGTGTGTGCGAGCTGCGCGCCGCGCGCCGGGTCGGTGACCCGCTGGCCGGGTTCGTGCCACCGCCCACGCCCGAACTGGAGCCGGAGCAGGGGCTGTGGTTCACGCGGCAGGTGTGCACATACGTCGACGTCCGCGACGAAGAGCACGGGGCCACCGTACGGCTGCAGTACGCGTAGGGCACGGGAGGGTACGCAGGTATGGAATCAGGTAGTCCTCCCCGTGTGCCGTGCCCGGGGGGAGATCATCCTGTCCGCATGCTGCAACGCTCCGGGAGCACTCGCCCGGATCCCGACCCGCATCATGCCGCGTACCCTCAACCGCCCCTGGGTGCCGGTGACCTGAGTGTCCAGTACGGCCCCCTTCCCTCGTCCGCGCGGCGGGCCCGGTCGGAGGTGCGAAGACAGCTGGAGGCGTGGGGGATCGCGGACCGGGACGGCGAGGTGGTGGAGGTGGCGGAGCTGCTCGTCAGCGAGCTGGCGACCAACGCGCTGCTGCACTCCGGCGGCGGCTTCCGGCTCACCCTGTCCGCGGCCCACGGAGTGCTGCGCTGCGAGGTGAGCGACTCGGGCCGGCGTGTTCCGCGGGTGCTCGACGCGGGCACGGGGGAGAGCGGGCGGGGGCTGTTCCTGGTGGAGGCGCTGGCGCTGCGCTGGGGCTGGCGTCACGACGGACCGGGCAAGAGCGTGTGGTTCGAGCTCGGTACCTGCGGGGCGGACGGCTGTGGTCGGCGATAGCCGTCCGCCCGCGCGGGCTGCCGTTCGGTCCGTTACTGCCACCACTTGGGGCTGAGGGCGATCGCCCTCAGCTGCTTCATGGTCAGCGCGGGGGTCTTGCGGGTCGCGGGGGTGTCCTGGGCGCCGGAGTTGAAGGCGCTGATCACCACCCGTCGCCCGTCCTTGCGCAGTGTGTCGACGGTCCACCACACGACGCCCGCGCCGCCCTTCTCGCCGGGCCGCTGGTGCAGGGCGACCTTCGTGCCGTCGGGCAGCGTCTCGGAGTCGGAGCCGAACAGCTCGGCCCCGACGTCCGACTGGTCGGCCTGGACGTTGACCTGGACGAGGCTCCTGCCCTTGCCGTCGTCCAGGACGAGGTAGCCGAAGCCGGTGTCCTGGCCGCTGTCCTCGGACACCGTGAACTTCCCCGCGGGCAGCAGGCTCCTGAGCATCGGGGCGACGGACACCGTGCTCCGGGCGGCGGTCGCCGTCGGCTCGGCGGCCGGGGCGCTCGTGTTCCGCGGGATCGCGTCGACGGCGTCCCGCCAGGTGCCGGCCGCCGCCAGCCGCCTCAACTGCGCGGCGGACAAGGGAGGCTCGGGCCGGGTGACGGGCGAGTTCTTCTCCGCCGCCGCGTTCCATTCGCCGACGCTGATGTGCCGGCCCTCGGGCGTGACGAGTTCGGCGGTCCAGTACTTGGTGTCGACGCGGCGGTCCGGATACTCGTACCCCTGCAGCACCATCACCACCGAGCCGTCCGACAGCCGGGTCGTGCCGCACGCGTCATAGTGCACATACGCCTTGCCCGGGCACTCGGTGGTCTGCCGTGCCTCGTCGCTGCCCGGCTCGATCCGGTCGAGGCCCACCTCGATCGCGGCCGCGCCCTTCCCGTCGTCGTACACGAGGTGCACGAACGGACCCGGCTTCTCGTTCGTGCCGCGCGCCTGCGCCTGGCTGAACTTGCCGTGCGGGAGCAGCCTTTCGAGGGTGCGGATCAGCTGGTCCCCGGAGACGGGGGCGGGGGCCGGCTCGGGGGTGTGCCGGGAGGTGCCGACCGTGGCGGTGGCCCGCGGTGGAGATCCGGCGCCCGGCAGGAGCAGCGCCCCGCCCACCCCGACGAGCGCGAGGGAGGCGGCGCCGCCCACGACGGCGGCCCGGCGCCGCAGCAGGCGCCGGCGGCCGATGCGGACACCGGCGGCGACGAGTTCGGCCCGGTCGGTCGCGAAGGCGCTGCCCGCCTCGTGCAGTTCGGCGGTGAGCCGGTCCTCGAAAGGGTCGCTGTGCTGTTCGACGGGCATGGGGAGCCACCGTTTCGCTGAGGGTTGAAGTGAGGTGGGTTGAAGTGAGGTGGGTGGGCTGAGGTGCGGCGGATCAGGGGCGCGCGTACTCGCCGAGGTCCTCGCCGAGCAGCTCGCGCAGCCGCCCCAGCGCCCGCACGCACCGCGTCCGTACGGCGGCCGAGCTGGCGTTCATGACGTCGGCGGTCTCCTCGACGGAACGGTCCTCCCAGTACCGCAGGACGACCACGGCCCGGTCCTTGGCGGCCAGCCGGGCGAGCGCCTCCAGCAGCGTCAGCCGCAGCGAGGGGTCCCCGTCGGGGGCGCCGTCGGGCAGCTCGGGGAGTGTGTCGGTGGCCTGCTCGGTGCTGCTGCGCCGCCGCTGGTGGGCGAGGAAGGTCCGGGTGAGCACGGTCTGGGCGTACCCCGCGGGGTTGCCCACCCGGGACACCCGTCCCCATCTGACGTAGAGCCGGCCGAGGGTCTCCTGCACCAGGTCCTCGGCGAGATGCGTGTCCCCGGCGGTCAGCAGACAGGCGGAGCGGTACAGATGCCCGGCGCGCGCTGCCGCGAACTCGCCATACTCGTCCGCACGTGCCTGTCTCATACGTCTTCCCCCTGCCGCGGCGCCGTTCTCACTTCATTGATGCGGTGGCACCGGGGAAATGTTTCACACGGGATCGAGGGTCGGCGGGATCCGCGTCGACGGCACGTTCTGCGCGTGTGCCGTCGACGCGAAACGCCGGGAGCGGGTGCCTACGGCAGCGCGTGCACGTGTGGGCCCACCGAGCCCGACCACGAACCGCCCGCGGCAGCGTCCCAGTTGGTGGACCAGGTCATCGCGCCCCGCAGGTCGGGATACGTCTTCGACGGCTTGAAGGAACCGCAGTTCGTGCCCTTCGTGAGGCAGTCGAGGGCGTTGTTCACGACCGTCGGGGAGACATAGCCGCTGCCCGCGGCGCTGGTCGAGGCGGGCAGTCCCAGGCCCACCTGGGACGGGGAGAGGCCGCCCTCCAGCTGGATGCAGGCGAGCGCGGTGAGGAAGTCCACCGAGCCCTGCGAGTAGACCTTGCCGTCGCAGCCCAGCATGGAACCGCTGTTGTAGTACTGGGTGTTGACGACGGTCAGGATGTCCTTGACGTTCAGCGCGGTCTGGAAGTAGCCGGCCGACGTCGACTGCATGTCGATGGTCTGCGGGGCCATGGTGATGACCAGGGACGAGCCGGCCTTCGCCGACAGGGACCGCAGCGCCTGGGACATGTACGTCGGGTTGAGGCCGTTCTCCAGGTCGATGTCGACGCCGTCGAAGCCGTACGTCTGCATCAGCGAGTACACCGAGTTGGCGAAGTTCGTCGCCGAGGCGGAGTCGCTCACCGACACCGTGCCGTTCTGCCCGCCGACCGAGACGACCACCTTCTTGCCGGCCGCGTGCTTCGCCGCGATGTCCGCCTTGAACTGGTCGACGCTGTATCCGCCGAGCCCCGCCGAGTCGAGCGTGAAGCTCACCGCGCCCGGCGTGGACGTCGCGTCCGCGAACGCCACCGCGATGATGTCGTACTGCGCGGAGACGTCCGAGATCTTCTGGACCGTGGCGCCGTTGTTGAAGTTCTGCCAGTACCCGGTCACCGCGTGCCTGGGGAGCGAGCCCCCGCCCGTGCCGCTGGTCGCCGTCGTGCCCGTGACCGCCGCCGACTTCGCCGACTCACCCGCCGAGTTGGTCGCGGTGACCTGGAAGGAGTACGAGGTGGCGGCCGCGAGCCCGGTCACGGTCGCCGAGGCGCCGGTCACCGCGGTCACCTTCGTGCCGTTGCGGTAGACGTTGTAGCCGGTGGCGCCCGACACCGCGTTCCAGGACAGGGAGACCGACGAAGACGTCGTACCCGAGACCGCGAGGCCGGAAGGCGTCGCCGGGATGGTCGGGGCCGGGTCGCCGCCCCCGCCGCCGTCCGGGCCGAGGACGGACACGTCGTCGGCGTAGTAGGCCGCCTGTCCGTACCAGCCGTGGGTGTAGACCGTGACGGACGTGGTGGCCGCGCCCGTCGTGAAGCTCGTCGTCAGCTGCTTCCACGAGGACGAGTCCGGCGTCCAGGTCGACACGTCGGTCGTGCCCGTGCCCGTGACGCCCAGGAAGGCGTAGCCGCCCTGCACCCAGGCGCTGAGCGAGTACGTCGAGTTCGGTTTCACGGCCACCGTCTGGACGCACTGGGCGTCGTCCTGTCCGGCCGGCGTCGCCTTCAGCGCGGCCGAGCCGCCGTGCACCGGGGAGGAGACCGTCGTACCGCTGCCGGCGGAACAGGTCCAGTTGCTCAGGCCGGACTCGAAACCGGCGTTCTTCGCGTTGTTGACGTCCGCTGCGGACGCCTGGCCCGCGCCCGCGAGGGACAGGGCGAGGGCGGCGGTGACGGCTGCGGACCAGAGCCGTGTCGATCGTCTCAGTGGGGACATGACAACAAGTTGGTCCAGACCAATCCGACTGTCAAGAGGTCCAGACCAACTCGGCCGTCCGGCGCCGGATCGCTTCGGCACCGGCAAGATGCTCAACCTGCCCCGTTTTGACGTGTCTTGTGAAACGGCAGTTGCCCATCAGCTACAGAAACGCTGTTCTCCGGTCACAGAGGCGTGGATACAGTGCTGAGGTAGTCACGCAGTGAAGTCATATCGGTGTACCGGAGTAACCCCGCCCCGGTGGGCCGACGGCGTAACACGGGGAGCTGCGCGTGCCAACTGCCATTGCCGTGACCAGTGCCGACATGGCGCTGCCGCCGCTGGACGAACGGACCCTGCCCGCCGTCGTCCTGCCGGACCTCGACCGACAGCCGCTCGACCAGGCGCTGTCCGCCGTCCAGGCCCTCGTCGACCAGCACGGGCATCTCGTCGTCGTGTCCTCGCGCGCCGCCCCGCCCGGAGTGGAACGCCGGCTGCACACCATCCGCTCCCTCCTGGAGAGCGACCGTATCGCCCTGTTCCGGCCCGATCTGCCCCCGCTCGGACTGGCCGTCCTGGCACGGCAGTTGCGGCAGCTGGCGTCCTGCGACCTCTCCCCGGGCGTCCTGGCCTCCGCGGGCCGGCTGCTCACCCACTACATCCACGCGGGCGCGCTGCTCGGCTCCGTGGCCCGCCTGGACCGCGTCCCCGTGGGCCTGAAATCCCACGCCAAGTCCTGGGTGCCCGGCAGTCACTTCGCGGTCCTCGCCCATCCCGAGCCGCAGTTGGTGAAGCTCGGTCCCGCGGCCGCCCTGGCGGGACCGGAGTTCGGCACCTGGATGCTGGTCGGCAAGGGCCAGCTCCAGTCGGACTGGGTGAGCGCGACGCTGGCCAAGCAGTGGAACGTGCAGGGACTGAGGGAGACCGTCCCGCCCGCCGAGTCGGCGACCTGGTGGGGGACGAACAAGCTGGTCGAGTTCGCGACCTTCCTCCCCGACCTCTCGGTCCTCTACCAGCTGGTGACGTCCGTCCGGCAGGGCAGCTGCCACTGGTGCGGGATCGACGTCATCGGCGACCGCTGCGTGTTCTGCTCCGCCACGCCACCGCTGCTGGAGAACCAGCTCCCGGCCGGGTGAGTCCCGAACGCCCCCCGCACCGCCCGCCCGATCCCATTCCGCTCGACCGATATCCCCAATGAGGTTGTACGGCACATGAACTCCCGTCAGCGCCGCGGCGTGCTCCTCCTGCTCCTGTCGGTCCTGTGCGCCCTCGGCGCGTTCGCCGGCGTCCTGTCCGTCATCAGCGACGTGAAGTCCAAGGTCGGCCCCGAGGTCGCCGCGTACCAGGTGAAGGACAACATCGCGCCGTACACCCAGCTGACCGCGGGCCAGTTCGAGAAGATCAAGATGCCCAAACGGTGGCTGTCGCACAACGCGATCACCGATCTCGACGCCGTCCGGGGCAAGATCGCCGTCACCACACTGCGGGCCGGGTCCCTGCTGCAGAGCGACATGATCGTCGACCAGCCCGCTCTGCAGCCGGGTCAGCAGGAGGTCGCCATCATGATCGACGCGGCGACCGGTGTGGCGGGCAAGATCACGCCTGGTTCGACGGTCAACGTGTACGCCACCTTCGCGGGCGAGAAGGAGGGTGATCCCGCCCAGTCGAAGATCATCGTAACAAACGCGAAGGTGCTGGACGTGGGCGAGATCAAGGCACTGGACCCCTCCGCGAGCGACAAGAACAACCAGCAGCCCACCGACGAGGTCCCCATCACCTTCGCCCTCTCCACCCTCGACGCCCAGCGCATCACCTACGCCGAGTCGTTCGCCCAGCGGGTCCGGCTCGCCCTGGTGGCGCCGGGCGGCAGCACCACGGTCCCCGACAAGGACCGGACGTACCAGCTCGCGAAGGACAAGTGAGAGGCCCCCATGCCCACCAGGATCCTCCCGGCAGTCGGGGACGCGGACGCGGTCCGTTCCATCACGACGCTGCTCAGCCAGCTCCCGGACGCAGAGCCGGTGGCCCCGGTCGTCGACTCCACCCAGCTCGTCGACACCCTGGCCCGGCTGGCCGCCGAGTCCATCGACGAACTCCCCGAGGTCGTGGTCGTCCACGAGCGCATCGGCCCCGTCCCAGCCCTGGAACTCATCCGCGAAGTGGCCCTGCGCTTCCCGGCGGTGGGCGTCATCCTCGTCACCTCGGACGCGAGCCCGGGACTCTTCCAGGCCGCGATGGACTACGGCGCACGCGGGCTGGTCGCCCTCCCGCTGAGCTACGAGGAGCTGGCGAGCCGCGTCCAGGCGGTCGCCCAGTGGTCGGTGGGCGTACGGCGCCATCTGGGCTCCGGCGGTGACGTGTTCACCGGAGTCGGCGGCACCGTGGTCACCGTCAGCGGCGCGAAGGGCGGGGTGGGAGCCACCCTGGCCGCGATCCAACTGGCGCTGGCGGCCCAGGCCTCGGGCCGGAGCACGGCTCTGGTGGACATGGACCTGCAGACCGGGGACGTGGCGTCCTACCTCGACGTCCAGTTCCGCCGCTCGGTCGTCGACCTGGCCGCGATCACGGACATCTCGCCCCGGGTGCTGGCCGACGCCGTCTACCGGCACGACACGGGGATCGCCCTGCTCCTCGCGCCGGGCGAGGGCGAGCGGGGCGAGGAGGTCACGGACCGGGGCGCGCGGCAGATCGTCAGCGCGCTGCGGTCACGGTACGAGATCGTGGTCATCGACTGCGGGGCGCAGCTCAGCGGGGCGGGCGCGGCGGCCGTCGAGATGGCGGACATGGCCCTGCTCGTCACCACCCCGGACGTGGTCGCGGTCCGTGGCGCCAAGCGGGCGGTACGGATGTGGGACCGGCTGCAGATCCGCAAGGCCGAGGAGACGACCGTGGTCGTCAACCGGCACAGCCGGGCCACCGAGATCCAGCCGCAGCTGATCCAGAAGATCACCGGCACCGCGGTGGCGGGGACCGTGATCCCGGCCAACTTCAAGGAGTTGCAGGGCGCGGTGGACGCGGGCCGGGTCCATGAACTGGACAGCAGGGGCGTGGTGAAGCAGGCGCTCTGGTCGCTGGCCGGGGAGTTGGGGCTGGTCAAGGCGGCCGAGGCGGCTCACCGGGGCGGCGGGCGGTTCCGGGGCGACCGGGGCGCGGTGAGTTTCCGGCGCCGGAGGGAGGGCGGGGGATGAGGAGGCCCGGGGCCGTGCGGAGAGGGGACAGCGGTCAGGTCGCCATCGAGTTCCTCGGCATGACCCCGCTGATCATCGTGACGCTGGTGGTGCTGTGGCAGCTCGTGCTGGTGGGATACGCGTACACGCTCGCGGGGAATGCTGCGGACGAGGGGGTACGGGCGGGCACGGCCGCTCCCCGGGGGGAGCGCTTCGGCGTGTGCGAGCAGGCGGCGCTGAAGGACCTCTCGGCGTCCTGGCGGGGAGGAACCACGGTGGACCAGTGCGGCGGCACCGGCTTCGTGACCGCGGACGTGTCGATACGGGTCCCGCTGCTCTTCCCGGGCGCGGTCTCCGTCCCCATCACCGTGCACGGACACGCGGGCGCGGTGGAGGAGGTGAAGAACTGAGATGCCGTACGACCGCACACGTCGCGACCGGGGCCAAGTGGCCATCGAGTACCTCGGGTTCATCCCGGTGCTGCTGCTCGTCGCCCTCGCCGGCATCCAGCTCGGCCTCGTCGCCTACGCCGCCCAGCAGGCCGGCACGGCGGCCCGGGCGGGCGCCCGTGCCGCCTCGCTGCGCCAGGACGCGGGCGCGGCCTGCGCGGACGCCGTCAGCAGCCGGCTGACGGTGCGCTGCGAACCCTCGGAGGGAAGCGGGTCGGTCACCGTCGTCGCGCACGTGGACATCCCGAAGCTCTTCCCCGGACTGGGCAACTACCAGGCCAGCAAGGCCGCCACCATGCCGCTCGACCACTGAGGCACGCGAGGAGCACGCACCATGAGCCTGCGGGCACGCATCAACTCCCCCGAGGAGAACGGCCATCGGGGCGAGGACGGCCATATGGTCGCCTCGTACCGGGCCAAGCTCCTGGAGGAGATCGACCTCGCGGAGATGTCCTCGCTGGCCGCCGCCGAACGCCGGGCCCGGCTCGAGCGGGTCCTCGGGCACATCATCAGCCGCGAGGGCCCGGTGCTCTCCACGGTGGAACGCTCCCAGCTGATCCGGCGGGTGGTGGACGAGGCACTGGGCCTCGGCATCCTGGAGCCGCTCCTCGAAGACGCGTCCATCACCGAGATCATGGTGAACGGACCCGACGCGATCTTCGTCGAACGCGGCGGCCGGGTGGAGCAGTTGCCGATCCGCTTCGCCTCCCACGACCAGCTGATGCAGACCATCGAACGCATCGTCTCCACGGTCAACCGGCGGGTCGACGAGTCGAACCCGATGGTCGACGCCCGTCTCCCCTCCGGCGAGCGCGTCAACGTGATCATCCCGCCGCTGTCCCTGACCGGCGCGACCCTCACCATCCGCCGCTTCCCCCGCTCCTTCACGCTCCAGGAGATGATCGGCTTCGGCTCGCTCGACGAGCACATCCTGTTCCTGCTCGCGGGCCTGGTGCAGGCGAAGTTCAACATCATCGTCTCCGGCGCCACCGGCACTGGCAAGACCACCCTCCTCAACGCCCTCTCCGGCCTGATCCCGGAGGGCGAACGCATCATCACCATCGAGGACTCCGCCGAACTCCAGCTCCAGCAGTCCCACGTCATCCGGCTGGAGTCCCGCCCCCCGAACGTCGAGGGCAAGGGCCAGATCACCATCCGCGACCTGGTCCGCAACTCCCTGCGCATGCGCCCCGACCGCATCGTCGTCGGTGAGGTCCGCGGCGGCGAGTCCCTCGACATGCTCCAGGCGATGTCGACGGGCCACGACGGCTCACTGGCCACCGTGCACGCCAACAGCGCCGAGGACGCGCTGATGCGCCTGCAGACCCTGGCCTCCATGTCCGACGTCGAAGTCCCCTTCATCGCCCTGCACGACCAGATCAACAGCGCCGTCGACGTCATCATCCAGCTCACCCGCTTCGCCGACGGCGCCCGCCGCATCACCGAGATCGCCCTGCTCGACAGCCACGGCGGGGAGCCGTACCGCCTCGCCACCGTGGCCCGGTTCAACGCCCAGCCCATGGCCCCGGACGGCCGGATCTACGGCGCCTTCCAGCACTTCCCGCTCACCCGCCGCACCGCCGACCGCCTCTACATGTCCAACCAGCCCATCCCACAGGCCTTCGGCGTCGCCCGGTCCGCGGACGAGCTGGCCACCCGAGAAGCCAGGTAGGTGCCGTTCCATGGATCTGCAGAACCTCGTCACCCTCACCACCGGCATCACCCTGCTGACCTGCGTCCTGGCCGTCGTGGGCGTGCACACCTACGCCACCGGCAGGGCCGAACGGGCCGCGCTCGTCGAACGGCTCGCGCACACCGGCCAGATCCCGGTCGGCGGCCGCGCACGCCGCTTCCGCACCCTCGACCGCCGGCTGCGCCGCACCAGGCTCGGCAAGAAGCTGGAGCTGCGGCTCGCCGCCACCGGCCTCGACGTCACCCCCGGCGAGTTCTTCGCCTACATGCTCGCCACCGTCGCTGCCCTGTGGCTCATCGGCCAGGCCTCCCTCGCCCCCTTCTTCGGCCCGCTCGCCGGGCTGCTGGGCATCGGCGTGGCCGTGCAGTTCCTCAACTGGCAGCGCCAGAAACGCATCGAGAAGTTCATCAACCAACTCCCCGAACTGGCCCGCATCCTGGCCAACGCGACCCAGGCCGGACTCGCCCTGCGGACGGCGATCGGGATGGCCGCGGAGGAACTCGAGGCACCGGCCGGTGAGGAACTGGGCAAGGTCGCCGACCAGTTGGCGATCGGCCAATCCATGGACGAGGCGCTCGGCGACCTCGCCGACCGGCTGCCCTCACGCGAACTGGTCGTCCTCGTCACCACGTTGGTGCTGTCCAACCGGGCCGGCGGCCAGGTCGTCGGCGCGCTGCGCAACCTCACGGAGACGCTGGAGGAGCGCAAGGAGACCCGGCGCGAGATCCGTACCCAGCTCTCCCAGGTCACCATGACCTCGTACGCCGTCCCCGCCCTAGGCGTGGGCGCCCTGTTCCTCATGAACGGGGTCAAGGACGGCGCCCTGGACCGGATGACCGGTTCACCCGTCGGCCAGGCCTGCGTGATCATCGCCTTCGCGCTCTACGCCGTCGGCTTCGTCCTCATCCGCCGTATGTCCCGCATCGACGTCTGACCCGTCCGACAGTTCTCCGCCGAGGGGAGGAAAAAATGGCACTTCTGCTCGCGGCCGTCATGGGCCTGAGCGTCTGGGGCGTCTTCGCCGGGATCCGCATGTACCGCGCGGAGGCCAAGCTGCCCGGTGACCTGGTGCTCGCCCTGGAGGTGGGCGCCACCCGCACCGGTGCGGTCGACTCGCTCATCGACCGGCTCGGCATGCGGTACGCGCCCGCCGTCCTGCGCCTGATGGGCCCCACCCTGGTCGCCAAGTACCGCCGCAGGATCGACCTCGCGGGCAACCCCGGCGGCCTGACCATCGACCGCTACGCGGCCCGCCGCGCGGTCTACGGCTTCCTCGGCGCCGTCGGCTTCCTGGTCTTCCTGATGCGGGGCCAGTACTTCGTGGCCCTTCTCCTGCTCGCCTTCGGCGCGTTCTGGACCGAGGTCGGCATCTGGGCGGCGATCCGCATCCGCAAGGACGTGATCGAGCGGACCCTGCCCGACTTCCTGGACGTGCTCGCCGTCGTCGTCAGCGCCGGCCTCGGCTTCCGCCAGGCCCTGGACCGGGTGGCCTCCCGTTACGAGGGCCCGTGGGCCGACGAACTCCGTATCACCCTGCGTCAGATGGACCTCGGCATGAGCCGCCGCCAGGCCTTCGCCGAACTGCGCCGGCGCAACGACTCCGAGCAGGTGGCGATGTTCGTGACGGCGCTGCAACAGGGCGAGGAGCTGGGCGCGCCGATCGTCGACACCCTGGTCTCCCTGGCCAAGGACATGCGCCGTACGGACGCCCAGAACGCCCGTCGCAAGGCCGCGCGGGCCGTCCCCAGGGCCACGCTGATGATCACCACGTTCATGGTGCCGGCCACCCTGCTCCTGCTCGGCGCGGGTCTGCTGCTCGGCTCGGGCACCGACTTCGGCACGATCACGGGCAAGTAGCGGGGGAGGGCGCGGACATGGCGACGACGAGGGAGGTCACCGGGCTGCTGTGGCGCCGGCCGAGGACGCCGGAGATCACCACCCCGCCGGCCGGCACGGTACTGCCGGACCACGTGCGCACCGGCGCGCCCGACATCCCGGTCACCTCGGTGACTCCCGCGCTGCCGCCGGGATGGGCCCCGGCGGACGTGTCCCCCCTGCCGGGCGTGCCACGGCAGGCCACCCGGGCGGACCGCGAGCCGCGGACGCCCCAGGAACCGGCCTCCGAGGCACCCGCACCCGCCACCGAAGGCCGTCGCCGCAGGGCCCCCGAGGCCCCGACGCTGCCCATCCAGCTCAACGCTCTCCAGGCCATGTGCCGTCAGGTCTTCGGCTTCCGTCTGGCCATGATCAGCCTCGCGGCGCCGGCGGCCCTGCTCAACGCGTCCCCCGGCCTGGCGACCCGCCTCGTCGGCGCCGCCGTCGTCGTCACGTTCATGGGCTCCTACGTCCTCTTCCGCGACTGGGAGCGCTTCGGCCCGCTCCTGCTGCGCCACCCGTCCCTGCTCGTCGTGGACAGCCTCTTCGGCTTCCTGCTCCTGGTCTCCGCGGGCCCCGACACGACCCTCGCCTACGTCGGCGTCTGCACCCCGCTGCTGGCCGGCATCGTCTACAGCTGGCGCGGCGCGGCCTGCTTCGCCTCGCTGCAGTCGCTGATCCTGCTGATGGTCTACGCGACGAGGAAGGACCTGCACGGCAACCTGGCCGAGGCCCTGCTGCTGCCCGGCCTCTGCGTGATCGCCGGCGCGGTCGGTTCCTCCCTCCGTGGCCTGATGCTCCGCTTCGGCTCCGCGACCCAGGCCCTGACCAAGGTCCAGGCCCGGCTGGCGGTCACCGAGGCGGTCAGCGCCGAACGCGCCCGGCTGGCCCGCGAGATGCACGACTCGGTCGCCAAGACCCTGCACGGCGTGGCCCTCGCCGCCGACGGCCTGGCCGGCTCGGCCGGCACCGAACGCATGGACCCGGCCCTGGTCAGACAGCAGGCGGAACTGGTGGCCCGCTCGGCCCGCCGCGCCGCGTCCGAGGCCCGCGAACTCCTCGCCGACCTGCGCCGCGAGAACGACCCGGACCACGGCACGGACGTCCTGGTCGAACTGGCGGCCCGCACCCGCGACTTCAGCGCCCGCAACGGTCTGCGGGCGGCCTACCGCCCGATCGGAGAACACGCCGTACCCCCCGTCCCGCCCGCCGTCGCCCGCCAACTCCTCACCATCGCCACCGAGGCCATGGAGAACGCCCACCGCCACGCCGACCCGACCCGGGTGGAGGTCAGCGCGGGCGTCCACGAGGGCCTCCTGCGCATCAGCGTGTACGACGACGGCAGGGGCCTGCCTCCCGGCACAACCCTCGAACAGCTCCGCCGCGCGGGCCACTTCGGCCTGGTCGGCATGGTCGAGCGGGCCGCCTCGGTGGGCGCCCGCATCCGCATCGGCCGCGGCGGCCGCCCGACGGGCACGGAGGTCCGCCTGGAACTGCCGCTGGCCGCACTGACGACGGAGACCGAGTGAGTACGACCGAGTAGGACTGAACAGGACCGAGTGGTCCCGAGTAGTCCCGAGTACGACCGCGTAGGACCGAGTAGGACGTCCGAGTCCCCCACATCCACGAGAGGAGGCCGCAGATGCCGGAACAGACCTTCCCCCACCCCGGCGCGCCGCAGCCGCCGCCGAACCCGTTCCAGGAACGCCCGGTCCCCGCACCGTTGAAGGTCGTCGTCGCGGACGACAACCCCGTGGTCCGCGCGGGCCTCACCGCCCTGCTCTCCGGCCGCGAGGACATCACGGTCGTGGCGGAGGCGGCGGACGGCCGCGAGGCCTACGAGGCGGCCCGTCGACACCGCCCCGACATCGTCCTCCTGGACGTCCGGATGCCCGGGGTGGACGGCATCTCGGCCCTTCCGTACCTGGTGCCGATCGCGCCGGTCGTGATGCTCACGTACAGCCGGGAGTCGGAGATCGTCCAGGAGGCGCTGCGCCGGGGCGCGGTGGGTTACCTGGTCCACGGCGAGTTCACGGCGGACGAACTGGTATCTGCGGTACGGGACATCAGACAGGGTCGGCCCCACCTCACGGCGACGGCGACGGGGGCACTGCTGGCGCAACTGCGCGAGACACGCCCGACGTCGGCGGAACCGTTGCCGGAGGGCCTGGGAAGTGCGACTGCATACACTGACACTCCCTCATTCCCCTTGTCGTACAGCAATCAACCCAAAACCTCTTCGCAAACGCAACCAACTATGGCACAGTTGAGGAAGCGCTACCAACTCAGCACGAGGGAGGCGGAGATCATGGACCTCATCGCGTCCGGCATGACGAACCAGCAGATCGCCGCCACGTGCTTCATCAGCGAGAAGACGGTCAAGAACCACATCAACCGCATCTTCGCCAAGCTCCACAGCACCAGCCGCGCCGAGGCGGCGGCCAAGTGGCTCGGCACGGCGCCCGGTTCGGGCCGAGGGCTGGGGTGAGCGGCCGTGCCGGGATGGGGGAGCGCCTGGGTCCGGGATTGGGCCCGCGATTGGGCCCTGGGGCCCTCTGGTGAGCGGGGTGCCGCGGCGTACGGTTCCGGCGTCGGAAGCGAACCCGGAGGGGACCACCATGAGCGACCTGATGCTGAAGAAGGCCGTGGCGGCCAAGGTGCGTGTGAACGGCTGGAAGAACACGACGGTCGAGGCCATGCAGCGTCGCGCCGCCGACAAGGGGCAGACCGCGGTGGAGTATCTGGGGATCATCGCGGTGGTTGTGGCGATCGTGCTGGCGATCACCGGTACGAACATCGGTCAGACGATTCTCACCAAGATCACGGCGCAGATCGCCAAGGTCGCTCCTTGATCCGACCTCGTCGGTACGGCGACGCAGGGCAGGCCTTTCCCATCTACATCACTGTGGTGGGAGGCCTGCTCTTTCTTGCGTTCGCCTACTTCGCGGTCGGCCAGGCCGCGGTGAACCGGAACGGCGCCGAGACGGCGGCTGACGCGGCGGCGCTCGCGGCGGCACAGCAGACCCGGGACCAACTCGCGGGCGATTGGGTGAAGAACGTACTGGATCCGAAGAAGTGGCAGGACATCTTCGACGGTGAGGGGGCGCAGCCGATCGGTTGCGGGCGGGCGGCTCAGCTCGCCGGTCAGAACGACGCCACCGTGGACGGGTGCGCGATGCAGACCGTGCCGCTGGGCTACAAGGTCACCGTCGAGACGAACAAGCCCATCGGAGACTCCATCGTGCCCATCACGACGGACAGGCGATCGCACGCGACCGCCACCGCCGTGATCAAGTCCCTGTGCACCTTCGTCCCTCCCGCCGCCGCTGGAGACGCCGAGCTGCCACGGCTCACCTGCAAGGACGACAAGATATGGGACCTGGATCCGAACGATCTCACCGATCTACCGGAACCCCAGGACCTCTTCGATGTCCACCTGGCCGACTGACAAGCGAACGACGAGTGGTGAAGGAAGCAGAGCGATGAGCATTCGGTTCACTGCGAAGGCCCGCAGGGGGATGGTCGCGCTGACCGTAGCGGCCGGACTGGCGGTCGGGGTGGCCGGCTGCGGTGGCGGTGACAGCGGCGGCGGAGACAAGAAACCGGGCACATCCGCGTCCGCGTCGGAGAGCAGTGGATCCGATCCGAGCACGCAGGAGGGGCAGTCGCAGACACCCCTGGCGGAACTCAAGGGGACGGACGGGTTGCTCCTGCAGATCACCTCCGCCACAAGGGACACGGGCGGGTTCGTCACCGTGAACGGCACCATGAAGAACGACGGGGCCCAGTCGGTCGCCATCCCGGCTCAGGTGACCGGCGACGAGACCGAGATCATCAAGCACGGCACCTCACTCGGCGGCGCCACGCTCGTGGACTCGCAGGGCAAGAAGCGCTATTACGTGCTGCGGGACACGGACGGACGGCCGCTCACGACGATCGGGCTGACGACACTCGAAGCCGGCCAGAGCATTCCGGTCTTCATGCAGTTCCCCTCCCCGCCCGCCACCACTACCGACGTCACCCTGCAACTGCCCACCTTCTCCAGCGGCACGATCAAGATCTCAGGGTGAGGCCGACCGTGACCACCACTCCACGCCTCCCCCTCGTCGTCGCGGCGGCGGCCCTCATGGTCGCCACGAACCTGGCCGGCGTCGTCACGGCGCACGCCGACGACAGCCCCACCACCGCCCCCGACACCGAGGCCTCCGCCTCCGCCCCGGTCAAGATCGACCCCAACGACCCCGACCTCAAACTCCCCGAGGGCGCCACCCTCGCCGCCGCCAAGGTCCTCGACATCAAGTCGGTCGTCGAGGACCAGTCCGGCGACGAACGCCGGGAGGACACCAACACCGAGGTGACCTTCGCGCTGCAGGCCGAGGTGCTGTTCGCCAAGGACAGCGCCAAGCTGAACGCCGACGCGAAGGCACGCATCGCCGCGATCGCCGAGGAGATCAAGAAGCAGAACGCGACCCAGGTACGCGTCTTCGGCTTCACGGACAACCTCGGCACCCACGCCCACGGCGTCGTCCTGTCCAAGCAGCGCGCCAACGCCGTACAGGCCGTCCTGGACGACGACCTGAACGACCCGAACATCACCTTCGACGTACGCGGCTACGCCGAGCAGTACCCGATCGCCGACAACTCCACGGAGGACGGCCGCAAGAAGAACCGCCGCGTGGAGGTGACATTCCCCCGCTCGGAGAGCTGACGCCAACCATCCCCGACGAAAATCCACTCTCACGCCACGCCCCAAAGCGCAGACCGCAACCGCCCCGTTTTGGGCGCCGATTTGGGCCCCCGGACCCATCTCGGGCGCCCCGCCTCCTCCCTACCCTCGGCCAATGTCGTGGACCAACAGCGGTGCAGCCGCGGGAGGTTGAGGAGGAGGGGGCATGGCGTCGGTCGGGGGAGTGGCGGAGTGGCCGGGGATGGGGCGTGAGCCCGCGGAACGTGGGGAGCCGCCGCGTTCACTGTCGGTGGCCTTCGTCCTCCTCCACGTCCTCCTCGCCTTCACCGTCCTCGGCGCCCTCGGGATCCTCCTCACCGCCGCCTCGTACGACACCCTCGACGCCGGAGTCCTCGCCCGCGTCGCCTACGCCGCGGCCCCCGGCACCCTCGGCTGGTGGCTCGCCCGTCGCAGCCGACAGGGCGGCCCCTGGATCCGGCGCGGCCTCGTCGCCGTACAGGCATGGCTGATCCTCGGCGGCCTGGCCAACCTCGCCGCCGGTTCCGGCCGCGCGGGCCTCCAGCTCTTCCTCCCCACCGTCATCCTCTGCCTCCTGCTCCAGCCGGAGAGCAGACAGTGGTACAACACTCCCGCCCGCGACCGCGCCGACCGCCGCCCCTTCTCCCTCGCCCGCATGATCCGCTGGCGCCGCGACGACGGCCAGACGGCCGTCGAGTACGCCGGCCTGGTCGCCATAGTCGCCGCCATCATCACGGCACTGCTGGTCAGCAGCCTGGGCACGCAGATCTACGGCGGCATCGAGGCCCAGGTCTGCAAGGTCACCGGCATGGCCTGCCCGGCCCCCGCCGGGGGCGGCGGAACGGACGTCAGGGCGGGCAAGGGCGACGGCACAGGCTCGACGGCAGGCACCGGCAACGGCCAGAACCCCACCGGCGACAAGAAGACCGCGCCCACCACCGGCGGCAATGACGGAGACAAAGATCCCGGCTGCTTCTCAGGCGTCGGCGCCTTCTTCGGCTGCGCCGGAGACCAGATCAAGCAGGTCGGCGAGGGAGTGTTCGTCGACGGCGTCTGGGGCGACCTCACCGGCATCTACGACATGGCCCGCCACCCCCTCGACACCCTCAAGGGCATCGGCGACTACGGCAAACAGCTCGGCCACGACTGGATGAACAACTCCAAGGACGCCCGCGACAAGTGGTCCAAGGGCGACTACCTGGGCGCCGTCCTGGGCTGGGGCGGCTCCTCGCTCAAGACCGGCGGAACCGTCCTCTACGACATGTTCATCGGCAAGGACACGGCGAACGACTGGAACAACGGCCACAAGACCCGCGCCGTCAGCCACGTCCTGTGGAACATCGGCTCCCTCTTCATCCCCGGCTACGACGGCGCCAAGGTCGTAGAGAAGGTCGGCGACCTCGGCAAACTCGGCAAACTGGGCAAGCTCGCGGAGGAGGCGGCCGAGGCAGCGGAGGACGCGAAGCGAGCCGCCAAGGCGGGGGACGTGGCGGGCGCCGAAAAGGCGGCGAAGGAGGCCGACGAAGCAGCCGAGGAAGCCGAGAAGAAGGCCAGACAGGCCGGCTGCACGATCTCAGCACCGCGCCACCGGATCCCGTACGACGGCACATCCCCGGACGTCGGCGGTGTCCTCACCGGCTCGGCCGGCAACGGCACCACCATCCTCGCGGCCGACGGCGGCGGGTACGTCGTACTCGCCGAGGACGGCTGCGACGAGGAAGCCAAGAAGGCGGCCGAGGAGGCGCGTAAGAAGGCCACCGAAGCCGATCACGCCGCCGGCCGCATGAGCAAGGAGGAATCCGAGGCGGCCAGGAAGCCGACGGTGGGGCAGGGGGATCCGAAGAAGTTCAAGGACCATTTCCTGCGGCACAAGAAGCTGGTGGAGGACGCGCTCGGAACGAAATACAAGAAGCTCAAGGATGATGGTCCGCGTTTCCTGAACGACATCCAGGAGAACATCAAGAACGGCACCTTCAAGCTCGTAGGCAAGGGCACGCTGAAGAAGGGCGAGGCCGCAGGGCTCATCTACCGTGGCAAGGGTGTGACCATCGTGCTGCACGAGAACGGCGACTTCTGGACCGCCCTGAAGTCGGGCGAAGGCCTGGACACATCGATCGAGATCACCTTGAAGGCGCAGTGACCGAGTGACAGGAGCAGCGGTGCCCTCTTCGAGTACGACTCCCTGGAGCGGAGTCGAGGAGATCCTGCGGCGGCGGTACGTGACGGATGTCCTGGTCCCTGGACGGATCGACCGCGAGGAGCGGATCACGCGGTTCGCTCCGCAGCCGCTCGTTGTGTTCGTCGTGCTCGACGTGGGAGCCCTGCGCCTGGAATCGGTCGGAGGAAACGGCCAATTGGCGGTTCGAGTCGTGGAGTCGGTGTCCCTGGACGGTCTCGAGCTCTTCGCTGCGATCGAGGAGGAGGGCGACGAACTCGCCCTGGCCTCCCACGGCGAGCAACTCTTCGGCGACAGCTGGGACCGCTTGCGCTGCACCACGGTCCACCCCTTCACGGACACGGCGTCGAAGCCCGACGAGGGCGTCATCAAATGCCTCGCCATCGAACTCGAGTCCCGTTACTGGCTCTTCTTCGACCCGACCTGGCCCTTCGGCATCAGGATCGGAAATGCTGAGGACATGCGCCGCTGGGAACGGGAGTACGGCGACCGCGACCGAAGCCGTTGAAACAGCGAGTCGACCACCGATGTCCAGCGCGCCCTGACGAAGCGAGTCAGAGCGCGACCACATCCACTCGAACCCCGGCTGTGATCCCCCATCCCGCCATGGCCCCCGCCTCCGCCTCCAGCACATGCCGTGCCCGGACCCGCGGCAGCCCCAGCCGCCCTGGCTTCATCGTCCGTACGGCGATGACATTGAGGCGGCGGTCGAGATAGGCCACGTCGATGGGGATGCGCATACGAAAGGTGTGGATGCTGTTGGCCGGCGACAGCAGGAGAACGCCGTCAACGGAGTCCCGTCCCAACAACCCTTTGGTGCGAGCCCGATAGGAGGTGGCGATCTCCAACGCGATGGCTTCCCTACCGGGTTGACCATCCCCATACACGATCAACTGTCCCCACCCATCCTGCCAACGCCGCGCCATATCCAGGAGCCTCCCAGCCCGCGTATCGCCCTGCCCGCCCACTCGGCGAACTGACCGTATGAGCAGGGCAGTAGGACTCGCATGGGCCCAGAGACCCATGCTGCGTCGAGGATGGAGAACAGACAGCATGTCATGCTCACGAGTTTCTCTGCGATTCGAAACTATTGTGGTGTCAACTGGCCGCCCAAGGCATCCGTCCGCTTGATTCGCCCAGTTGGGACCTCGTGTCGGACGAAAACCCGGATGGTATCCCCCAGGCTCTGTCGATAGCGTTGGCAACTCATGCAAACCCTCGCCTCGCCGGGAGTCCTCTGTGAACCGCCGTCCCACCTTGTTCGCAGCCGTAGCGCTGGCCGCTGCAGCGGTCGTGTCGATGTCCGCCTGCGGGAGTGGAAGTGACGGCTCGAAGGGCAATGACAAGATCGCGGGGGCGGATGTAGGTGACGAGAAGACCGCGTCGCCCAGCGCCAGCTCGTCGGACTCGGCTGAACGCCCGGAGATCAAGCTTCCGCCGGACCTGAAGCTGACCTTCACACCGGAGGAGACCGGCGACTCCGTCAAGGACGCGATCCTTCATGACAATGCGGAGTTCCTGCGCGCGCTGGATGCGGCGATTGCCGCCCAGAATCCGCGACTTCCCGCCCTGGAGTTCTACACGGAAGGCGAAGGTGCAGCTGCTGCCCAGAAGTGGGTCCAGCAGTTCAAGAACGCGGGCTGGACAGTGACGGGCACCGTTCGGTTCTTCAACCGTACCGTCAGGGTGAAGTCCAAGACCATCGCCGCGATCGGCTACTGCGGCGACGAGAGCAAGGGCTACAGCAGAGTCATCAAGACTGGCGAGCTCAAGGGAACGAAGGTGACCAAGGACAGCTACGTCGCCTACGGCGCTCAAGTGGCCATGAACAAGCAGGGGGTCTGGCAACTCGTGAAGATCACGTCGACTCGCGGCGCCGTGGGCTGCCAGCCGTGATCAAAGCACTTCGACTCGCCGTGGTCACCGTCGCCGCGGCAACAACCTGCTTGTGCTTGGCGCCCAGCGCCCTCCCCGCGCAGGATCCCCCCGGCGGGGGGCTTGGTGGAGGGTCGGATTCGAGTTGGGACGCCAACGCATCGGCCGGGGTCGACGGCAACAAGGTCTCCTCGACCGTCTCCGCAGGGATCGTCTTCGACACATCGAAGAACGGCAGCGGTGAATCTACCGGAGCTGTCACGTCGACCACTGGTGGACTCCGCCCGCCTGCTACTACGCGCCGAAGTACGCGCCCAAGGAACTCGAGTCGCAGATGCGGCAGGTATGGGAGAGCAGCGCGCCCAGCCCCGAGTGGTCCCTGAAGACCCGGAACTACTTCGTCAACGGCATGCCGTACAAGGACTTCAACAAGGACAAGGCGGGCAAGGGCTACTGGTGGGACGCGTACGTAACCGAGGGGCGTGAGAACGCCCCGGCCTCTCAGGACTGCGACAAGTTGCCGTTCTGGGTCGACAAGGGCGACGCTCCGCCGGCTGATTACCCGCAGGCGATCACGTCCGAGATGCTCGCCCAACTCGCTTACGGCGAGATCCGCGTCCCGTCGACCAAGGTTGACCTCGCCCCGGAGGGCACCACGAAGCTGAACCTGCCGACTTGGGCGTGGCTGGACACGGCGAAGTTCAAGCCGGTGTCCGTCACAGCGTCCGTTCCTCTGCTCGGCTTGAGCGCGACCACCGCCGCCGAGCCGGCCTCGCTGAAGATCACTCCGGGTACGGACGACGCGGTCACCTACCCCGCCTTCGGCGAGTGTGCGATCCGCGACGGGAGGATCGGTGAGTCCTACGCCAAGGGCAAGACCGAAAGGACCCCGCCTTGCGGGGTGAAGTGCGTGCGCTCCTCCGGCGACGGCTCGTTCAAGCTGCAGGCGACCGTTACCTGGCTGATCCACTGGACGAGCACGACGGGCCAGGGCGGCGAACTCCCGAACGGCACGTTCGGCGCCGACCAGGACGTCGTGGTTCAGGAGATCCAGGCCGTCAACCGCTGACGGGTCAAACACGTGGAGCGAGTATGTCGAAGGGATCGGACCTCCAGGTCGACTACGACCTGCTGTCCACGAGCGCGAAGCAACTCGCGCAGATCCGCCGGGAGTTCAAGGAGCTGGACCACTGGAACCAGGACGTCAGGTCTCTGCTGGGTGACAGCCGTGTGCAGAGCGCGATGGGTGACTTCGTGGACAACTGGGACAAGAACCGCAAGCGGTTGGTCGAGGAGATCGAGGAGGTCGGGAAGATGGTCAAAACGACCAGTGACGCCTTCAAGGACCTCGACTACGACCTGGCCAACGCCACCAAGGGCAAGAAGGAGTAGTGCCATGGACGCGCGCGAACTGACGGCACTACACCGGGGGGCAACTATGGCGCGGCCGGCTGACTGGGCGCCGCTCGCAGAGGCCGATCCCGTTCCGGGCGACCCGGAAGGGATCCGGCGCGAGGTCACGCACATGAAGAAGGTGGCCGAGAAGCTGCGCACGCAGGCTGCCGCCATGCAGGCGATCGCGGACTGCGACGGGCTGAAGGGCAAGTACGCGGACGAGCTTGGCGACAAGGCGCGTGGCCTGGGGCGCAGATTGGACCTCGCCGAAGACCGGTACCGCAAGGTGAAGGGACACCTCGGCGGCTGGGCGGATGACATGGAGCACGCCCAGAAAAGGGCGGATCGTGCCCTGGACGACGCGAAGGACGCCCAGCGGATCCTCGACGCCCACAAGCCCCACGACGGAGCCAAGAAGAGCCCCGACAAGCCCGACAAGGGCGCGCCGTCCGCGGATCCGGCCGTCACGCGGGCGAAGGAAGACCTGGAGACGGCCCGTCGGAAGCTGAACTCGGCGGTGAACTTTTACGGCGATCGCGCGGACCACTACGCGGGCAGGATCCGGTCGTCGATCGACGACGACATGGAGGACAGCTGGTGGAACGTCCTCGAGGCGTGGGTGGCGGACGCAGATTGGTTGGGTGAATGGGCCGACAGGTTGAGCTGGCTCGCGACAGCGTTGTCCATTGTCGCGGTGTTCTTTCCTGCGGTGGGTGGTCTTGTCGTCGTCCTCACCGCGATCGTTGCCGGGGTGCATCTACTCATGGCTCTGACCGGCAACGGCTCCTGGCTGGACGTCGCCATGGACATCGGTGCGTTCAAACTGGCGCGGGACGGCGTCAAAGCAGCAAAAGCCGTGAAGGTGTTGCAGCAGGAATCCCGGGCCATTTCGGAGGGCCTCGCAAAAGAGGAGGCCAAGCGGACCGCCACCTGCGCGAGTGCCTCCCGCCGAGCGGCTGTCGGCGGCAGGGCGGCCAGACTCCACAGGCTCGCGGACGGAAACAAGGCGCGTGCTGCGGCGCGGGAAGTACGGGAGGCTCCGCTACCCGAGGCGACAACGGCCGGCACCGCCAGTGCGATGGGAGACAAGCTGATGAAACAGCGCATTGATGACATCCGCCGAGCCCGAGATGCCTTTCCAGGTAACGCGAGGTTGCAGAAGAACGTCACCGAAGCCGGGCGGCAACTCACCATCCAACGTGCCTCATGGGGAGTCGGAACCGGACTGGACCTCGGTGACAAGTCCTCGGACCAGTGGGACCCCCTGATCGGGGGAACGTACGGGCGGACCAAGGGTGACTTGACCACCTCAGTTGCCGGGGCGTCACAGTGGTGAGACGCCGCCCTGCGATGCGGGAACCGTCGAGCCCGGAGGCGGCCCGCGCACGGAAGGTGCGGCAGGCCCGGGGGCGCGTACGTTCTCCCGGTTCGCAGAGTCCCCGGATCGCGCCGTCCCTTTTGCGTCGTGGCAAGGCAATGCAGGGTGCGGCCGTTCAGAATCGGGAGCGGGAGGGCGGGAAACCGCAGGTGACCGAGGCAGAACGTGCGGTCATGAGGCGAGGAGAGAGACTGCGATGGCTGATCTTCGTCACGGGAATCCTTGCTCTGCTTCGCCTGTTCGTAAGTGACGGATTTCGCGGCTCGCTGGATCTGCTGCCACTGCCCACGTGGGAGTGGGATCTGGCTGCGTTCACGCCCCTGCTGGCGCTCCTCCTGCTGTGGGACGACCACAGACGCGAGCGGGTCACCCTATTGTCCGGAGAAATTCAGTGGATGAGTGGCTTCTACCTGTTCTATGCGATTCCCGCCGTGCTCACGGGGCACTGGCAACTCTGGCCCGCGGTTGCCTTCGGCATCGCTGTCTTCGGCGGTAACTGGTACCCGAAGAGGCGGGCGCTGGACCGTGGTTGAGCCGACATCACCCCCCACCGGCTACCAGCTTCTCCTGCCTTCCGACTGGGTCCAGGTCCCCCTGAGGAAAGGAGAGACGGAGGACGCCGTACGCTCCGTCGTGGCCTCCGCCTTCGCCCGCGTACCGGCCGACATTCCGCGTGACAAGCTGACGCCCCTCCGGGTGGAACTGGAGCGGCGGCTGCGAGCGGCCGTGGCCGAGGCACGGAAAGCCAATGCGCTGGAGCTGTATCTCCCCATGCGGCTTGCGGGCGATGTGAATCTCGGTGCGTCGATCATCATTTCCGAGGCGCTGCTCCCCGCACGCGCCCGCTCCGACGGCGCAGCCGACAAAGCGTCCGCCCCTGCGGAGATCGCCTTGCAACTGCTCTCCGGAGACACGGCCGCCAACATGGACGTGAGCAGTGGTGAGGTCGACGGTGCTCTGGCCTTGCGCCGGGAACGTGTTGCGCCTGCGGTCGCCGACCGAGGAGCCGAGATGGCCAGTCGGCGGGTCGACTACTTCGTGTCCGTTCCCGGCGATCCCGGCCGCTGGTTCGTGGCTGCCTTCTCGACCGTCGGGGCCGGAGACCCGCGGGACGATCTCGCCGACGCCCTGGTCGAGTGGTTCGACGCGTTGATGACGACCTTCCGGTGGAGCTGGACATGACTGAGCCCCGGGTTGAGCTGGAGCACGAGTTCAGCCTCGACATCGGATACGACCCGAACCGATGGCTGGAGCTCCCTCCACGCTGGGACACCACCGAGTGGCCGGATATCAGCGTCTGGGCGCGGCACTGTGCCCAGCTGTTCTGGCGGGCGTACCGACTGGACCCCGGCCAGTCGGGCATCCCCTTCCTCGCGGACACGCTGAGACGCTTCGCGGAAGCCTTCGCCCCGGAGCCTTTCGACACCCGGGTGCTGCTCCGCGTGTGGGAACCGACGAGCATGCCACTCCAGCTCTTCACCATGGTCAAGCCAGCACAAGGCGACCGCCAGGAAACCCTGCGGTTCCTTGTCGGAGCGGACGACCCGGACGTCGTCGAACCACCGGTCGTCGAGCCCTTCCGCACGGAACTTCTCGGTGAAGGGCTACGGTCGTTTCGCTACCTCCGCCAGGACGACGCCCCTGAGGTGATCGCCGTGGTTCGCTACGCCTGGCGCGACGAAGAAGCGGGCGCCGATGTCGTGCTGTGGACAGCCACGGACGACACCGCGCAGGTCATCCGGGCTGCTCCCGACATCGAGGAACTGGCTCACACGGTGAGCGTGGCAGTGTTGGATTTCGAACCGGGCGACGAGGAATAGCGGGACTCGACCTGTTGTCCGGGGCCGGGCTCCCGGGTAGGAACGCCCCATGACCGGACTTGGCGCTGTGTTCCGTCCCCAGCTTCCCCCCGAGCGGCTTCGGAGTGTTGCTCGTGTTGCGGATGAGTGTGGGCTGGAGCAGTTGTGGTTGTGGGAGGACTGTTTCAGGGAGGGTGGGATCTCTTCCGCCGCTGCCGCCCTCGCCTGGACCGAGCGGGTGCGGATCGGGGTCGGGCTGCTGCCCGTCCCGTTGCGGAACGTCGCCGTCACCGCCATGGAGGCCGCCGCGCTGCACCGTATGTTCCCCGGCCGGGCCATCCTCGGCGTCGGTCACGGCGTGCAGGACTGGATGGGTCAGGTCGGCGCGCGGGTGGAGTCGCCGGTGACGTTGCTGCGCGAGCACCTCGTCGCGTTGCGTGCCCTGTTGCGCGGGGAGCGGCTGACGTCCAGCGGGCGGTACGTCCGTCTCGACGACGTCGCTCTCGACTGGCCGCCCGCCGAACCCGTACCCGTCCTCGCCGGCGCCACCGGGCCCCGTACGCTGCGGCTGACCGGCGAGGCCGCCGACGGCACCATCCTGACCGCCTCCACCACCGCGGACGGGGTACGACGGGCGCGGCAACTCATCGACGAGGGACTGGAGTCGAGCAGCCGCATCGACGCCGGCGCAGGCGACGACGCACCGCACGAAGTCGTCGTCTTCCTCCTCGCCGCCACCGGCGTCGACGCCGCCGCCCGTCTGCGCGCCGCACTCGTCGACGAGGGTGTCGAGAACGTCCCCGACCTCGGCGTCGCCGGAGACGCCGGCGCCGTCGCCAAGGCCGTTCAACGGCTGGCGGAGGCCGGCGCCGACACGGTGATCCTCCAACCGACCGGGGACGAGCCCGACCCGGAGGGATTCGTACGGTTCGCGGCTACGGAGGTAAGGCCGCTCGTCCCATGACCGACAAGGCCGACAAGGCCGACAAGGCCGGCGGGGCGGCCAACACCACCAGCCCATCCCCCCAGCCTGGCACCTCCCCTTCGAGCTCGCCTGGGAAGCTCTCCAGGCCGGGAGTCGGCCCGTCGGTGCCGTCGTCGTGGACCGTGGTGGGCGGGTCGTCGCCGTCGGGCGCAACCGTAGTCAGGAGTCCGTCGCCCCGCCCGGACAGCTCGCCGGCACCAACATCGCCCATGCCGAGATCAACGCCCTGGCCCAGTTGCCGGCCCGTGGTGACACCGACGGACACCGGCTCTACACCACCCTCGAGCCCTGCCTCCTGTGCAGCAGTGCGCTTATCCACAGTCCCATCCGCCATGTGGTGTATGCCGCTCCCGACCCGGTCTGGCGTGGTATCGAGCACGTCCCGGGCGTGGGTGGGCTCATCGCCGATCGGTGGGCGCGGCGGGAGGGGCCGGTCGAAGGACCGCTCGCCGTGTTCGGCGCCCTGCTCATGCAGATGTGGGAGGTGCTGCACAACGGGGGTGGTGTCGAGGGCGACGCGGGACGCACGGTCCGCCGCTGCCTCGCCGTCGACGGGCTCCTCGACGCGCCGACAGTGCACAGGGCGTACACCCTCCTGCGACCGCACCTGTGAGAGGAGGCGGTCCGACCCAACGAAAAGCTCCGACCGAACGAAAAGCTCCGACCCAACGAAAAGCTCCGGCCCGCCGCAAAGCTCCTGCCCCCGCAAAGCTCCTGCCCCCGCAAAGCTCCGGCCCCCCAAAAGGCTCCGCCCCCGAAAAACTCCAGCCCCCGAAAAACCAGCAGCGCCGATCAGCAACTCCTTGCCAGGATCGACCCATGGCCCCTCAACACCGAACCAGTGAACCTCGCACTTTCGACGACCTCCTCGCCGAAGGCGTCGCCGTGCCCACCGACGGATGGGACTTCTCCTGGTTCGAGGGGCGGGCCACCGAGCAGCGGCCCTCGTGGGGCTACGCCGTCTCGCTCGCCGAACGTCTCGCGCGGGCCTCCGCCGCACTGGACATCCAGACCGGGGGAGGGGAGGTCCTGGACTTCGCCCTCGGGCGGGCCCCGAAGACCCCCGTGCTCACCGTCGCCACCGAGGGCTGGCCGCCCAACGTCGCCAAGGCCACCGAGCTGCTGCGCCCTCGCGGAACCGCTGTCGTCGCCGCCCACGAGGACGCGCCGCTGCCCTTCGCGGACGGTGTCTTCGACCTCGTCAGCAGCCGGCACCCCGTCACCCCGCACTGGACGGAGATCGCCCGGGTCCTGCAGCCCGGTGGCACGTACTTCGCCCAGCACGTCGGCCCACGCAGCGTCTTCGAGCTCGTGCAGTACTTCCTCGGCCCCCAGCCGGAGGCCTCCCTCAGCGACCGTCACCCCGACCGCGAACGCGCCGGCGCCGAGGCCGCCGGCCTGGAGATCGTCGACCTGCGTGCCGAGCGGCTGCGGA
The DNA here is from genome assembly GCF_040612015.1 of Streptomyces sp. NPDC006476. Lineage (NCBI taxonomy): Bacteria > Bacillati > Actinomycetota > Actinomycetes > Kitasatosporales > Streptomycetaceae > Streptomyces > Streptomyces sp. NPDC006476. The sequence goes on along the minus strand of NZ_JBEXPK010000004.1, from coordinate 177,101 downwards.
TCGAGTTCCACGACATCGCGGCCGTCGTCCACTTCCTGCGCAAGGTCATCTGGATGGTCCCGGGCTTCACCGCCGAGGCCTACGAGCCCCAACTCCGCGCCCTGCACGAGCGGATCGAGTCCGAGGGCCCCTTCGTCGCCCACAGCACCCGACACCTCGTCGAGGCCCGCAAGCCCCTCCGCTGACCCACGCGGGGCCATGTACCAACCAAAGGGGGCAACGGTCAGCAACACCTACGCGTGCGGCCCCACCCCCACCTTCCCCACCACCAACTCCGCCGCGGTTCCCAGCACTTCGCCCAGCCGGTTCACCTGCTCGCCCAACTCCCGCTCATCCCGCGCCGAGAGCTGCCCGAGCGGCTCCACCGTCACCGTCGTACGGCGGCCCCGGCGCCGCTGGTGCCAGACGCCCGCCACCACGCCGTCGACCAGCAGCACGGGGTAGTTGCCGGCCTGCCCGCCCGCCAGGGCCCTCCGGTAGGCGTCCCCCGGGAACAGTGACTCCCGGGGTTGCGCGGCGATGCCGTACGCGTCGAAGTAGGGCAGCAGCCGGACCCCGCGCACCCGCTCCTCGGGGAACTCCGTGTCGCCGGCCGCGATCCACCAGTCCCCGGCGCCCTCGAAGACGACCTCCTCGATCGCGCCCGCCTCGGCGAGCCTGCCGAACAGTTCTGTGGCCCAACCCGGCTTCGCCGCCAGCCACTTCGCGAAGGTCCGCGGGGTCGCCGGGCCGTACGCGCGCAGGTAGCGTCGCACCAGCTCACCCAGCGCCTCGTCCGCCGGGAGCGGGGTGAAGCGGGGCGGGCGGGTGTACGTGGCCCTGCGGCCGCGGTCGGGGGCGAAGCACAGTGCGCCGGACTGGCCCGCCCGGTGCATCACCTGGCGCCAGCGCGGCCAGAGGTCCTGGAAGGCGGGCATCACCCGGTCGCCGGCCCAGGAACCGGTGCGGGCGACGACCTCCTCGCCCAGTTCGTCCAGGGTCAGACACGCCCCGTCGAGCGAGTCGGCGATCGCGGCGAGGATCTGCTCCGCCTGTTCCTCGCTCACCCGCACGTGCGGCGCGGGCGGACTCGCCGCCGAGCGCACGGCGGGCAACGCCGAGCTCCACAGGGGGAGCTCGGCGGCCGACAGCAGATGGACGGTGCCCCGCGGGCCGTACGTCTTCACGAGCGCGCGCTCCTCCCACAGCGCGCCGCGCACCTCGTCCCGTGCCACCCCCGTCGCCCTCACCCCCACCGACAGCTCGGCGGCGGACAGCACCTGCGCATGCGCGCCGAGCATCGCGGCGACGATGTCGGCGACCGGAGTGCCCCGCTCGGCAGGGTTGGCCAGGAACTGCCGCTCCAGTCGTCGTGCGCTCGCCTCGTTCCAGCTGATCCTCAGGGTCATGGGGCGACCGTACGGGCGCATTAGGACGGTTTCTGTCCTAGACCTGCCATGAGCCCGAGATCCCTCCTGGATCGCGGTTTCCGCATTGTTATGACCGCGAGTGGCATTCAGCCCCACGTGTCACGTAAGTTCAGACCAAGGTAATTCGCGTGAGCAAAGCTGCGCGGGCGGCACCGCGCAGTGGAGGGGGCTGCGCGGTGCCGTTTTCCCGGTGACGCGACCCGCTCCGGCGTCAAGCGGACGTTCGCGGCCCGGGTCACCCACCCGGGCGATGCCGACACCGTTCAGCCAAACGCCGCACACCCTTCCGCTTTCCTTCACATCCCCGCGTTTTCCCTGGGAAACCGCAGTGATCCGGCCATGAAACCCCTCCGGAACCCCCTCGCGACGACCACCCGGGCGTCGCCGTTCGATTCCGGAGAGTAGTTGTGGCACGCCGATGCACGCAGCATCACTTACGAAGGGTTATGGTGGAAACCCCCCCTCGGGCCGGTCCGTCTCCCCCCCACGGACCGGCCCGTTTTTTGTGCGCTCACCCACCCGGTTTCGTGCCCGCACCCACCCGATTTCGTGCACACACCGACCCCGGGTTTTCGCGCCCACACGGGGTACTCCCCAAGAGGGCTCCCGCCGTCGGCACCAGCAGCCCGCCAACAGGCCGCCGAGCCCTCAAATAGGCGCCTGCTACAACCACCGGTAGGCTGCGGGCCGCGGGGACCGCATCGGTACGGAGGGGCTGACGATCACGTGAACCTGCGCGACAAGCTGCGCGGCCTGTTGGTCAGGCTGTACGCACGCCGGGTGGAAGGCCACCTGGACCACGCTCAGGTGCCCAAGCACATCGGCGTCATCATGGACGGCAACCGCCGCTGGGCGAAGGCGGCCGGCTCCACGACCGTGCACGGTCACCGCGCCGGCGCGGAGAAGATCGAGGAGTTCCTCGGCTGGTGCACGGAGACGGACGTCGAGGTCGTCACCCTCTGGCTGCTGTCGACGGACAACTTCGACCGTCCGCAGGAGGAGCTCGGCCCGCTGCTCGGGATCATCGAGGACGTCGTACGGACGCTCGCGGCGGACGGCCGCTGGCGGGTGCACCACGTCGGCACCCTCGACCTGCTGCCGCCCCGGATGCAGACCACCCTGAAGGAGGCCGAGGAGGCCACCGCCGGTGTCGACGGGATACTCGTCAACGTCGCCATCGGCTACGGCGGCCGCCAGGAGATCGCCGACGCGGTGCGCTCCATGCTCCTGGACGCCCACGACAAGGGCACCGCGATGGAGGACCTGGCCGAGGCCGTCGACGTCGACATGATCGGCCGCCACCTCTACACCGGCGCCCAGCCCGATCCCGACCTGGTCATCCGCACCAGCGGCGAGCAGCGACTGTCCGGTTTCATGCTGTGGCAGACCGCTCACTCGGAGTACTACTTCTGCGAGGTCTTCTGGCCGGCCTTCCGCAAGGTCGACTTCCTGCGCGCATTGCGTGACTACGCGGCGCGACACAGGCGTTACGGCGGCTGACGTACGGATCGGGGCGTCTACCCCTTTTGGGGTGGAAGTAACAATGAGTTCACCGGAGCGCCGTCATTCGTGTCGGCATGGTGACGCATGTTCGAGGGCATAAGCCAGTCAGGTCGACACCCGAACCACGGGTGTCGGATCTCAGCGGACGGCACGGGGCCGTCCGCCCGGGAGGCCCTTTGCACCAGCCCGACCGTGCGGTTCCAGCGCGGAAGACAAGGCGGAGGGCCGGTTCTCGGCCCGTGCATCGCGGCCGTCGACCGGTCCAGCTCCACTCCGTCGCTCCCCGACCTCATCCGAGGGGGTACGTCCTTCCGTGGTGACCAGCACAAAGCGCCACAAGCCAGACCGGCGCACCTATGTTCTCGACACCAGTGTCCTGCTGTCGGACCCCAACGCACTGAACCGCTTCGACGAGCACGAGGTCGTGCTCCCCATCGTCGTGGTGACGGAACTGGAGGCCAAGAGGCACCATCCCGAACTCGGCTACTTCGCCCGGCAGGCCCTGCGCCTGCTCGACGACTTCCGGGTCCGGCACGGCCGCCTCGACGCCCCCATCCCGATCGGGGACCTCGGCGGGACCGTGCGTGTCGAGCTCAATCACTCGGACCCCAACGTGCTGCCGAGCGGCTACCGCCTGGGGGACAACGACTCCCGCATCCTCGCGGTCGCCCGCAACCTGCAGGCCGAGGGGTACGACGTCACCGTCGTGTCGAAGGACCTCCCGCTCAGGATCAAGGCCTCGTCCGTCGGTCTCCTCGCCGAGGAGTATCGCGCGGAGCTCGCGATCACCGGTTCCTCCGGCTGGACCGGGATGTCCGAGCTGACCCTGCCCGCCGAGCAGGTGGACGTCCTCTTCGAGGAGGGGCACGTCTATGTCCCCGAGGTGTCCGACCTGCCCGTGCACACCGGTCTGACCATCCACTCCGAGCGCGGCAAGGCGCTCGGCCGGGTCACGGCGGAGGGCAACGTCCGCCTGGTGCGCGGCGACCGGGAGGCGTTCGGCATCAAGGGCCGCAGCGCCGAGCAGCGGATCGCGCTCGACCTGCTGCTCGACCCGGACGTCGGGATCGTCTCGATGGGCGGCCGGGCCGGCACCGGCAAGTCGGCGCTCGCGCTGTGCGCGGGTCTGGAGGCGGTCCTGGAGCGCCGCCAGCACCAGAAGGTGATGGTCTTCCGTCCGCTGTACGCGGTGGGCGGGCAGGAGCTGGGCTACCTGCCGGGCTCCGAGGCCGAGAAGATGAGCCCCTGGGCGCAGGCGGTCTTCGACACGCTGTCCGCGGTCACCAGCCGCGAGGTCATCGAGGAGGTCACCGCGCGCGGGATGCTCGAGGTCCTGCCGCTCACCCACATCCGCGGCCGTTCGCTGCACGATGCATTCGTGATCGTGGACGAGGCGCAGTCGCTGGAACGGAACGTCCTGCTGACCGTTCTCTCCCGGATCGGCGCCAACTCACGCGTGGTTCTCACCCATGACGTGGCACAGCGGGACAATCTGCGCGTAGGCCGTTACGACGGTGTCGTCGCCGTCGTGGAGAAGCTGAAGGGGCACCCGCTCTTCGCCCATGTGACCCTGACGAGGTCCGAGAGGTCCCAGATCGCGGCTCTCGTGACCGAAATGCTGGAAGACGGGCAAATCTGACCGATCGCGCACCAGTTGGCGCCGTCCCGCAAAGGCTGTGAGCCTAGTGGGGCGGCGCTTTCACGTGTGGCGGTTTCGCGAAATCCCCAGGGCCAAACCGGATGTGAGCTTTCACACGCAACTCTGAATTGCCACCCGGCGTCCGCGTACGGCAGAGTCTCACTCCTGTCAGGCCCCGCATACGACACAGCTGTACCCCCAGCGGTACGGCGCCACAGAAGCACCACCCATCAACTCCATACCGGTCGTCGTATGCCGCCCGAGCACCACGCGGCGCTCCCCGCACGGGAGTTGCCCACCGGGCCCGTGCCTCCCGTGACCCCGCAGTTGGGAGGCCAGCGTCTAGGGGCACGATTGCGTCCGCCAGGGTCACCGAAGCGGGCGATGCTGGAAGGAAACCGTGTGAGCCGGATTTCGGTCCGGGGATTCGCAGTGGCCTCGGCCACCGCGGTCACCGCCGTCGGAAGTGTCGTGGGCGTTGCCTCGGGCAGCGTCGCGCAGAACAACGACGCCGAGGCGACGGCAGCCGACACCACGCTGCTCGCGGACATACCCGCGGGGCAGCAGGCCCAGGTGCAGACCGCGTCCCTGACGCAGCAGGCCGACGCCCAGGCCATCCAGGCGGACGCGAGCGCCAAGAAGGACGCCGAGGCGGCCGCCCGCAAGGCCGCCGCCGACACCGCCGTGGCCAAGAAGGCCGCTGCCGAGAAGGCGGCGAAGGAGGCCAAGGAGCGCGCCCAGGCCAAGTCCGCGGCGAGCCGTAGCAGCTCCTCCTTCCCGGTCCAGAGCTCGTACAGCATCGCCGAGATCCAGTCGATGGCCCGGCAGATGGTGCCGTCCGGCCAGTTCCAGTGCTTCAGCTACATCGTGGACCACGAGTCCAGCTGGAACTACCACGCGGTCAACGCCTCCTCCGGCGCCTACGGTCTCTTCCAGGCCCTGCCCGCCTCGAAGTACTCCTCGGCGGGCTCCGACTGGCAGACCAACCCGGCCACGCAGATCAAGTGGGGCCTGAACTACATGAACAGCCGCTACGGCAGCCCGTGCGCGGCGCAGTCCTTCTGGGAAGCCAACCACTGGTACTGAGCCGCCGGGGCCCCGCCCCGCTCTCAACCTTCGACAGCCCCTCCCCGTCCTAGGGGGAGGGGCTGTCGCCCTGTACGGTCGGACGCGAACGACTCCAGGGGGGAGTGGTGGCCAGCACCCGGGTACGCGGGGGAAGAGGACGGATCATGTCGCGAGTGCCAGGGTGGCTCGGTCGGCTCGGCGCCGGTCTCACCGAGGTGAGCGAGCGGCTGGACGAGCGCCGCGCCGAGGTGGAGCGGGAGGAGGCCGAGATCGGCCCCCCGCCCCGCAGGTCCGCCCGGGCCGCCCGCACCGAGAAACAGCCCGCGCGGGCTGGTGACCGCGTCGAGCACGTCGACCACGTCATCGAGGTCCACCCCGCCCCTGCCCCCGCCCGTCCCGACCCTGCCCAGGCCGTGCCATGGGGTGTCCGGGTGGCCGCCGAGGCCGGCTGGCGGCTGCTGGTGCTCGCGGGCACCGTCTGGGTGCTGATGCGGGTCATCAGCGCCGTACAGCTCGTCGTCTTCGCCTTCGTCATCGCGCTGCTCATCACGGCGCTGCTGCAGCCGACGGTGGCCCGCCTGAAGCAGCACGGCGTCCCGCGCGGGCCCGCCACCGCCCTCACCGCGATCTTCGGCTTCGTCATCCTGGGGCTGCTGGGCTGGTTCGTGACCTGGCAGGTCATGGAGAACATCGACAACCTCTCCGACCAGATCCAGAACGGCATCGACGATCTGCGCAACTGGCTGCTGAAGAGCCCCTTCCACGTCACCGACAAGCAGATCAACCAGATCGCCAAGAACCTGCGGGAGGCGGTCGGCGCCAACACCGACCAGATCACCTCCTTCGGGCTGGAGGGCGTCCAGGTCGTCGTCGAGGCGCTCACCGGCATCCTGCTGACGTTCTTCTCGACGCTGTTCCTGCTCTACGACGGCCGGCGCATCTGGGAGTGGTCCCTGAAGCTGGTCCCCGCGGCGGCCCGGCCCGCCGTGGCCGGCGCCGGCCCGCGCGCCTGGCGGACGCTGACCGCCTACGTCCGCGGCACGGTCCTGGTGGCCCTCATCGACGCCATCTTCATCGGCATCGGCATCTACTTCCTCGACGTCCCCATGGCCGTACCGCTGGCCGTGTTCATCTTCCTGTTCTCCTTCATCCCGCTCGTCGGCGCGGTGGCCTCCGGCGCGCTCGCGGTGGTCGTCGCGCTGGTCACCCAGGGCGTGTTCACCGCGGTGATGACGCTGGTCGTGGTCCTCGCGGTCCAGCAGATCGAGGGCCACATCCTGCAGCCCTTCATCCTTGGCCGCGCGGTCCGCGTCCACCCCCTCGCGGTGGTCCTCACGGTCGCCGCGGGCGGCATGGTGGCGGGCATCGGCGGCGCGGTGGTCGCCGTACCACTGGTGGCGGTGACGAACACGGTGGTGGGGTACCTGCGCGCGTACGACGCGGAGCGCCAGGCGGCCGCCGGTACTGACGCCGCCGAACCCGCCGATGCCGGGCCAGTGATCGAGGACGCTGCGGTTCGGACCGAGGGGGAGCCGGTGGGGGCGGCCCCGGGTTCCGTGGCGGACGACGCAGGGGAATCCGCCCGGGAGGAGTGAGCGGGGAGTGAGCGGAGCCGCGCCCGTCCGGGCCGGACGAGGTGCTCCCGCCGCCTGCGTCAAGAACCGCTGGTGCGCCGCTGCTCCCGCCGTCCTGCGTCAGGAACCCCCTGCGTCGCCGTTCCCGTCAGGCCCCGCCCGGGTGCCGACCGGCCTGTCCGCCGACACCGGAGAGGTCGTTCGGCAGGCTTCTGAGGCGCCGTGACCGGCGTTCGAAACACCCCCGGCGTTCGATCAAATGCGCGCCGAACAAAGCTATTTGCGCGGCCCCCGGGCTCAACTTCCGCCATCCGGGGACAGGTCGGAAATCTCCGGCCGGAATATGCGCGCGGACTGATACACATTCCCCCCTCAGCGCTACGCGTCAGGCGTATGTGCGACCAGCGGCAGGGCGAGGGGCGTGATGTCGGGCTACGAGCTGCTGGCGCGGTCCCTGGCCGCATGCGGGCGTGAGGGGCTCACGGGGGAGCTCCGGGTGGCCGGGACACCGGGCGGGGTGTTCCATCTGCGGGGCGGTCTCGTCGTCTCCGTCGAGTCGCCGGGGGCACCCGGCGCCGAGGCGCTGCTGCTGCGTTCGGGGCGGGTGAGCGGGGAGCAGTGGGCCGCGCTGGTGCGGGAGGCCGGGGGAGCGCGCTGGCCGGGCACGGGGCTGATCGCGCACGGGTTCGCCGGGGCCGCCCAGCTCAGGGTGGTGTGCACGATGGCCCTGCGGGACGCCGCGTTCGCGATCGTCGCGGGCCGGGTGGAGGACTGTGAGCACGCCGCTCCCGGCCTGGAACCGCCCGCTCCGGTCGCCGTCGGCGAGCCGCCCTCCCGGCTGCTGCAGGACGCCTCCCGCAAACTCGCCGCGCTCGCCGCTATGCCCCACCCCGTCCACCCGGACCGCGAACGCCCCCGGCCCGTCGGGGAGTTGGACGGCCCGTTCAGTGAGCTGCGGTGGGACCTGCTCACCCATGCCGATGGCCGCCGTACCTCCCGCGACCTCGCCTTCCGCACCGGTCGCGGGGTCTACACCGTCACCGTCGAGGTGGCCCGCATGCTCGCCGAGGGGCTTCTGGAGTGCGCGTCGGCGCCCGCGCCGATCCCGGTCCACACACCCCCCGAGGGCCTGCGGCACCGCACACCGCCGCCGCCGAGCCCGCCCCCGCCCGAGCAGCCCTCGCCCGTCGACCTGCCACGCCGCCGCCCGGGCGGCTTCTTCCGCCTCAGGAACACCAGCCCCAGATGAACGAATGCCCAGCAGTAAAAGGGAGTTGATTACATGGATCACGAAGCCCTGGCGCACGAGATGCGCGGCCTGCGGGAGCAGGTGACCGGCATCACCGATACCGCGGTCGCGGCGTCCGACGGGCTGCTCATCGCGGCCGACACCGCCGACTCGATCGACCCGGAGGGACTCGCCGCGCTCGCCGCGGCCGGCCTCGGCCTCGCCCGGCGCACCGCCCAGGCGACCGCCCGGGGCACCCTGCGCCGGACGGTGACGTACGGCAGCCACGGCTGTGCCGCCTTCTACGCCGTCGGCGACACGGCCCTGATGGTCGTCCTCGGCGACGAGGGACTGGACGTCGACCGGCTGCACCGGGCGACCCAGCCGGCGCTCGACCGGATCGGTTCGATCCTGATGAACAAGACGGCTGAAGGAGTCTGAAGGGATGGCGACGAAGCGTATGACCCCCGGTTTCTCCGACCAGGTGATGGGCCTGGTCAAATCACTCCGTACGGACGCGCCCGACTGTGTGGCCTCGGGCGTCGTCGACATGTCGACCGGCATGCTGCTGTCGTACGAGACGGTCGACAACCACCCGCCGGAGGTCCTGGACCTGCTCGCAGGCGCCACCCTCGACCTGTTCCAGGGACGCACGGTGGTGATGATCGAGGACGTCTTCAAGGAACGACGCGGGATGCCGAGCGAGAACCACTTCTTCCAGGAGATCCTCGTCAACAGCGAGAACCTCACCCACCTGTTCGTGCGGATGAACGAGCAGCAGGACGTCGTCGCGGTCGTGGTCTGCCGCAAGTCGGTCAACGTGGGGATGCTGTTCGCGCAGGTACGACGGGTGGTGCAGAGCTACAGCCTGTGAACGGGCCGGGCCCCTCCCCGTCGCAGGGGGAGGGGCCCGGCGGCCGGGAGGCGTCTACTCGGTGCGCAGGCCGTCCGGGCGCATCAGCCGCAGCAGCGGCGGCAGACTGAGCACGGTCACCGCGAGGACCACGGCGGCGCCGATGCCCGTCATGGACAGCACGCTCGCCCAGTCCACGGTCACCGTCTCGCCGGTCATCCGCAGCAGCACCGCGCCCAGGGTCAGCCCGACCACCGAGGCCAGCACCAGCCCCAGCGAGACCGGGATGGCCGTCTGCCAGAGCACGGACAGGCTCAGCGTGCGGCGGCGGGTGCCGAAGGCGACCAGCGACGACAGCAGCTTCTTGCGCTCCCGCAACTGCTCCAGCTGGGAGACCAGCAGACTCGCGCCGATCAGCATCAGGACGCAGGTCGCGCCGACGAACAGGCCGGTGCGGATGGAGCGGAACTGCAGATCCACCTTGCCGGCCGTCAGGGTGTACACATCGGCCAGCGGATCGAGCCGCGCGGCGGTGTTGCGTGCGTACTCGCGGGCGTCCGGCACCGAGGAGTCCACCGCGACGAACGCCTCCTGGCTCAGCTCGGCCACCGCGGCCCGGGGCAGTGCGGCCGACGTGAACAGCAGCCCGCCGCGCGCGTAACCGGTCGGGTCCTCGCGCATCCCGGCCGTCTTGATCCCGGCGGGCGTCTTCACCGACACGTGACTGGCGTCGGAGTAGCCCTCGAACCAGAGGGTGGTGCCCGGCTTGGCGAACTTCGCGGCGTCGTCGTACTCGCGGCCGGCGATCCGGAAGACATCACCCTCGCGGCAGGACGTCAGTCGTGCCACCTCGCGCAGTTCGGCACAGCTGCCGACGGCCACCTCGGTCGAGTTCTGCGGGTCCTTCGCCCGGTCGCCCACCGAGCCCGTGGCCAGGGCCAGCGCACTGCGCACGCCCTTGGTGTCGGCGAGCCGAGCGCGTAGCCGCTCCGGCGCGACATCGCGCTGGAAGTTGATCTGGAGCTGCGCACGGCGCAGATCGTCGGAGGTCGACTTGACGTAGTCGTGCTGCACCCCCGAGAACAGCATCTGAAGCGCGATCGCCCCGGCCACCGCGACCGCGATGCCGTTGACCATGCGGGCTGCCGAACCGCTGCTCAACTGCAGTCTGCGGACGGCCAGTTGCCAGGACACGGACCCGGCGTCGAGCCGGTTCACCACGGCCTCCACGACCCACGGCAGCAGCGCGGTGACGCCGATCAGCAGCAGTACGGTGCCGCTGATCACCATCCACTCGTTGAAGTCCCCGTTGCGGTTGCCCTGTCCGACCATCGGGTACAGCAGGGCGAGTCCGCCCAGCGGCAGCAGCAGCCGCCACCACAGCCTCCGGCGCGGCGGCTTCGCCGTACGGACCACACCGAGCGGTTCGATGACGACTCCGCGCAGCGCGAACAGCGTCACCAGCACGGCCGCGGCCGGCACGGCGACGGCGACCAGCGCGACGAGCGCGGGCGAGGGATTGAGGTCGCTCGGGAACACGCTGATGTCCCGAACCACGAGCACCCCCGCCGACTGCCGTCCGGCCAGGAAGAAGACACTGCCCAGCACGAGACCGAGCAGCGCCCCCGCGAGCGCCTCGCCTCCCGCGACCCGGCGCGCCATCCGCCCGTCCGCCCCGACCAACCGCAGCGCCGCGAGCCTGCGGTCGCGCCGCTCGCCGCCGAAGCGTACGGCGGCCGCGATGAACACCCCGACCGGCAGCAGCAGCACCACGAAGATGATCATGATGAGCAGCAGCAGGATCGGGTCGAGCTGCTCCGGCTGACGGTGGGCCGAGGGACCGAAGTAGTCGATCCGCTCGACGGAGCCACTGGCGAGATGGTTCTCCAGCCCGGTCGCGCCCGCGTAGTAGGCGAGTTCGGCGGGCCCGATGATCCCGGAGTGTCCGATCGTCCCGACCACCCGGTAGGGCAGGCGGTCCCGCAGAAGCCTGCCGGAATCGGACTTCAGCAGCTTCTCCAGCGCGGGCGAGACGACCATCTCACCCTTCGCCGGGAACTTGGCGACTCCCGGCGGCAGCGGGGCCCGCGTCCCCTCCGGTTCCAGCAGCCGCCCCCGTACGTCGTTGCTGCGGAACGTCGTTTCGGCCTTGCCGATGATCAGCGTGTCGTCCGCCTTCGGGAGCACCTTCCCGCTGTACGTGAAGTCGTCCCGGTCGGTGCCCCGCTGGTTCCGCGCGGACAGCGCGCTCGGTATCGCCGTGGTCAGCAGCAGCAACGCCACACCGAGACCGACGCCGACGGCCGTCAGCACGGCCCGCGTCCACCCCTCTCGGCCGCCCGCGAAGGCGAACCGCACCCCCATGGCCAGATCCCCGGCCCACCCCCGCAGTGTCATACGACCCGCTCCATGTCCCGGGACTTGCCGTCCCGTACGACGATCTCGCGGTCCGAGTAGGCGGCCACCCGCGCCTCGTGCGTGACGAGCACGACGGCCGCGTTGGTGGACCGGGCGGCATCCGTCAGCAGGTCCATCACGCGCTCGCCGTTGAGCGAGTCGAGTGCGCCGGTCGGTTCGTCGGCGAACAGCACGCGCGGGCTGGTGACGAGCGCCCGCGCGACGGCGACCCGCTGCCCCTGACCGCCGGAGACCTCGCCGGGCCGCTTCTTGCGCAGATCGTCGACCTCGAGGCGCTCCATCCAGGTCAGCGCGGTCCGCTCGGCCTCCTTGCGGGAGGTGCCGTTCAGCCTGAGGGGCAGGGCGACGTTCTCGACGCAGGTCAGTTCCGGCACCAACTGCCCGAACTGGAAGACGAACCCGAACTCCGAGCGCCGCAGCGCACTGCGCTCGGCGTCGCTCATGGTCGCCATCTCGCGCCCGTTGTAGATGATCGAACCCGAGTCGGGCGGCACGATCCCGGCGAGGCAGTGCAGCAGCGTCGACTTTCCGGACCCGGAGGGGCCCATCACGGCGACGACCTCGCCCGGGTGGATGGAGAACTCGGCGCCGTCGAGGGCGACCGTCGGACCGTACGCCTTGTGCAGGTCGTCGGCGATCAGCAGGGAACCGGCAGGAGTCACTTGGCCACCACCTCGGCGAGTTTGTCGAGACGCGCCGTGGTGAGCTCCAGCCACCGCAGGTCGGCCTCGAGATGGAAGAGGGCGTGGTCGCAGATGAGCTGGTCGGCGAGGTCGCCCTTCCTCTTCCGATCCGTCAGGATGCGCATCATCCGCAAGTGCTCGGCACGCTGGGTGTCGAGGATGTCGGCCGCGTTGCGGTGTGTCAGCAGCGCGAGGACGACCTTGGTGTAGAGCGTCGACTGCAGGTACGGCTCGGGGGCCTCCGGCGTCGCGAGCCACCGCTCGACGTCGGTGATCCCGGCATCGGTGATGGCGTACCGCTTGCGCTCGGGCCCGCCGCCCGCCTCGATGCCGTCGACCTCGACGAGGCCGTTCTTCAGCAGCCGGGACATCGTCGAGTAGACCTGGCCGTAGTGCAGCGGCCGGTCGTGACCGAACTTCTCGTCGAAGGCCCGCTTCAGGTCGTAACCGTGACGCGGCCCGGACTCAAGGAGCCCCAGAAGGGTGTGACCAATGGACATGGCGAGGACTGTACACGGCGTGTATACGCATCATGTATACGCACTGTGTGTAGATCATGGCGGGGCGTGGGGCCCCGCAGGTGAGGGCCGAATGTCACAAGTCCGTCACTGGGGTGGCGCGGGTGGCCGGCCCCTTCTGGGGAGGGGCCCCGCGTCCCCGGGGAGGCGCCCCGCCTCCTTCAGTGCCCTGCGCAGCAGGAACTCGATCTGGGCGTTGGCGGAGCGCAGCTCGTCGCCGGCCCAGCGGGCGAGCGCCTCGTAGACGGCCGGGTCCAGCCGCAGCAGCACCTGCTTGCGCTGCTGCGGCCGGCGCCCGGGTGTGGCGCTCTCGGTGGGTTCCGTCACTGGTAGAGGGTCCCGGTGTTGAGTACGGGCTGCGGCGCGCGGTCCCCGCACAGCACCACCAGCAGGTTGGACACCATCGCCGCCTTGCGCTCCTCGTCCAGTTCCACGATGTCGCGCTCGGAGATCCGGGCGAGCGCCGCCTCGACCATCCCGACCGCTCCGTCCACGATCTGACGGCGGGCCGCCACGACGGCTCCCGCCTGCTGCCGCTGGAGCATCGCCGAGGCGATCTCGGGAGCGTACGCGAGATGCGTGAAACGGGACTCGATGATCTGCACACCGGCCGCCTCCACGCGCGCGTGCAGTTCGAGGGCGAGCTTCTCGGTGATCTCCTCGGCGTTGCCGCGCAGCGACAGCCCGCCCTCCTCGTGCGCGTCGTAGGGGTACTCGATGGCGATGTGCCGTACGGCCGCCTCGGTCTGCGTGGCGACGAACTCCAGGTAGTTGTCGACCTCGAACGTCGCCTGCGCGGTGTCCCGCACCTTCCAGACCACCACGGCGGCCAGTTCGATCGGATTGCCGTACGCGTCGTTCACCTTCAGCACCGCGGTCTCGTGGTTGCGTACACGGGTGGAAATCTTCGTGCGCGAAGTGAACGGGTTCACCCAGCGCAGCCCGTCCTGCCGGATCGTCCCCCGGTAGCGCCCGAAGAGCTGCACCACCCGCGCCTCGCCCGGTGCCACCGTGTTCAGGCCACGCAGGGAGATGAGCGCGGCGATGAGGACGAAGACGCCGCCGACCGCGAAGCCGGGGTTTACGGAGGCGGCCACGAACAGTGCGGCGGCGATCAGCAGTCCGACCAGCCCGAGCAGCAGCGCGAGCGCCCCGCCGATGCTGTGTGCGGTGACCTCCCGCACCCGCGGCGCGGGCATCTCCGGTATGTCGGCGGTGGGTGTGGAGTCCTGTGCGGACATAGGTGGTCCCCCGTTCTCGTACGTCTCTCACGATCTGATTGGCCGAATTCTTACCTAGCTCGGTTCTAGCTAAGTGATATCACTTTACCCCCGCAGAGCAACCCTGAACCGCTCTGATCCGTCGGTTCCTTTGGGACGGGTGCTGATTGTCACGCCCGCAAAAGGCCGGATCGACGGACCTTTGCCCTATCTCCTGGTGTTAGCTTTCTGAGCTGACCTGAGCGGCGAACCTGTGTGACTCGTGAGCACACATGAACGAAGCGGAGCGGATCGGACTCATGGGACGGGCGGAAGAGAGACGAGCGCGACAGCGCGGTGGCCGCCGCGCGGCGCCCCCTACGCGCTCCTCCGCACCGGCGGCGCCGGCGGGCGGCACGGACACGATGGAGCCCACCGTCATCGGCGGCCGGGCGGCGGCCCGCAAGGCGGCCAAGGGCCGGGGCAAGCCCAAGGGCAAGGGGAAGGGCAAGGACGGCCGGAGCTTCATACGCCGGCTCTTCACCTGGAAGAAGATCGTCGGCACGATCTTCGCCCTCTGCCTGCTCGGCATGGGCGCCTTCGTCGCGCTGTACCTCATGACCCCCATACCGGCCGCGAACGCCGACGCCACGCTGCAGAGCAACGTGTACAAGTACAGCGACGGCTCGATCCTCACCCGCAGCGGCAAGCTCAACCGCGAGACCGTCGACCTCGCCGAGGTCCCCAAGGACGTCCAGCACACCTTCGTCGCCGCCGAGAACAAGACCTTCTACAAGGACTCCGGCGTCGACCTGAGGGGCACGGCCCGAGGTCTGCTCAACACGCTCTCCGGCAAGGGCGCGCAGGGCGGTTCGACGATCACCCAGCAGTACGTCAAGAACTACTACCTGACTCAGAACCAGACCGTCACGCGCAAGCTGAAGGAACTGGTCATCTCGCTGAAGCTGGACCGCCAGAAGTCCAAGGACTACATCCTCGCCGGCTACATCAACACCAGCTACTACGGCCGGGGCGCCTACGGCATCCAGGCCGCGGCGCAGGCGTACTACCACAAGGACGCCCAGAAGCTGACGGTCCAGGAGGGCGCGTACCTCGCGGCGCTCCTTCAGGCGCCGAACCAGTACGACTGGGCGATCGCCACCGACACCGGCAAGAAGCTGGCGCAGGCCCGGTGGAACTACGTCCTGGACAACATGGTCAAGATGAACTGGCTGGACGCGAGCAAGCGCCAGGCCCTGAAGTTCCCGGTGCCGAAGGCGCCCAAGGCGGCGCCCGGCATGGAGGGGCAGACCGGCTATCTGGTGGACGCGGCCAACGCGGCGCTGGAGCGGCAGCTCGTGGCCAACGGCACCGCCTCCAACCTCAATGACGCCGAGGCGCTGGTGACCCAGGGCGGCTGGACCGTCACCCTGAACATCGACAAGAAGAAACAGAAGTCGCTGGAGCAGTCGGTCAAGCAGCAGCTGACCAGCAAGCTCGACGCGAAGAAGCGGAAGGTCGACGGCGTCGTCCAGGCCGGTGCCGTCTCGGTCGACCCGAAGACGGGCAAGGTCGTCGCCCTGTACGGCGGCGTCGACTACTTCAAGCACTACACGAACAACGCGACGCGCAGGGACTACCAGCCCGCCTCCACCTTCAAGCCGGTCATCCTGGCCGCCGCCCTCAACGAGGGTGCGAAGACCCAGGACGGCCGGGCCATCGACGCGAACACGATCTACGACGGCACGAGCGGCCGCCAGGTGGTCGACAACGGCACCAAGGTCGGCTTCGCACCGCCCAACGAGGACAAGCAGAATTACGGAAAGATCACCGTCCAGAAGGCGATGAACGACTCCGTGAACTCGGTCTTCGCGCAGATGGGCGTCGACGTGGGCATGAACGAGGTGATGACCGTCGCCGGCAAGCTCGGCATGGACACCAAGGGCATGCAGGCGGTTCCCGCGCAGACGCTGGGCTCCATGGGAGCCAGCCCGATGGAGATGGCGGGCATCTACGCCACCCTCGACAACCACGGCAAGAAGGTCACCCCGACGATCATCAAGTCGGCCGAACGCAAGAACCAGCCGGTCAGCTTCCCGAACCCGATCGGCGACCAGGTGATCACCCCTGAGGCCGCCGACACGGTGACCTCGGTCCTCACGGGCGTGGTCGACGACGGTACGGCGAAGACGTCGGTGGCGAGCAACCCGGAGCGCGACGGCCAGCAGGTGGCCGGCAAGACGGGTACGTCCGACAAGAACAAGTCGGCCTGGTTCACCGCCTACACGCCGAACCTGGTGACCTCCGTCGGCCTGTTCGGCGAGGATCCCAAGTCGCACGCCCAGGTCCCGATGACGGGTGCCACGGGCAATGTTCCCGGAAGCCCGAGCGGCCGTATCAACGGTGGCAGCTACCCGGCCCGGATCTGGGCCGCCTACACCTTCGGGGTGATGGGCAGCGTCACCAAGTTCGAACTGGACACCACCCAGGGCGCTGCGGTCCAGCCGTCGGACACGCCGTCGAGCACGCCGAGCAACACGCCGTCGAGCACGCCGAGCAACACGCCGTCGAGCACACCCAGCAACACGCCGTCGAACTCTCCCAGCAACAAGCCATCGAACTCTCCCAGTAACAGCCCGTCCAACTCCCCCAGCAACAGCCCGTCCAACTCCCCGTCGTCCCCGGTGGACAACCCGCTCAATCCGAACGACGGCCAGTAGACGGCAAGAAGAAGGGGCGCCCGGTGATCACACCGGGCGCCCCTTCCTCACTTCGTCAGCTCGGTACGGCCGTCTTGCTGAGCTCGAACCAGACGACCTTCCCGGTGCTCAGCCGGGTGGCCCCCCACCGCCGCGCCAGACGGTTGACGAGGTACAGGCCGCGGCCGCCCTCGTCGGTGGCGCGGGCCTGGCGCAACCGCGGCAACTGGGGCACGTCGTCACCGACCTCGCAGCGCAGCACGTCGGTGCGCAGCAAGCGCAGGGTGACCGGACGCGACGCGTACCGCACCGCGTTCGTGACGACCTCGCTCACCAGCAGCTCGACCGAGTCGCTCAGGTCCTCCATGTCCCAGCGCGCCAGCGCCCGCCGGGCCAGGCGCCGGGCACGGCCGGGGGCCGCGTCCTCCGGCTCCAGGAACCAGTACGCCACGTCACTCGGCGCGATCCCGTCGAAGCGGGCCGCGAGCAGCGCGATGTCGTCGTCCCGGTCGCCCGGGCCGAGCATGTCGAGCACCTCGTCGCACAGCGCCTCCAGCGGCGGCGGATGGTCCGGCCCCGTCAGCGCCGCGGTCGCGGCGAGCTTCTCGCGCAGCTGCTCTATGCCGGTCCACACGTCCCGCAGCCGGGACTCCACCAGCCCGTCGGTGTACAGCAGCAGCGTCGCCCCGGCCGGCGCGTCCAGCTCCACGGCCTCGAAGTCGACGCCGCCGACGCCGATCGGCGCGCCCGGCGGCACCCGCAGCACCTCGGCCCGCCCGCCCAGATGCAGCAGCACCGGCGGCGGATGGCCCGCGTTGGCGATGGTGATGCGGTGCGAGACGGGGTCGTAGACGGCGTACAGGCAGGTCGCCATGCGGTCCGTGCCGAGGCGCTGGGCCTGCTCGTCGAGGTGGTGCAGGACCTCCTGCGGGGGCAGGTCCAGTCCCGCGAGGGTCTGGGCCGTCGTCCGCAGCTGGCCCATGATCGCCGCCGACGTCATGGAGTGGCCCATGACGTCACCGACGACGAGCGCGACGCGGCTGCCCGGCAGGGGGATCGCGTCGTACCAGTCGCCGCCCACCCGTGCCGTCTCCGCGGCCGGCAGATAGCGCGAGGCCAGCCGGACGCCCGTCGGGCGCGGGAGGGTCTCCGGGAGCATCGTGCGCTGCAGCTCGTCGGCGATGTACGCCTCGCGGCCGTACAGCACCGCCTTGTCGATGCCCAGCGCGCTGTGCGTGGCCAGCTGGGCGGCGACCAGGAGGTCGTCCGGTTCGAAGGGGATGCGCTCCGGGCGGCGCAGGAACAGCGCGGCGCCGATCACCCGGCGCCGGCCCCGCAGCGGGGCGAGGATCGCGCGCTGGCCGCCGGGCACGGCCAGTTCGCCGCCGTCGCCGAGCAGTTCGGGCAGCGCGGCGTGGGCGCCGGGCGCGTCCGTGAAGACCGGCCGCACCCCGCGCAGCACCTCCGCGAGCGCGCTGCCGGGCCGCACCTCGCACAGCTCGGCGCCCAGCGTGTCCAGCTCCGACAGCTCGGCCGGCTCCGGCTGGAGCGCCGGTGAGAAGCCCTCGGTGTCCCGCTCGGTCGGGATGCGGTCGGTGCGCCGCAGCCGCAGCACCAGCGGGCCCGTGGGGCGCTCGTCGCCGACCGGCAGCGGATCGCGCAGATAGACCAGGATCGCGTCGGAGAACGTCGGCACGGTCGCCCGGCACAGACCCATGACGATCTCGTCCAGGTCGATGCCCCGGGCGATCCGCCGGGTCGCCGCGCCCACGAACCTGAGCCGGTCCCCGTCCCGCCGCATGGGCGTGGGCCGCCCGGGCGGCAGCCCCTGTCCGGTACGGCGCTCGGGGCCGTCCTGCGGCCGGTCCGGCTCGGTTCCCGGCTGGGCCGGGATGGACTCCGGCACGGGCCGCGGGCGATGGGTGTCGGGTTCCACGGCCGCGGGCTGGGAGTGCTCGGGGCCGCTGATGTCGGAGGGCGAGGCCGGTTCCTTTCCCTTGGCGCACGGCGTGGCCGTACCCGGCGTCGACGGAGTCTCCCCGGTGCGTGCCTGTGCGGGTAAGGCGGCCGAGGGCGTGGCCACCGGTGCCTGGGTGTGCAGGAGCGCCCCGCGGGCGTCCGCGGGGTCGGCGCCCGGCTGCGGGCGCTCGAAGGAGATCGGATGCTCCGTCACGCGTGTCGAATCCGTCCGTCCGGGGCTGCGCGCCGTACGCGCGGTTGGTCCCGCCGAAATCCCGATACCCGGAATACATGCACCCGGAACGGAATTCCCGCGTGGTCAGAGGATGTTCCTGTGCCACCGGCGAACCGTTCACGGCCCGTTCCGGTGTTGCCCTCGTACCCCTCGCTCACGTCCTGCCGCCCCTCGGTGACGATCGGTCAAGCCCGGCGCATGCTCCGCCCGTTGCTACTGCGCGCCCACCCGTCACCCGACCACCGCCCCTCGACGACGGTGCTGCGCACCGACCCCTGACTACTTTGTGGAGGACGATCCTACGGTTGCGGACCGGGGGCGCATCAAGGGTCTCATGTGGACACGTGCGCGGGCGTACGGTCCCAGTCCTCCGGCAACGAAGGTACAGCCCAGGACGGATCCGGGCGCCAGTGCTGCCAGCCGTCGCTGTACGGCGGGCCCCAGGCGCGGATCACCTCCACCGCGGACAGTCCCGCCCGGCGTACCTGTTCGGCCACGTGATCGTCCATCAGCCCGTCCTGCCGGGCCTGCGCGAACTCGTCCTCGTCGCGCCAGGCCCAACTGCGGTCCGGATACACACAGATGTCCAGGAAGTGGTCCTCGGAGTCGACTCCACCGGCCCAACGCTCCAGCGGGGTCTCAAGGTTGACGTACCAGTTCTTGAACCGCCAGCCCGGCTCCCAGAACAGCCACACCGACCAGGGCTCGCCGGGCCGGGCCAGCTTCAGCACACCCGTGCCGAACCAGCGGTCGAGCTGGACGGTCCGGGGCTTGGTGTAGCGCGAACCCAGCGGTTCCTGGTGCACCGGCGTGCCGTCGGCGAGCACCGGTTTCACGCACTCCGTACCGGGCGCCAGCCACACGGCGAGCAGCTCGGCGTCGTCCCGGACGACGGTGACGGGACGCGCGATGTGGACGCGGTCGCCGGCGTTCTCCCGGTACCGCCACAGGACCTGTGTCCCGGGGGCCCAGAAGCCCGTCGACCCGCCCGCCACGTCCGCACTCACCGCTCCACCGTCCGTCATGCACAGATATTAGGTGCCGCAGGCATACGACGCTGCGGCGCGCGTCACGGTTCTCGCCACGGCGACGATCGGTTACGGGCGCGTCATCCGCAGGACATCCAGCGCCTCGTCGAGCTGCTGTTCGGTCAGGTCGCCGCGCTCCACGTACCCGCTCTCCAGCACCACCTGACGGATGGTCTTCCGCTCGGCCAGCGCCTTCTTGGCGACCTTCGCGGCCTCCTCGTACCCGATGTACTTGTTCAGCGGCGTCACCACGGACGGCGACGACTCGGCGTACTCGCGGGCCCGCTCCCGGTTCGCGGTGATGCCGTCCACGGTGCGGTCGGCGAGCAGCCGGGAGACGTTGGCCAGCAGCCGGACCGACTCCAGGATGTTCTTCGCGATCACCGGCAGCATGACGTTCAGCTCGAAGTTGCCGGCCGCCCCGGCGGTGGCGACCGTGGCGTCGTTCCCGATGACCTGCGCGGCGACCATGAGCACCGCCTCCGGGATCACCGGGTTGACCTTGCCGGGCATGATCGAGGAACCGGGCTGGAGATCGGGCAGCGCGATCTCGGCGAGCCCCGTGCGCGGGCCGGACGACATCCAGCGCAGATCGTTGGCGATCTTCGTCAGCCCGACCGCGATCGTCCTGAGCTGCCCGCTCGTCTCGACGATGCCGTCCCGCGCGCCCTGCGCCTCGAAGTGGTCGCGGGCCTCGGTCAGCGGCAGCCCGGTGACCCGGGCGACCTCCTCGATGACGGCCGCGGAGAACCCGGGCGGGGTGTTGATGCCGGTGCCGACGGCGGTGCCGCCCAGGGGCAGCTCCGCGAGCCGGGGGAGCGAGGCGTGCAAGCGCTCGACGCCGTACCGGATCTGGGCCGCGTACCCGCCGAACTCCTGACCGAGCGTCACGGGCGTGGCGTCCATCAGATGCGTCCGCCCCGACTTCACGACGTCCGCGAACTCCTCCGACTTGCGCTCCAGCGAGCCGGCCAGGTGCTCCAGGGCCGGGATCAGGTCCTGGGTGACGGCAGCGGTCGCGGCGATGTGGATGGAGGAAGGGAAGACGTCGTTGGACGACTGCGAGGCGTTGACGTGGTCGTTGGGGTGGACGTCCCGGCCCAGCCGCTCGCTCGCCAGCGTGGCGACGACCTCGTTGGTGTTCATGTTGGACGAGGTGCCCGAACCCGTCTGGAAGACGTCGATCGGGAAGTGCTCGTCCCAGTCGCCCCGGGCGACCTCCGCGGCCGCCTCCTGGATCGCCTCGGCGATGTCCTTGTCGAGCACCCCGAGCCGCGCGTTCACCTTCGCGGCGGCGCCCTTGATCCGGGCGAGCGCCTCGATGTGGGCGCGCTCGATGTGCTGGCCGGAGATGGGGAAGTTCTCGACGGCGCGCTGCGTCTGGGCCCGCCACTTGGCCTCGGCGGGGACGCGTACCTCACCCATGGAGTCGTGCTCGATCCGGTATTCGCTCATGTCCCGTACAGCGATCGGGAGGGCGGGGATGTTCCGGCCCCTGGGCCACCCGGGTGCTGTGACCCACGTCTCACCACGGCCGTGCAGCAGACCGGGGGGCGTGCGCGTCGAGGACGGGTGACAGGAAGGGAGGAGCGTGTGGAGACGGACTTCGACGCTTTTGTCGCCGCCCGGTCGGCCGCGCTGTTCCGGGGTGCCCTGGTGCTCACGGGCAACCGTGACGCGGCCGAGGACCTGGTCCAGGAGACCCTGGAGCGGGCCTGCCGCAAGTGGCGCGCGATCTCGGCCAAGGACGCCCCCGACGCCTATGTGCGGCGGATCATGGTGAACCTGGCCAACGACCGCTGGCGCAGGTTCCGCAGGACCGTGCCGGACAGTGGCGAGCGCGTGGCGCCGGGGGACGAGTACGGACAGGTAGACAGCAGGGACCAGTTGGTGCGCGCGCTGCAGCAACTGCCCATGCGGATGCGGACGGTCGTGGTGCTGCGGTACTTCCACGACCTCTCCGACAGCGAGATAGCGGTCGATCTGGACATCTCCCCGAGCACGGTGCGCTCGCAGCTGGCCCGGGGGATCGAGAAGCTGAGAAGCCAGTTCCCCGCACTCTCCGACCCTTCACCGCGGCAGCCCCAGGGAGGAATCCGATGACGTCGCACGAGGCGCGGCCCTCCGGCTGCGCACCCTTCGAAGAGGAACTGGTGAACGCCATGAACCGTTACGCGAACTCCGCCGACGCGCCCGACTTCGACGCGCCCGGCATCGTCCGCCGCACCCGGCGCAGGCGGGCCGTCGGCATCGCCGCGGTCGCCACCGCGCTGATCGTGGCGGGCGGGGGCACGGCCCTGGCCGCGATGTCGGACGGCACCGGCCACAGGGCGCGGCCTGCGGCGAGCAGCACGGTCGCCAAGAGCGACGCCGCCACCATGCTGATCCAGTTCGATGACGGCGCGACGCTGCCGATCGACTTCTCGAGGTGGAACCTGAAGGAGGCCAAGGCGTACTTCGACAAGACGCAGAACAAGCTCGGCACCGTCACCCGCAAGGCCGTCAAGGGCTGCAAGCCGGGGCTGGTGGTCGGCCTGGACCCGCACGCCCCGACGGTGACCAACCCGGGCGACACCGTCAACGTGACCCTGTGCGCGGGCTGACGTGAGACG
This sequence comes from Streptomyces sp. NPDC006476, assembly GCF_040612015.1. Taxonomy (NCBI): domain Bacteria; kingdom Bacillati; phylum Actinomycetota; class Actinomycetes; order Kitasatosporales; family Streptomycetaceae; genus Streptomyces; species Streptomyces sp. NPDC006476. The sequence goes on along the minus strand of NZ_JBEXPK010000004.1, from coordinate 154,476 downwards.
CCCGCCCCTGCCGCAATCAGGGGCGGGCGTCCGTCCGGGAGGTCAGGCCAACCCCCGGCGGCACCCGTCAGCCCGTCCGGCGTTTGAGGACGAGGCCCTTTCGGCCGATCGGGGGTCCAGGGGACGGAGCCACCTGGGAGCGAGCGGGGTTGGAGGGGCGGCAGTCCCTGGGGATGGGACGGGTAGGGGCGGCGGGGGCGAGAATCCGTCTCCCGCCGCGCCCGAGGTACTACGCCAGCCCGGGCCCCCGAACCGGAATCGACGTGAACGTCGGCGCCGGGGCGGGGTCCTGGAAGAAGTCGTTGCCCTTGTCGTCCACCACGATGAACGCCGGGAAGTCCTCGACCTCGATCTTCCAGACCGCCTCCATGCCGAGCTCCTCGTACTCGACGACCTCGACCTTCTTGATGCAGTCCTGGGCGAGGCGGGCGGCCGGGCCGCCGATGGAGCCGAGGTAGAAGCCGCCGTGGCTGCCGCAGGCGTCCGTGACCTGCTTGCTGCGGTTGCCCTTGGCGAGCATCACCTTGGAGCCGCCCGCGGCCTGGAACTGCTCGACGTAGGAGTCCATGCGGCCGGCGGTCGTCGGGCCGAAGGAACCGGAGGCATAGCCCTCTGGGGTCTTCGCCGGGCCCGCGTAGTACACCGGGTGGTCCTTCAGGTACTGCGGCATCTCCTCGCCCGCGTCGAGGCGTTCCTTGATCTTGGCGTGCGCGATGTCCCGGGCCACGACCAGCGGACCGGTGAGCGAGAGGCGGGTCTTCACCGGGTACTTGGTGAGTTCGGCGAGGATCGACTCCATCGGCTGGTTGAGGTCGATCTTCACGACGTCCGAGGACTCGTCGAGGTGCTCGTCGGTCGTCTCCGGCAGGAAGCGCGCCGGGTCCGTCTCCAACTGCTCCAGGAAGACGCCCTCGGGTGTGATCTTGGCGAGCGCCTGGCGGTCGGCCGAGCAGGAGACGGCGATGGCGACCGGGCAGGACGCACCGTGCCGCGGCAGCCGGACGACCCGTACGTCGTGGCAGAAGTACTTGCCGCCGAACTGCGCGCCGATGCCGATCTTCTGCGTCAGCTCGAAGACCTTCTGCTCCAGCTCCTTGTCCCGGAAGCCGTGCCCGAGCTCGGAGCCCTCGGCCGGGATCTCGTCCAGGTAGTGCGCGGAGGCGTACTTGGCGGTCTTCAGCGCGTACTCGGCGGACGTACCGCCGACGACGATCGCCAGGTGGTACGGCGGACAGGCGGCCGTGCCCAGCGAACGGATCTTCTCCTCCAGGAACTTCATCATGGAGGCCTCGTTCAGGACGGCCTTGGTCTCCTGGTACAGGAACGACTTGTTGGCGGAGCCGCCGCCCTTCGCCATGAACAGGAACTTGTAGGCGCCGCCGTCGGTCGCGTACAGCTCGATCTGGGCCGGGAGGTTGGAGCCGGTGTTCTTCTCGTCCCACATGGTCAGCGGGGCCATCTGCGAGTAGCGCAGGTTCAGCCGGGTGTAGGCGTCGTAGATGCCCCGGCTCAGGGCCTCCTCGTCGCCGCCCTGGGTGAGGACGTTCTGCCCGCGCTTGCCCATGACGATCGCCGTACCGGTGTCCTGGCACATGGGGAGCACGCCCGCGGCCGCGATGTTGGCGTTCTTCAGCAGGTCCAGCGCGACGAACTTGTCGTTGGCGGACGCCTCGGGGTCGTCGATGATGCGGCGGAGCTGGGCGAGGTGGGCGGGCCGCAGGTAGTGCTGGATGTCGTGGATGGCCTCCTCGGCGAGCTTGCGCAGCGCCTCCGGCTCCACCTTGAGGAACGTCCGCCCGTCGGCCTCGAAGGTGGAGACACCCTCGGAGGTCACCAGCCGGTAGGGGGTGGTGTCCTCTCCCATGGGGAGCAGATCGGTGTACGCGAACTCAGGCATCGCAGCCCATTCCTCACTCGACAGACGACGACCCGCCGACGTTGGCGGGCCTCACCAGCCTAGAACCTGTCCAAGGCCGGAAGTCTGTGAGGTAAGGCTCAGTCGGGGGTGTCGCGATCTATCGTGTTTGGGTACGCTGCTGCCGTGGACCTTCAGAAGCACACCGAACCCGCCCCCGCGGCGCCGGAGCTGCGTGCCTCGGACGCCGACCGGGACCGTATCGCCGACATCCTGCGCGAGGCCCTCGCCGAGGGCCGCCTGACCGCCGACGAGCACGCCGAGCGGGTGGAGGGCGTTCTCGCCGCCAAGACGGTCGGCGAGCTGGAGGTCTTCATCCGGGACCTGCCGGCCGCCCACCGCCATCGCGCGGCCCCCGCCTTCGCCGCGGCCCCGAGCCGCCCCACCCTGGGTGCGATCCCGGTGGACCCGGACGACAACGTCGTGGCGGTGTTCAGCAGCGCCATGCGCAAGGGCCGCTGGCGGGCCGGCCGCCGTATCCACGCGTACGCGATCTTCGGCAGCGTGGAGATAGACCTCAGTGAGGCCCTCTTCGAGTACCAGCAGGTCGTGGTCAAGGCGGTCTCGGTCTTCGGCAACATCGAGGTCCGCGTCCCGGAGAACGTGTCGCTGCGCGGCACCGGCGGCGGTGTGCTCGGCAACTTCGAGGTGGCTCCGCTGGATTCGTCCGACCCTGACGCCCCGGTCGTCTACGTCGACGGCTGGGCCGTGCTGGGCAACGTGGAGGCGCGGCCCAAGCGGGGCAAGCTCGTCGCCGACATCCTCGATCGGGTTCAGCACAAGGTCGACCGGAGTTTGCGCAAACACCTGGGCCATTGACAAGTGTGAATCGTGGATTCCAGCGGTTCGGAACTCAGTGCATAGGCGCGCGCACAGCGGGTAGGGCTTGCTGCATCGTCTCTCGCTCGCGAAGCCGTCGTCAGGAGTAGACCGTGCTGCAACCGCCGCATACGTCCCTGCAGGTAGCTGCCGTACCGGCCCAGCGGGGGCCCGTGCGGGACAGGGACCAAGACGCTCCATGGCACACCGAGGCGGTGTGCCGGCGCGACGAGGCCGGCCTGTTCTTCGCCCCATCCAAGGAACCCACCGCCGCCCGGCTCTCCCGCGAGGAGGCGGCCAAGCGGGTCTGCGCCCGCTGCCCGGTCATGGTCGAGTGCCGCGAACACGCCCTGGTGCAGCCCGAGCCCTACGGCGTCTGGGGTGGCCTCACCGCCGCCGAACGCCGCGTGGTCCTGGCCCGCCGCCGACGCCGCGAGATGGAGCTGAAGAAGGCCGCGCGGGCCCAGGGCCGTATAGCGCAGGCGGGCTAGGGCCAACAGGCCCCAGGGCCAACCGGCCCTCGTGGCGAGACGCACGTGAGCCGGGCGCCCCCTCCGCACCAGGGGGCGCCCCCTTGTTCACGCGCCGGCCGCCGCCGCTACTTGGCGCGGTCGAAGTCGATCGCGCTGTAGGCCCGCAGCTTGCTCAGCCGGTGGTCGGAGGCGATCCGCCGGACCGTGCCCGACTTCGAGCGCATCACGATCGAGTCGGTCGTCGCGGTCTCCGAGCGGTAGCGCACCCCGCGCAGCAGCTCGCCGTCGGTGATGCCGGTCGCGACGAAGAAGACGTTCTCCCCGGACACCAGGTCGTCGGTCATCAGCACCCGGTCCAGATCGTGCCCGGCGTCGATCGCCCGCTGCCGCTCCGCGTCGTCCTTCGGCCACAGCTTGCCCTGGATGGTCCCGCCCAGGCACTTCACCGCGCAGGCCGAGATGATCCCCTCCGGCGTACCACCGATGCCGAGCAGCATGTCGACGCCGGTGCCCTCGCGCAGCGCGTAGATCGACCCGGCGACGTCTCCGTCGGAGATCAGCTTGATCCGCGCGCCCGCCTCGCGGATCTCCTTGATGATCCCCTCGTGCCGCGGCCGGTCCAGGATCACCACCGTCACGTCCTCCGGGGTCGAACGCTTGGCCTTGGCGACCCGCCGGATGTTCACGGACACCGGCGCGTCGATGTCGACGAAGTCCGCCGCCTCGGGCCCGGTGACCAGCTTGTCCATGTAGAACACGGCCGACGGGTCGAACATCGACCCGCGGTCGGCGGCCGCCAGCACGGCGATCGCGTTCGGCATGCCCTTGGCCGTCAGGGTCGTGCCATCGATCGGGTCGACGGCGATGTCGCACTCCGGCCCCGTGCCGTCTCCGACACGCTCCCCGTTGAAGAGCATCGGCGCCTCGTCCTTCTCGCCCTCGCCGATGACCACGATGCCGTTCATCGACACCGTGTGGACGAGGGTCCGCATGGCGCGCACGGCGGCACCGTCGGCGCCGTTCTTGTCGCCCCGCCCGACCCAGCGGCCGGCGGCCATCGCGGCGGCTTCGGTCACCCGGACGAGTTCCAGGGCGAGGTTGCGGTCGGGGGCTTCGCTGGGGACTTCGAGCTCGGACGGCAGGTGATGATGCTCGGTCATCGAGGCGCACCTTTCTGATACGACGACGGCCGGATGAGGGTTCGACCCTCGACTCTATCGTCAGTCCGACAAAATGAGCAGGGGACCCCACGGATGAGCGGACCGGGCACCTGCGACGATAGGGGGCGTGGCAGGTTCGAACGGCAAGCAGAAAACGGTCCGGGACATGATCCTCTCCCTGGGCCTGATCGGGATCGCGGCGGCGCTCATCTACGTGTTCATCCCGCACGACGACTCCGCTCCCGACATCCCCCGGGTGGACTACCGCGTCGAGCTCCTCACGGCGCGCCGTTCCGCGGCCTACCCGGTGGCCGCCCCCGAGGGCCTGCCGACGGCCTGGAAGGCGACCTCGGTCCGCTTCGACGGCGCGAACTTCGACGCCTGGCACCTGGGCTTCCACGCCCCCGACGGTCAGTACGTGCAGATCGAGCAGTCCACTCAGAAGCCGTCGGAGTTCATCGACCAGGCCACCCAGGGCGCGGCGGCCACCAAGAACACCCAGCGGATCGACGGCCGGACCTGGACCCGCTACACCGGCGGACGCTACGACGCCCTGGTGCTGCCCGCCAAGGGCTCGACCACGGTGGTCGCGGGCACCGGCTCCTTCCAGCAGTTGACCGAGATGGCGCAGGCATTGAAGACGTCGTGACCGCGTCCGAGCGTGCGAGAGGCCCCCGGCGACACCGCCGGGGGCCTCTCGTCGTACGGAACCCGCTCAGACCGTGGTGACGACCTGCTCGTACTCCAGGCGCGGGGAGCGCGGGAACCAGGCGTCCTCGCCCGGCTTGCCGATGTTGACGACCATCAGCGGGGTGTGGTCGTCGTCCAGGAACTCCTTCTGGATGCCCGCGAGGTCGGCGCCGGTCATCGGGCCCGCGGCGAGGCCCGCGGCGCGCACGCCGATGATGAAGTAGGCGGCCTGCAGGGCGGCGTTGAGGCCGGCGTTCTTCTCGCGGGCCTCGCGGCTGCCGGCGAACATGTCCTTGGCCTGCGGGAAGTGCGGGAAGAGGTGCGGCAGCTCCTCGTGGAACTCGTTGTCCGCGGAGAGGATCGCGACCAGCGGAGCGGCGGCGGTCTTCTTCTGGTTGCCCTCGGCCAGGTGCTTCACCAGACGCTCACGGGCCTCGGCGGAGCGGACCAGCGTGACCCGCAGCGGCGACTGGTTCATGGACGTCGGGCCGTACTTGACCAGGTCGTAGATCGCCTGCACCTGCTCTTCGGTCACCGGCTCGTCGGTGAAGGTGTTCGCGGTGCGGGCCTCACGGAACAGCAGGTCCTGGGCGGCGGGGTCGAGAACGAGAGACATGCGGGATCTTCCTCGGGGTGGCGTCGGACTCCGTACCGGACCGCGGTCCGGATAGGCTGACGTCACGAAGGTACGTCAAGGAATTTCAAGCTTCAACAAAAACCGGGTCGGGGTGATCCGCTTCACACGAACCCCTCCGTGTACGGCTACTCGCCTTCCTCGTCCGCGGTCTCTTCCTCCTCCGCCAGTGCCGCGTCCAGCCGGGCCCGCGCCCCGTCCAGCCAGCGCCGGCAGACCTTGGCCAGCTCCTCGCCCCGCTCCCACAGCGCCAGGGACTCCTCCAGCGTCGTACCGCCGGCCTCCAGCCGTCGTACGACCTCGATCAGCTCGTCCCGGGCCTGCTCGTACCCGAGCGCCTCTTCCGCCACCTTGCTGCTCATCCGCCCACCCTAGACATCGACTCGTACGGAGAACTCACCCTCGGAGACCCGCGCCCGCAACGGCTCCTGAGCCGCCACCTCGGCCGGGTCCCGCACCACGTGCCCGTCGGCCTTCTGCAGCACGGCGTAACCGCGCTTCAAGGTGGCGGCGGGGGAGAGGGCCACCACGCGCGCGTGCGTGTGCGTCAGCTCGGAGTCGGCGCGGTCGAGGAGATGCCCGAGGGTCCGCCGGGACCGCTCGACCAGCGAGGCCACGTGGTCGGCCCGCTCGTCGATCATCCGGTGCGGATCCTCTATCGAGGGCCGCGCGAGGGCGTGCGCGAGCCCCCGCTCCTCCCGCTCGACGAAGGCCTCCATGCACCGCCGCGCCCGGTCCCGCAGCTGCCGCACCCGCTCGTACTCCTCCCCGACGTCCGGTACGACCTTCTTGGCCGCGTCGGTCGGTGTGGAGGCCCGCAGGTCGGCCACGTAGTCGAGAAGGGGGTTGTCCGGCTCGTGGCCGATGGCCGACACCACCGGCGTACGGCACTCGGCGACCGTGCGCACGAGCTGCTCGTCGGAGAAGGGCAGCAGATCCTCCACGCTGCCCCCGCCGCGCGCGACGATGATCACGTCCACGTCGCCCAGCTCGTCGAGCTCCTTCACGGCCTGTACGACCTGCGGGACGGCGTGCACGCCCTGGACGGCTACGTTGCGCACCTCGAAGCGGACCGCGGGCCAGCGGTGCCGGGCGTTCTCCAGCACGTCCCGCTCGGCCGCGGAGGCCCGTCCGCACACCAGCCCGATCAGCTGCGGCAGAAACGGCAACGGCTTCTTCCGCTCCGTCGCGAACAGGCCCTCGGCGGCCAGCGTCTTCTTCAACTGCTCCAGCCGCGCGAGCAGTTCACCGACCCCGACGGGCCTTATCTCGGCGGCGCGCAGCGAGAGCTGGCCGCGGGGCGCGTACCACTCGGGCTTGGCGTACACGACGACCCGCGCGCCCTCGCTCACGATGTCGGCCACCGCGTCGAACGTCTGCCGATAACAGGTGACCCCGATCGAGATGTCGTACGAGGGGTCGCGCAGCGTCAGGAACACCACCCCGGCGCCGGGCCGCCGCGACAACTGAGTGATCTGCCCCTCGACCCAGACAGCCCCCAGCCGGTCGATCCACCCGCCGATGAGCCGCGACACCTCACCGACGGGCAGGGGAGTCTCCGCGGACGTGTTGAGAGCCATGCCGCGAGGGTAACGGCCGCGGCTGACACCCCGGGCCGGCTCCGCCGACCGGACATGATCTTCGGCCTCCCGGGCGCGGCCTTACGATGGTTCGCATGACCGCTTCGCCTGGCCGCCGTGTCCTGCTCGCCGCCCCCCGGGGCTACTGCGCGGGTGTGGACCGCGCCGTGATCGCCGTCGAGAAAGCCCTGGAGCAGTACGGGGCTCCGATCTATGTCCGGCACGAGATCGTGCACAACAAGTACGTGGTGCAGACCCTGGAGAAGAAGGGCGCGATCTTCGTCGAGCGCACGGAGGAGGTCCCCGAGGGGAACATCGTGATGTTCTCCGCGCACGGCGTGGCCCCCGTCGTCCACGAGGAGGCCGAGCGCGGCAGGCTGGCCACCATCGACGCGACCTGCCCGCTGGTCACCAAGGTCCACAAGGAAGCCGTCCGCTTCGCCAAGGAGGACTACGACATCCTCCTGATCGGGCACGAGGGCCACGAGGAGGTCATCGGCACCTCCGGCGAGGCCCCCGACCACATCACGCTGGTCGACGGCCCCGGCGACGTCGCCGGGGTCGAGGTCCGCGACCCGTCCAAGGTCGTGTGGCTCTCCCAGACCACGCTCTCCGTCGACGAGACCATGGAGACCGTCGACGCCCTCAAGGAGAAGTTCCCGCAGCTGATCTCCCCGCCCAGCGACGACATCTGTTATGCGACCCAGAACCGTCAGCTCGCGGTGAAGCAGATGGGCGCCGAGGCGGACCTGGTCATCGTGGTCGGCTCCCGCAACTCCTCCAACTCCAAGCGCCTCGTCGAGGTGGCCAAGCTGGCCGGCGCCCGCGAGGCCCACCTGGTGGACTTCGCCGACGAGATCGACGAGGCCTGGCTGGAGGGCGTCTCCACGGTCGGCGTGACCTCCGGCGCCTCCGTCCCCGAGGTCCTGGTCGAGCAGGTCCTTCAGTGGCTGTCGCAGCGCGGCTTCGAGGACGTGGAGATCGTCAAGGCGGCCGAGGAGTCCATCACCTTCTCGCTGCCCAAGGAACTCCGGCGTGACCTCCGCGAGGAGGCGGCGGCACTGATCGCCGAGCGCACCGGAACCTCGGCCGAGTGACCGCCAGTCGTCCGTCGTAACGTAGGGCCATGCAGATCTTCGGCGTTGACATCGGCGGATCCGGGATCAAGGGCGCCCCTGTTGATCTCGACAGGGGCGACCTGGCCCAGGAGCGGTTCAAGGTGCTCACCCCGCACCCTTCGACACCCGACAGCGTGGCCGACGGGGTCAAGCTGGTCGTCGACCAGTTCGGGTGGACCGGCCCGGTGGGCCTGACCTTCCCGGGCGTGGTCACGGACGGCTCCCACATCCGTACGGCCGCGAACGTCGACAAGAGCTGGGTCGACACGGACGCGCGCGCGTTGTTCAGCGAGCGCCTCGGCGGCCTCCCGGTGACGGTGGTCAACGACGCGGACGCGGCGGGCGTCGCCGAGATGCACTTCGGCGCCGGCAAGGACCGCAAGGGCGTGGTCATCCTGCTGACCTTCGGCACCGGCATCGGCAGCGCCCTGTTCGTCGACGGGATCCTCGTCCCCAACAGCGAGCTCGGCCACCTCGAACTGCACGGCCACGACGCGGAGAAGCGCGCCTCCAGCAAGGCCAAGGACGACGAGGAACTCTCCTGGGAACACTGGGCGCACCGCGTCCAGAAGTACCTCGCCCACGTCGAGATGCTCTTCTCGCCCGACCTGTTCATCATCGGCGGCGGCGTCAGCCGCAAGGCGCAGAAGTTCCTGCCGCACATCGAGGGCATCGCGGCGGAGATCGTCCCGGCCCAGCTGCAGAACAACGCGGGCATCGTGGGCGCGGCGATGCACGCGGCGACGGACGGCTAGCGGAACGGGTCGTTCCGATACCTCAGCGCCTGCCGGCGCCGTAGGGCGATCTTGCGCACGGTGACGACGACTCCCGCGACCAGCGTCCCCCCGTACAGCCACAAGGCCTGCGTGGCGAGCGCCGTCACCAGGCCCATCAGGCGGCCCAGCAGCCCGCCGCCACCGTCGTCGGCGATCGGCAGCAGGCCCACGGCGAAGGCGATCGGTACGACGACGGGGGCGCTCACCAGGTCGTTCCTGCGCACCCAGATCGCCGTCAGCAGGCACACCGGCAGGAACAGCACGCCGTAGAAGGCCGTCGACGACCCGAAGAGCAACGCGTCCAGGCAGCCCAGCACGAGCATCGCCGTCCCGCTGAACAGACCGCCGCCCAGCCCGGTCAGCCGCGGGTTCGGCAGCCGCCGCACCGCCTCGTCCGGCAGCGGACCCGGCTGCCGCGACGCCGGACGGGCGGCCGGACGTTGCTGCGCGGGACGGGCGCCGGCCTCGGCGGCCCCGCCCTGCGCCGCCTGTGGGGGCAGCGGGGGCGTGCCGCGTCGCGTTCCGTCGTGCGGGGGTCGCGTCCTGTGTTGCTCCACACGACCAACCTAGGTCGGTTTATGTGCCGAATCGCGTCTCGGACACGCCGGAGGGCAGAGCTTGGCCATGCGTTCGATCGGTCGCCGGAGCGGGGGCGGGCACGCCGTAGACTGGGGGATCGGCCCAGCCCCTCCAGTCCCCTCCTCTCACGTACGGGAAGTCGCAACGTGTCGCTCACGATCGGAATCGTCGGTCTGCCGAATGTCGGCAAGTCGACCCTGTTCAACGCCCTGACCAAGAACGACGTGCTCGCGGCCAACTACCCGTTCGCCACGATCGAGCCGAACGTGGGCGTGGTCGGCGTCCCCGACGCGCGGCTCACCAAACTGGCCGAAATCTTCTCCTCGCAGCGCGTCCTGCCGGCGACCGTCGACTTCGTCGACATCGCGGGCATCGTGCGCGGCGCCTCCGAGGGCGAGGGCCTGGGCAACAAGTTCCTCGCCAACATCCGTGAGTCCGACGCGATCTGCCAGGTCATCCGCGCCTTCAAGGACGAGAACGTCGTCCACGTCGACGGCAAGGTCTCGCCCAAGGACGACATCGAGACGATCAACACCGAGCTGATCCTCGCCGACCTCCAGACCATCGAGAAGGTCCTGCCGCGCCTGCAGAAGGAGTCGCGGATCAAGAAGGACATCGCGCCGAAGGTGAAGGCCGTCGAGGAGGCCAAGGAGATCCTGGAGAAGGGCGACACGCTCTTCGCGCACGGCATCGTCCAGGGCAGCGAGCGCGCGGAGCCTCTGCACGACCTGCACCTGCTGACGACCAAGCCCTTCCTGTACGTCTTCAACGTCGACGAGGACGAACTGGTCGACGAGGACTTCAAGAACGAGCAGCGCGCCCTGGTCGCCCCCGCCGAGGCGATCTTCCTCAACGCCAAGCTGGAGTCGGACCTCGCCGAGCTCGACGAGGAGGAGGCGCTGGAGCTGCTCCAGTCCGTCGGCCAGGACGAGCCCGGCCTCGCGACCCTGGCCCGTGTCGGCTTCGACACCCTCGGCCTGCAGACCTACCTCACGGCCGGCCCGAAGGAATCCCGCGCCTGGACCATCAAGAAGGGCGCCACCGCCCCCGAGGCCGCCGGCGTCATCCACACCGACTTCCAGAAGGGCTTCATCAAGGCGGAGGTCATCTCCTTCGACGACCTGGTGGAGACCGGCTCGGTCACCGAGGCCCGCGCGAAGGGGAAGGCGCGGATGGAGGGCAAGGACTACGTGATGCAGGACGGGGACGTGGTCGAGTTCCGCTTCAACGTGTGAGTGGTCGTTGCCGTGAGCTAAACGGTTCGTCACACGTGCAGGTCAGATGGGGCCGGGCTCTGTGAGTCCGGGCCCATCTGCGTTCCCGTGCTGACGTGGTGCTGACTCCTACTTGCTCCTCGGCGGGGTGAGCTTGTCGAGATCCAGGCTGATCTCGTACGGCACAGGCCGCTTCAGGGTGCCCCGGAAGATGCCGGCGGGCGCGTAGGCGCCAGTCGGTTTGTCGAGTTCATAGACGTGGACGACGGGGGCGCCGTCCTCGTCCTCGATGCACCAGTAGTGCGGGATGCCGGCCTCCGCGTACTTGCGGAGCCTGACCGTGCGGTCTCGGTGCGCGGACTCGGGTGAGACGACCTCGATGACGAGTCGCACCTCATCGGGTGCGAACCAGGTTCGGTCGCCGTCGTAGGGGGCCGTCGTCAAGAGCAGATCGGGCTCGGGCCGGTTTCGCTCGTCGAGCTTTATGGTCATCTCGCGGCCGACGCTGACATCGCTGGGCGCCTGTTCCATGAGGGCGACAGTGAGCATGGTGACGAGGTGGCCATGCCACCACCGCTGGGGCGACATCACGAAGACGAGGGCTCCGTCGATCAGCTCGGTGTGGCGGGGTGCCTCGGGGAGGCGGTCCAGGTCCTCCGCGAACCAGCCTTCCTCGCGCGGGGGGCGCATCCAGTCGGGCAGTGCGGTCATGGCTAAACCGTAGCGACTCGGCGAGGTCCGGGCCACGAGAGCGTCTCAGAAGCTCGTTTCCACAGGTGAGAGCGTTGCGGTGGGCGTTCCGGTTCAACGTGTGAGCGGTCCCCGCACCGGGACGCGGACCGACTGTCAGTGGTGGCTGCCATCATCCCGGGCATGCTTCACGACACGCTCATGCGCGCGCTGACCGGACCGGGGGTCCCGGTCGAGGTTTCGTACGACGAGCTGGCGCGGCTCTCCGACGAGGAGCTCGGCAGCCTCCTTCCGGAGGTCTACGCCGTGCCTCTCACGGCGTCGCAGGAGTTGACGGGCCTCGCGGCCGCCGTCGAGAGGGCCGCGAGGGGCCGTCGGCCGCGCTACACGCCCGAGGCGTGCCGTCGGATGTTCGACGTGCTCGTCGCTCAGAGCGAGGAGGGGAGCTGGGCGGACCTGGAGCGGGGCGTGGACGCGCTGGAGCACTGCACCGGCCCGCTGCCGGATGTCTCCGAACATGTCCGAGCCCTGGTCGGGTTGCGGCTGGCGAAGGACGCCGTGCACCAGCCGTTCGTGTTGGTCGTGATGGCCCGTCTCCTGGGCGAGGAGACCCTGCGCGCGGTCGTGGAGCGGTTCGCCCGGGACGCGGGTCCCGTCGTCGGCGACGAGATCGCCGTCGTCGCCGGCCTCGACGCGGCCGGACAGGCACGGCTGTCCGAACTCGCCCGGCAGGACAGGTACGGCTCGCCGCCGCCCGACACGGACGCGTGGCGCGGCGCCGCCGAGAACCCCGCCTATGCCGCGTTCGCCCGCCGCGCGCTGGAGACGGCGGCCGACCGGACCGACGCCGTCCGGGCCGGCGAGATCCCCTACCGGGCGGACAAGGCGTTCACCGACGGGGAGGTCGCCGCACTCGGCCGGGCCGCCCGCATCGCCCTGCTGCGCGACGAGCCCTGGCTGCCCGCCCTCCTCGACCGGCTCCTCCCCGGCATCGCCCTCGCCCCGACCGCCGCGAGAACCCTCCCCTCCCAGGCGCTGCTGTACGAACTGGTCCGGGCCGCACGGGACTTCCCGACGCCCGAGCTGGTGACCGCGATACGCCAGGTGCGCGCCGTCGTCCGGCACGCGGGCGTGCCCAAGCAGCTCGACAAAATGCTCAAGCACGTCGACGCGGCCCTCGCCGAGCGCACCGACGTGGCGCTACGGATGCCGGCCCTCGGCTTCGGCGCCGACGGGGTGCTGCGCCGGGAGGCGGGCGAGGAGTACGCCGTCGTCGTCACCGTCGAGGGCACCACCGCCACCCTGACCTGGGAGAAGGACGGCCGCCCCCTGCGCTCGCTGCCCGCTCCCGTCCGTCGCGACCACGCCGGGCTGGTCAAGGAGACGCGCGAGCTGGTGAAGCGCGTGGGCGTCCAACTGGCCACGCTCGTGCGTGCGTTGGAGGGCGGCTACACGGTGGACGCCGTGCACTCCTACGGCTGGTGGCGGGCCGAGCTGGCCGGGCATCCGCTCGCCCGGTCCGTCGTGCGCCGGCTGATCTGGGAGGTCGAAATCGCGCCGGGCACCTGGCGGGCCGTCCTGCCCGAGACCGGCGACCTGCCCGATGCGCCGGAGGACGCCGCCGTACGGCTGTGGCACCCGATCCGCGCCACGCCCGAGGAGGTGCGCGCCTGGCGGGACCTGCTGACGGAACGTCGGCTCAGGCAGCCGTTCAAGCAGGCGTTCCGGGAGATCTATCTCCTCACCCCGGCCGAGGAGGAGACCCGCCTCTACTCGAACCGTTTCGCGGCCCATCTCGTCCACTACCGGCGGCTGTTCGCGCTGTTCCGCGCGCGGGGCTGGAAGAGCGACCTGCTCGGCCCCTGGGACGGCGGGGAACAGGACGTGGCCGTGCGGACCCTGGCCGGCGGCGAGTGGCAGATCCGCTTCTTCCACGCCCTGGCCGATGCCGCGGGCGAGGAGCAGCTGGCCGCGACCGATCAGGTGCGGTTCGCCCGCAGGGACGGCGCCGCCTGGCGGGAGGCGCCGCTCGTCGACGTTCCGCCGCTGGTGTTCAGCGAGGCGATGCGCGATGTGGATCTCTTCGTCGGCGTCACCTCCGTGGCCGCCGACCCGGAGTGGACCGACGGGGGGCCGGTGCGTGCCTACTGGGAGCGGGCCGGCTTCGGCGAGCTGACCGCGAGCGCCGAGGCCCGCCGGGACGCCCTGGAGCGGATCCTGCCGCGCCTGAGGATCGCCGACCGCTGCTCGCTCGACGGCCGTTTCCTCGTCGTCCGCGGCGACCTGCGCACGTACCGGATCCATCTCGGCTCGGCCAACGTCCTGATGGATCCGGACGGCGCCTATCTGTGCGTCGTCCCCGCTCGTGACAAGGGCGACGGGAAGGTGTTCCTGCCGTTCGAGGACGACCGGCTCTCGATCGTCCTCAGCAAGGCGTTGCTGCTGGCCGGTGACGCCGGGATCACGGACCCGTCCGTCCTCCGGCAGATCGAGCGCGCCGCCTGACCGGCGACCGGCGGCTCAGCCGCCCCGCGCCACCTGCCGGCACGCCTCGACGTAGCCCGCCACCAGTGCCCGCCGGTCCTCCCGGCGCCACGCCAGCACATAGCGGCTCGGCCCCAGTCCGGCCACTGGACGCGTCACCACACCGCCCATGGTGACCAGCGGGACGTTGCCCGTGGCCACCAGGCACACGCCCAGGCCGGCGACCAGGGCCTCGTACGTCTCCTCCGCGCTGGCGATCTCCGCGCCCACCCGGGGCGGGCGGCCGCCGCGTTCCTCGAGCGCCAGCCAGTAGTCGCGCAGGGGGCCCGCGCTGGGCGGCAGGGCGAGGAAGGGCTCCTCGGCGAGGTCCGCGAAGTCGATCTCGGGGCGGGCGGCGAGGGGGTGCGTGTCGGGGAGAGCGACCAGGCGGGGCTCCTCGGCGACCACCGTCCAGGCGTACCGCTCCTGGTCGGGCAGGGGCAGCCAGACGAACGCCACGTCCGCCTCGCCGTCCGCGAGCCCCGCCGTCGGATCCTCCCAACTGACCTGACGCAGCCGGACCGTGGCCCCGGGGTGCGCCGCCGTGAAGCGGGAGCGGATCGCCGGGAGCAGACCGCCACGGCCGGGGCTGGTGCTCATCCCGACGACCAGCGTGCTGCGCAGCGCGGTCCGCGCCTCCTGCATCGCCGACGCGCCCTCCGCCCACGCCTCGATCACCCTCCGGGCATACGGAAGCAGTTCCGCGCCGGCCGGGGTCAGCTCCACACCCTGCCGGTCCCGGCGCAGCAGCTGCACCCCCAACTGCCGCTCCAGCGCCCGGATCTGCTTGCTCAGGGCGGGCTGGGAGACGTACAGCCGTTCTGCCGCGCGGGTGAAGTGCAGTTCCTCGGCGACCGTGACGAAGTAGCGCAGGTCGCGAACATGGACGTCCGTCGTCATAACCATCGGTTGTCAGCGTAGGTCTTGGACGGGCCGTGGGCGCCGGGAGCAGCCTGGACGTGGACCGATTCAGGAGAGGTGTCATGAACAAGGTGTGGTTGATCACCGGTGCGAGCAGCGGACTCGGGCGGGCCCTCGCGGAGGCGGCGGTCGCCGACGGCGACGTGGTGGTGGGCGCCGCGCGGCGGCCCGAGGGCCTCGACGACCTCGTCGCCGCGCACCCCGACCAGGTGGAGGCGCTGCGGCTCGACGTCGCCGACGTCTCCGCCGCCGAGCCGGCCGTACGGGACGTGATCGCACGGCACGGACGGATCGACGTGCTGGTCAACAACGCGGGCCGGGGGCACGTCGGTGCCTTCGAGGAGACCACGGACGACGAACTGCGCGATCTGTTCGACGTGCACGTGTTCGGGCCCGCTGCGCTCGTGCGGGCCGTGCTGCCGTCCATGCGGGAGCGGCGCTCGGGGGCCGTCGTGCAGATGAGCAGCATGGGCGGGCAGATGTCCTTCCCCGGCTTCTCGGCGTACAGCGGCACCAAGTTCGCCCTGGAGGGCATGTCCGAGGCGCTCGCGGGTGAGGCCGCCGAGTTCGGCGTCAAGGTGCTGATCGTCGAGCCGGGCGCCTTCCGGACCTCGCTCTACGCCGGCACACGGGCCAGCGCCGACGGCGGCGCCTACGCCACGGTGGGCAGTACGCGCGCGATGGTCGACGCCGGCTTCGACGAGCACGCCGGCGACCCGGCCAAGGCGGCCGCGCTCGTCCTGCGCGCCCTGGAGTCGGACCGCACGCCCCTGCGCCTGCCCCTCGGCGACGACGGGGTGAGCGCGGTCCTGGGCCACCTGGACCAGGTGCGCGAGGACGTCACGGCCTGGGAGAAGCTGACCCGGCGGACGGGGTTCGGGGACTGAGCACCCGTTGTCCACAGGCCGCCCCGTTGTCGGTCCCCGGTGCCAAGATGTGCGTACCGGGCAGGACGGCGGGCGAGGGGCGGCATGGTGGACGTGGGGGAGGCGCGCACCGCGCCGGTGGGGCGGCGGGCGCGGGAGGTGTGCGCGCGGGGCACACGGCTGTACGACGCCGCCCGGACCGTCCTCGAGGACCACGCCCGCGCCCTCGAAGCGGTCCGCTCCGCGCTCGCCCCGCTGCGGGACGAACTGGTCGCCAAGGAGCTGGAGTCGATCCCCGTCGCCCGTCTCAAGGACGCCACCGAGGGCCGGCTGCGGCTCGCGGCCGTGGAGGCGGCCGGGTTCACCACGGTGCGGTCGGTGTACGAGGCCGGACGCTTCCAGCTGCGGCAGATCCCCGGCGTCGGCGCCCAGACCGCCGACCAGGCCCTCGCCGCCGCTGGGCAGATCGCGCGGGCGGTCGAGGAGACCGTGTCGGTCCGCATCGACGTGGACCACCCCGAACCCCGGACCACCGCCCTCGTCGTCGCCCTGCACCGCCTCGTCGAGGCCGGCCCGGAGCTGCGCAGGGCCGTGGACACCGCCGCACAGCTCGACGGCGTCCTGCGCGAACTGCTGCCCGCGGCCCGTCCCGCCACCGGCCGCCTCCGTCTCGCCCTCGCCGGACGCCGCCGCAAGGAGGCCGCCCTCGCGGCGACGGCGCGGCTGAGCGAGCTGGTGGCCGACGCGGACGCGAAGGGCACCCCCCTCCAACTGGCCCAGGCGTCCACCGACCTGCTGCGCGGCCCGGCGTCCGACATCGAGGCCTGGGTCGACTTCGAGCTGCGCTCCGCCGAGTACTACAGCCAGCTCGCCGAGGTCTCCGAGCACCGTACGGACGAGGCGGCCGCCGAGGGCTTCCTGCCCTCGGAGGTGGCCCGGCGCGTGCACGCCCAGCCGCTCGACGACACCCACCGCCGGGTCTCGCTGCGCGGCTACCAGTCCTTCGGCGCCCGCTTCGCCCTCGCCCAGCGCCGGGTCGTCCTCGGCGACGAGATGGGCCTCGGCAAGACGGTCCAGGCGATCGCCGCCCTCGCCCATCTCGCGGCCCAGGGGCAGACCCACTTCCTGGTGGTGTCCCCGGCGAGCGTGCTGATCAACTGGACCCGGGAGATCCGCTCCCGCAGCACCCTGCGCGCCGTGCCCGTGCACGGCCCCGACCGGCAGGACGCGTACGCCGAGTGGCGTGAGCGCGGCGGCGTCGCTCTCACCACCTTCGACCTCCTGCACACCCTGCCGGCACCCGAAAGGGCCGCTCCCGGCGGCACGGCCCGCGACGGCAGCGTTCCCGGGATGCTCGTCGTCGACGAGGCGCACTACGTCAAGAACCCCGACACCCGCCGCGCCCGCTCCATCGCCGCCTGGACGCGGGCCTGCGACCGTGTCCTGTTCCTCACGGGCACACCGATGGAGAACCGCGTCGAGGAGTTCCGCACCCTGGTCCGCTACCTCCAGCCCGACCTCGTGCCCGAGATCCACGACAGCCACGCGGTGGCCGGCCCGCATGTCTTCCGCAGATCCGTCGCGCCCGCCTATCTGCGGCGCAACCAGCAGGACGTCCTCACCGAACTGCCCGCGCTGCTGCAGACCGACGAGTGGGAGGAGTTCAGCGCCGCCGACCAGGACGCGTACCGCACGGCCGTCGCCGCGGGGAACTTCATGGCCATGCGCCGGGCCGCCTATGCCGACCCGGAGAAGTCCGCGAAGCTCCAGCGGCTGGGCGAACTGGTCGCCGAAGCGGCGGCCAACGGTCTGAAAGTGGTCGTCTTCTCGTACTTCCGGGACGTCCTGGCCGCCGTTCAACAGGCGCTCGGCGAGGACACGTTCGGGCCGATATCGGGCGGTGTCCCGGCCGCCCGCCGCCAGCGCCTGGTCGACGACTTCACGGCCGCCGACGGGCACGCCGTGCTGCTCGCACAGATCGAGGCCGGCGGCGTCGGCCTCAACCTCCAGGCCGCGTCCGTCGTCGTCCTGTGCGAGCCGCAGGTCAAACCGACCCTGGAGCACCAGGCCGTGGCCCGCGCCCACCGCATGGGCCAGGTCCGTCCGGTCCAAGTGCACCGCCTGCTCGCGACGGACAGCGTGGACGAACGCCTGCTGCGCATCCTCGAGAACAAGGACCGCCTCTTCGACGCCTACGCCCGCCGCAGCGACACCGCCGACGCCACCCCGGACGCGGTCGACATATCGGACGCCACCATCGCCCGGCGCATCGTGGAGGAGGAACAGCGCAGGCTGGCGGTCGAGAAGGCTGAGTGACGCGGGGCGGCCACCGTTCCACCCCCGCTCACCTCACGCTTACCATGCGCCCAGGCAGGTACGCCGGCGCAGCACGTCGGCGCGTACGCCTCGCCCGCCCCCAAGCGCACCCCCGGCGCCGCCCCGAAACAGGAGCACGGTACCCGTGTCCATACCCCCGCCCCCTGTGCCCCCGCAGCCGCAGGAGCCGCAAGGGCCTTACCCGCAGGGCCAGTTCCCGCAGCCGCCGTACGGGCAGCCGCCGTACCCGCAGGGGCCGTACGGCGCGCAGGGGCCGCACGCCCAGCCGTACCCGTACCAGCCCTGGGGGCAGGGATACAGCCCGTACAACCGGCCCGCGCCGGTCAACGGGCTCGCCGTCGCCTCTCTCGTGCTCGGCATCCTGTGCTGCGTTCCGGCCGCCGGGCTGCTGCTGGGGCTGATCGCGCTGGGGCAGATCCGGCGGACGGGGGAGCGGGGCAGGGGGATGGCCGTGACGGGCTCCGTGCTGTCCTCGCTCGGGATCGCCCTGTGGGTGCTGACGCTGGCCACGGGTGGCGTGTCCGATTTCTGGGACGGCTTCAAGGACGCCGCGAAGGACAACGGCAGTGCCTACAGCCTGGCCAAGGGGGAGTGCTTCGACGTGCCCGGCGGCTCCCTGGAGGGCTTCACCTACGACGTCGACAAGGTGCCGTGCAAAGGCAGGCACGACGGTGAGGTCTTCGCCGCGTTCACGATGGGCGGATACCCGTCCTTCCCCGGGGACGCCAAGGTCAGCCAGGTCGCCGAGACCCGGTGCTACGCGCTGCGCTACACCTACGCCATGGACGCCTGGGCCGTACCCGTCGACGTGGACGTGTACTACCTGACGCCGACCCGGCAGAGCTGGCGGCTCGGCGACCGCGACGTCACCTGCGTGTTCGGCAACACCGACGAGACGGCTGGTCTCACCGGCTCACTGCGCAACGACGGCCGGTCGCTGAACGCCCATCAGCTCGCCTACCTGCGGGCCGTCAACCTCGGCAACGTGGCCCTCGACGGTCAGCCCGCCGTCAGCCCCGGGGAGGACCTGCGGGCCAACACGGCATGGGCGGGGCGGGTGTCGGACGCGTTCACCAAGGAGGCCGGACTGCTCCGGCAGCACGTGTGGCCGACGGACGCGAAGAGCCCGGTCTCCGCCGTCGCCAAGGAGGTGGACTCCCTGGGCAAGCAGTGGGCACAGGTCGCCGCGGCCACCGACGCGGACGGCTTCTACGCCGCCTACGGCCCGATCACGGTGGAGGAGTCCCCGCGCCGCTCGGTCACCGCCCGCAAGGCTCTGGGCCTCGCCACGACCCCGCCCGCGACGGACGATCCGGGCGCCCCGGAGGGCGGCGGCGGAGGAGGTTCCGATGTCGAGGTGTGACGGCGGCCATAGCGGGGAGAAAGTGCCTGCGTAAAGGCTTCAGGGGCCGCATGTCACCACATCGAGTGATTCTCTGGCCTTTGCTTGCATGGCGGAACCCACGGTTGCCACGCTGTTGCTGTCTGTACAACCTGATGGGAGCGGCCAGTGACTTTCGGTGAGCAGCCGGCGTACCTGCGCGTCGCGGGTGATCTCCGCCAGAAGATCGTCAACGGATCGCTGCCACCGCACACCCGCCTCCCGTCCCAGGCCAGAATCCGCCAGGAGTACGGCGTCTCGGACACCGTGGCACTGGAGGCGCGCAAGGTGCTGATGGCCGAGGGTCTGGTCGAGGGCCGCTCGGGCTCGGGGACGTATGTGCGCGAGCGGCCGGTGCCCCGCAGTGTCGCCCGCTCCGGCTTCCGCCCGGCCGGCGGGGCCACCCCCTTCCGTCAGGAGCAGGCGGACGCCGACGCGCGCGGCACCTGGGAGTCCAGCAGCGAGCAGACCGAGGCGAGCGGCGCCGTCGCCGAGCGCCTGTGCATCAGGCCCGGCGACCGCGTGATGTGCACGCGGTACGTGTTCCGGGAGGCCGGCGAGGCGATGATGCTCTCCACCTCCTGGGAGCCCCTTGCGGTCACCGGGCGCACGCCTGTGATGCTCCCCGAGGAGGGGCCGCTGGGCGGCATGGGTGTCGTCGAGCGCATGGCGGCGATCGACGTGATCGTGGACAACGTCACCGAGGAGGTCGGTGCCCGCCCCGGCCTCGCGGAGGAACTGCTCGCCCTGGGCGGCGTCCCGGGCCATGTCGTCATCGTCGTGCAGCGCACCTTCTACGCCTCGGGCCGCCCCGTGGAGACCGCCGACGTCGTCATCCCGGCCGACCGCTACCGGGTCGCGTACCACCTCCCGGTGAAATAGCGCACACCTTCACGGCGGTTACCCCCGGCAACCATGCCCGGAGCCGCGACGACCGCCCCCCGGAACCCGTCCCTCCGTCGCTGAAATCCGGACGTTCTCGCAGGTCGTCGCAGGTGCCTCTGGCATGTCGCCAAGTGGATGCGCGCACGCCCGGAGGCGGCGCGTTCCTTTTCGCGCGCCCCCCTCGATCTGGCCGGTTGCGTACCTCTTTGTGAAAAGCCGTATTCGCTGCGTGAAGGTAAGGCGTAGGCTCGGGCATATGCGGATTGCGGTTTCCTTAGAGGGCGGGGGCGGTGGGGCGCGATGAACGACGGCACGATCACTCTTCCCTGGCTCGTCATACGGCAGGACGACAACGGCAATCGCTACCGCGTGGGCCGGTACGCGACCCGGGCGGAGGCCCAGAAGATCGCCGACAGCCTCGACGACCGCGGCCACAAGCAGCTCTACTGGGTCGAGCGCATCGGTCAGAACGGCCAGGGCGGCGCGGTCAACTGACTCCCGTAGGCTCCCGCCCATGAGTGAACGGATCGTGGTGGTGGGAGCCGCCCTCCTCGACGACGGCCGCCTCCTCGCCGCCCGCCGCAGCGCCCCACCCGAGCTCGCCGGCCGCTGGGAACTGCCGGGCGGCAAGGTGGAGGCGGGGGAGACCCCCGAGGCGGCCCTGGTGCGCGAACTGCGCGAGGAACTGGGCGTGGACGCGGAGGCCGTGCGGCGCGTACCGGGGGAGTGGCCGCTGAGGCCGCCGTACGTCCTCCAGGTCTGGACGGCCCGCCTCCTGCCGGGGTCCCCCGCTCCCAAGCCGCTCCAGGACCATGACGAACTGCGCTGGCTGTCCCCGGACGAGACCTGGGACGTGGACTGGCTGGACCAGGACGTGGAAGCGGTCCGCAAGGTGCTGGAGCCGAGTCCGTAGACATACTCGACAGACGTACTCGACCCCCTCTGTACGCCGTTCGTGCCACAGTGCGCCCCCCTGGACGGTACTGCCCCCTGGATATCGGGTATGTGCCCATTAACCCCACGAAACCGGACATGCGTGGGGCGAGCTCCTGGCCCGGGAAGTGATCGGCGTGATCGACACCGAAGGCGACTGCGCCGAGTGGTCCTTTCCCGCGGAACCGGACGCCGTGAGAACCGCCCGCACCGCGGTCCGCGGCCAGCTCCACACCTGGCGCCTGGACGTCCTCGGTGACCTCGCCGCCCTGCTGGTCAGCGAGCTGGTGACCAACTCCCTGAGACACGCCACCGGCCCCATCGGTGTCCGTCTGGTCCGCTCGCCCCGCCTCCCCGCCGTGCTGCTGGTCGAGGTCTCCGACCCGCTTCCCGACCCGCCCCGCGAACGCGTCGCCCACCTCGAGGACGAAGGGGGCCGAGGACTGCAGCTGGTGGCCCATTCCTCCCGCCGCTGGGGTACCCGGCCCGGCGCGGCGGGAAAGACGGTGTGGTTCGAGCTCGCCGTGCCGAAGTGAGACGGCGGAGGCTGTACGGCGGCCCCCGCTCTGTAGAACTCGGGCGCGCGTCGGCACAAGCCACGGACGGGTGTGATTCGACGGCGTGTCCGCTGGTTAGAAGACTGGAAGTGTTCTCACAGCCGGGACCGAAAACCGCCGGGACCGTGCTGTGATCGTGAACACCGTGTTGTGCGGCGCCGTAGTGCTGGATACTGCGGGCAGCCGCCCCCGGTGACCGGTACCGGACGCGGTGAGCTGGAGGGGACGGTTCGCGTGAGCGAGATACCAGCGAAGGCCACGGAGTCCGAGGACCCGTCGGACGGCGCGAGGGCGGAGGCCGCGGCAGCCGCCGCGGCGGACGGCACGGGCCGGGCGACGGGTGGCACGGGGCTGTCCTCCTTCGACGGGACACCGCCCGGTGACGCGATGTGGCAGAGCAGCCCGCCCGGCTCGATCTACGACTACATCAAGGTCGCGTCCTTCTCGATCGGCCCCGACGGCCTGGTGGACCAGTGGAGCCTGCGCGCCGAGCAGCTCTTCGGCATCGCCGCGGAGCGGGCCGTCGGCATGGACCCCATCGAGGCCTTCATCGACCCCGACCTGCGCGAGCAGGGGCAGCGGAAGATGGCCGAGATCCTCGACGGGCGGGAGTGGACCGGCGTGGTGCCGTTCCGGGTGCCCGCGACCGCCGAGGAGGACGCGGGCGGGCAGGGGCTCGCCGAGGTCTACGTCATGCCGACGCAGACCGAGGACGCCCGCCGGGGTGCCGTCTGCATCGTCGTCGACGTGCGCACTCTGCGCAGCATCGAGACCGACCTTGCCGCGTCGCAGGCGATTTTCGGTCAATCTCCGTTCGGGTTCCTGCTGATCGACACCGATCTGCGGGTGCGGCGGGCCAACCAGCGGTTCGCCTCGCTGTTCGGCGGCACCCCCGACGACCACCGCGGCAAGGGCGTCCACGACTATCTGCCCCGGCCCGAGGCCGAGCGGGTCTCGGCGACTCTGCGCCGGGTCCTCGAGACCGGTGACTCCATCACGGACATGCACGTCACGGGCTTCCTGCCGGGCTCCGACGAGCGCCGCCACTGGTCCATCAACCTCTACCGCGTGCACAGCGGATCGGGCCGCCCCATCGGCATCGCCTGGCTCGGAACCGACATCACCGCCCGCCGCGCCGCCGCCCGCGAAGCGGCCGCCGCACGGCGCAATCTCGCCCTGCTGAACGAGGCGGGTGCCCGCATCGGCAACTCCCTCGACCTGGAGACCACGGCCCGCGAACTCCTCGACGTGGTCGTCCCCGGCTTCTGCGACCTCGCGACGGTCGACCTCTACCAGGGCCTGCTGGCCGGTGACGAGACCCCGCCCGGGCTCGCCGACGGCAGCGCGCAGCTGCGCCGGGTCGCCTTCGCCAGTGCGGTCTCCGACGCCCCGTTCGTCGGCGGCGGCGCGCCGGTCGCCGTGGGCGCCGTCCACCACTACCCGTTCAACTCGCCCTGTGCGGACGCCCTGCGCACCGCCCGCACCCAGCTCGTGCCCGCGGAGGACGGCGGGGTCGTCCAGTCCACGCTGGCCGTGCCGATGGTCGCGCACGACACCGTGGTGGGACTGGCGCAGTTCGCCCGTACGAAGGGCAGCGAACCGTTCGGGGACCGGGACCGCGACCTCGCGGTGGAGCTCGCGGCCCGGGCCGCCGTCTGCATCGACAACGCCCGTCTCTACCGGCGCGAGCACGAACGGGCGTTGATACTGCAACGCTCGCTGCTCCCGCCCGGTGACCCGGTCGCCTCCGGACTGGACATCGCCTGCCGCTACCTGCCCGGCAACTCCTCCTCCGACCGGCCCAGCGAGGTCGGCGGCGACTGGTTCGACGTGATCGAACTGCCGGGGCACCGCACGGCGTTGGTGGTGGGCGACGTCATGGGCCGCGGTCTGCGGGCGGCCGTCGCGATGGGCGAACTGCGCTCCGCCGTGCGGACGCTGGCCCTGCTGGACCTCGAACCGGCCGAGGTGCTCTCGGCGTTGGACGAGATCGCCCGCGGGCTCGGCGCCCCCGGCGGTGTCCAGCAGGCCACCCGCGCCGCGCGCCGCCCCCGCGAGGCCGACCTGTCCGAGGTGTACCTGGCGACCTGCGTGTACGCCGTCTACGACTCCGTCACCCGTCGCTGCACCTTCGCCAACGCCGGCCATCTGCCGCCGGTGCTGGTCGAACCGGGCGAGGACGCGCTGATGCTGGACGTGCCGCCGGGCATGCCGCTGGGCGTCGGCGGGGAGCCCTTCGAGGAGGTGGAGGTCGAACTACCCGAAGGCGCTCTGTTGGCGCTCTACACGGATGGACTGGTCGAAAGCCGCGACCATCCGCTGGACGAGGGCCTGCAGGCCTTCGTGGGCGCGCTGACGGACCCCAGCAGGCCGCTGGAGGACGTCTGCGACCACGTCCTGAACACCCTCGACACCCACCACGGCGAGGACGACATCGCGCTGCTGATGGCCCGGGTGCAGGGGCTGCCCGCCGACTCGGTCGGCGACTGGACGCTGCCGCGGGAGCCGCGGAGCGTGGGCCGGGCGCGGGAGTACGCCCGCGGACAGCTGCTGTCGTGGGACCTGGAGCCGCTGGTTGACACCACCGAACTGCTGGTCAGCGAGCTGGTGACGAACGCCCTGCGCTACGGCGAGGGCGAGATCAGGCTCCGTCTGCTGCTGGACCGCACGCTGGTGTGCGAGGTCTGGGACTCCGGGCTGGTCCAGCCACGGCGCCGACGCGCCCGGGACACGGACGAGGGCGGCCGCGGACTGCAACTGGTCGGCCTGCTCAGCGCCGCGTGGGGCTCCCGGCGGACACCGCGCGGCAAGACGGTGTGGTTCGAACTGCCCCTCCCGGACGGGGAGACGGGCCTGACGGACCCCGCGGAGGCGTTGCTGAGCCTGTTCTAGGGGCTCTGCATCGACTGGTCGGCCCGGACGGCGGCCGACCAGGGATCGGTGAGCAGCAGCCGGCGTGCCTCCGCGACACGGGTGCGCGCGGTGCTGCCCACGAACTCCCGGCGCACCGTGATGTGGGTGTCGGCGGTGGCGACGGCGTTCCGGGCGACCAGGAGGGCCGCTGCCGACAGCACACCGTCCCGGCCCGCCCCGAGCGGCACGGTCGCCCCCACCACGCGACGAAGGGCGTCCAGGGGGTCGTACGGCCGTGCCGTCACCTCTTCCCTCGCGGCGGCCAGCACGCGGTCGGCGTCGGCGCGCTCGCTCACTCCCGTGAGTTCCGCCTCCGCGCCGGTCAGGGCGGCCGGGAGGAGGCTCTCGGCGGCCGACAGGTCGGAGGCGAGCCGGTCGACGGCGGTGAGCAGGGCGTCGGCCCGGGCTGTGGAGGTCTCGGCGGCCCGCAGATGCCGTACCGCGCTCTCCTCGTCGTCCTGGTCCATCGACTGACGGACCTGGTTGAGGTGGGTGGTGGCGATCACCAGGCGGTCCTTGGCCTGTTCGACGTACCCGGTGACCGGGCCGGTCGCCGTGGGTCCGTAGCGCTCGGCGAGGCGGGTCAGGGTCGTCTCGGTGGCTCCGGTGCGGGCGGTCAGGTCACGGAAGCGGGTCTCGGCGAACTCCAGCGCCTCTGCCAGGTCCCCGCGATCGAACCCCTCCAGCCGCCGCCGCGCCTCCTGACACCGGCCGACGATCCCGGTGAGCGTGTGCCGACGGGAGGTCTCGTCCTCGGGTACGCCGTCCTCGTACTGCTGCCGTATCCGGAAGGCGGCCGCCAGTTCGGCCTCGGCGTCCCGCAGGCCCTGCGCGTGGGGCTCCGCGGCCTCCGGACCGATCCGGGCCCGAAGGAAATCGAGTTCCTCGCGACGGGTGCGTACGGCGTCGTCGGCCTCGACCAGCAACTGCCGCGCCCGTTCGTCGAGTTCGTCGAGTTCGGCGAGGGGGGAAGTATCCGGCGTCATGGCGGCGGCGGCCGCCGGTGTCGTCCGGGTCCGTGCCCGTCGGGTCCGCCGTACGTACCCGTACACGGCCAGCACGAGGGCCGCGCCCCCCGCGACCAGCGGCAGCACCAGGTCGGCGGTCGACGTCTCGTCCGTGCTCGCCGACGCGCCCACGGCGGCCGCGTGCGTCTCGGGCACCGTCGCCCTCGGCAGCACCAGCCACACCACCCCGACCAGCGCGCCGATCAGGGTGTACGTCACCCGGGCGCGTATGTGGGAGGTGGCCCGCCGCGGCCGGCCCCGGATCAAGGATGGCGTCACATTTCGGAGCGTATGGGTGGTGATGCGGGGGCGCGAGCGGGGTGCGGCCAGGGGGCGGAAGGGGCAGCGGCAGGAAAAGAGGAGGCCGGGGCCGGGGTGTACGGGGGAGACTCGGGCCGGTGAGCGCCACACGTCAGCACGCCACCCCCGCCGACCTCGCCCCACTCGCCCGTGCCGCCCTCGGCCCGGGCCGCACGCTCACCGCCGTGCGCCGGCTGCGCGGCGGCAGCAAGAAGGGCGTCTACCGTCTCGCCCTCGACGACGGCACGACCGCCGTCGCCTACCTCTGGTCGGCCGACGAGGACTACTGGGACGCGGGCCCCTCCGACCTCCGCGACCCCTTCTCCCACGGCACCGGCCTCGACCTGTTCACCGCGGCCCACGACCGGCTCACCGCCGCCGGCGTCCGCACGCCCCGCCTGTTCCACGTCGACGCCACGCACACCCACCTCCCGGCCGACGCGGCGATCGTCGAGGACGTCACCGGCGGCAGCCTGGAGGAGGCGCTGGAGCGGGATCCGCACGCGGCGCCCGCCCTCATGGAACGCCTCGCCGAGCTGCTCGCGACGCTGCACGCCCAGGACGCCCCGGCCTTCGGCAAGGTGGCCTTGGTCGACAACGGCGGCTTTTCCTACGGGGATTCGTGCGAGCAGCGGGTCACCGAGGGCGCCCTGCGCTCCATCGAGCAGGCCGCCGCGCTCGAACCCCGCGTGGCGGCCGCCCGCGACGAACTCGCCGACAGAGTAAGGACGTTGGCCGCCGAGGTCCGGCCACGAACCCGTCCCCACACCCTCATCCACGGCGAACTCGGCCCGGACCACGTGCTGCTCACCGCCGACGGTCACCCGGCGCTCATCGACATCGAAGGCCTGCTCTACTTCGACGTGGAGCACGAGCACGTGTTCCTGGAGATCCGCTTCGGCCCGCACTACGACGCCCTGCGCGTCCCGGACCTGGACCCCGACCGGATGCGTCTGTACCGCCTGGCCATGCACCTGAGCCTGGTCGCGGGCCCGTTGACCCTCCTCCAGGGCGACTTCCCGGAACCGGAGCCGATGCGGGCGATCGCGGAGGGCAACCTGTTGCGGGCGCTCAGCCTGCTGAGGAACGCCTCCTGATCTTCGACCCCAGCCACACCAGCGGGTCGTACTTGCGGTCGACGGCCCGTTCCTTCAGCGGGATCAGTGCGTTGTCGGTGATCTTGATGCCCTCGGGGCAGACCTCCGTGCAGCACTTGGTGATGTTGCAGTAGCCGAGGCCGTGTTCGTCCTGAGCGGTCTTCTTGCGGTCCAGGCCGGTGTCGGCGGCCGCGTCCAGCGGATGCATGTCCAGTTCGGCGACCCGCATCAGGAAGCGGGGGCCGGCGAACGCCGGCTTGTTCTCCTCGTGGTCACGCACGACATGGCAGGTGTCCTGGCACAGGAAGCACTCGATGCACTTGCGGAACTCCTGCGAGCGGTCCACGTCCTCCTGCATCATGCGGTACTCGCCGGGACCGAGGTCCGCGGGCGGCACGAAGGCCGGGACCTCGCGTGCCTTCTGGTAGTTGAAGCCGACGTTCGTGACGAGATCGCGGACGACCGGGAAGGCCCGCAGCGGCGTGACCGTGATCGTCTCCTCCCGCGTGAACACCGACATACGGGTCATGCACATCAGGCGTGGGCGGCCGTTGATCTCCGCGGAGCACGAACCGCACTTGCCCGCCTTGCAGTTCCAGCGGACCGCAAGGTCGGGGGCCTGGGTGGCCTGGAGGCGGTGGATGATGTCGAGCACCACCTCGCCGTCGTTGACCTCGACGGCGAAGTCCTCCAGGCCGCCGCCCTTGACGTCGCCCCGCCACACCTTGAAGCGGGCCTCGTAGCTGCTCACTCGTACAGCTCCTCTTCGGCGAGGTACTTGACCAGCTCTTCCTTGTCGAAGAGGGCGAGCAGGTCGGAGCGGATGGGTTCGGTGCTCTCGCGGGTGAGGTCGATCTGACCGCGGACGGGGTCCGTGGCCGCGAGCCCGCCCGTGGGGTCGGTCAGCCGGCACAGCAGGTTCACGTTGCGCCACTTGCGGTCCATCGACGGGAAGTCCTCCCGGGTGTGGCCGCCGCGCGACTCGGTGCGCTCCAGCGCGGCCCGGGCCACGCACTCGCTGACCAGCAGCATGTTCCTGAGGTCCAGCGCGAGGTGCCAGCCGGGGTTGAACTGACGGTGGCCCTCGACGCCGGCGCGGCGGGCCCGTACCCGCAGATCCGCCAGCTTCTGCAGGGCCTGCTCCATCTCGCCCTCGCGGCGGATGATGCCCACCAGGTCGTTCATGGTCTGCTGGAGTTCCTGGTGCAGGGTGTACGGATTCTCCGGCGGGCGTCCGTCGTCCTCGCCGGGGGCCGGGCCCTCGGCGGAGAAGGGGCGCAGGGCCTCCGCCGCGGCCGTGTCCACCTGGCCGTCGTCCACGGGCGGGCGGTTCTCCGTGAGGCCGGTCGCGTACTCGGCCGCGTGCCAGCCGGCCCGGCGCCCGAAGACCAGGAGGTCGGAGAGGGAGTTGCCGCCGAGACGGTTGGAGCCGTGCATGCCGCCGGCGACCTCGCCGGCCGCGAACAGTCCGGGCACCCCGCGGGCCGCCGCCGAGTCCGACTCGACCGCGATGCCGCCCATCACGTAATGGCAGGTCGGCCCGACCTCCATCGCCTCCGCCGTGATGTCGACGTCCGCCAGCTCCTTGAACTGGTGGTACATGGAGGGCAGCCGGCGCCGGATGACCTCGGCGGGCATCCGGGTCGACACGTCCAGGAAGACACCGCCGTGCGGGGAGCCCCGGCCCGCCTTCACCTCGGAGTTGATCGCGCGGGCGACCTCGTCACGCGGGAGCAGCTCGGGCGGACGCCGGTTGTTGTCCGGGTCCTCGTACCAGCGGTCGCCCTCCTCCTCCGACTCGGCGTACTTCTCCTTGAAGACGTCGGGGACGTAGTCGAACATGAACCGCTTGCCCTCGGAGTTCCTGAGCACCCCGCCGTCGCCGCGGACCGACTCGGTGACGAGGATGCCCTTCACCGACGGCGGCCAGACCATGCCCGTCGGGTGGAACTGCACGAACTCCATGTTCAGCAGGGGCGCTCCGGCGAGCAGGGCCAGCGCGTGGCCGTCGCCCGTGTACTCCCACGAGTTCGACGTGACCTTGAAGGACTTGCCGATGCCACCGGTGGCGATGACGACGGCGGGCGCCTCCAGGACGAAGAAACGGCCGGTCTCGCGCTCGTAGGCGAAGACTCCGGAGACCCGTGAGCCGTCCTTGAGGATCCGGGTGACCGTGCACTCCTGGAAGACCTTCAGCCGCGACTCGTAGTCCCCGGTCTCGCGGTGGTCCTCCTGCTGCAGGGAGACGATCTTCTGCTGGAGGGTGCGGATCAGCTCCAGGCCCGTACGGTCGCCGACGTGCGCCAGGCGCGGGTACTCGTGGCCGCCGAAGTTGCGCTGGGAGATCTTCCCTTCCTTCGTACGGTCGAAGAGGGCACCCCAGGTCTCCAGCTCCCACACCCGGTCCGGGGCCTCCTGGGCGTGCAGCTCCGCCATCCGCCACTGGTTGAGGAACTTGCCGCCGCGCATGGTGTCGCGGAAGTGGACCTGCCAGTTGTCGTGCGCGTTGACGTTGGCCATGGCCGCCGCGATGCCGCCCTCGGCCATCACGGTGTGCGCCTTGCCGAACAGCGACTTGCAGATGACTGCCGTACGGGCGCCTCGCTCGCGCGCCTCGATGGCGGCCCGGAGGCCCGCGCCCCCGGCGCCGACCACGACGACGTCCCACTCCTGGCGGTCGACCACGGACATCAGTTAGGCCCCACTCATCTCAGTCAGAAGAAGCGCGGATCGTCGAAGGCACCGGATGCGAGCAGATAGACGTAGAAGTCGGCGAGCGCCACGCTCACCAACGACGCCCAGGCCAGGAGCATGTGCCGGGCGTTGAGCCGCCCGACGAACTGCCATGCCTTGTAGCGCACGGGGTGTTTGGAGAAGTGCTTGAGCTTCCCGCCGACGATGTGCCGGCAGGAGTGGCAGGAGATCGTGTACGCCCAGATCAGCGTGATGTTGACCAGGAAGACGACGGTGCCGAGGCCCATGTGGCCCCAGTTCTCGTCCGTGTCGCGGAAGGACAGCACGGTGTCGTAGGTCAGCACGCCCGCGACCAGGATCGCCGCGTAGAAGAAGTACCGGTGGATGTTCTGCAGGATCAGCGGGAAGCGGGTCTCGCCGGTGTACTTCTTGTGCGGCTCGGCCACCGCGCAGGCCGGGGGAGAGGCCCAGAAGCCCCGGTAGTAGGCCTTGCGGTAGTAGTAGCAGGTCAGGCGGAAGCCCAGCGGGAAGATCAGGATGATGATCGCCGGGGAGATCGCCCACCAGCTGCCGAAGAGGTCGGCGTTCGGGCCCGAGGGCATGTTCTTGCAGTTCTCCGCCAGACACGGCGAGTAGAACGGCGAGACGTACGGCGCCGAGTAGTAGTCCGCGTTCGCGAAGGCCCGCCACGTCGAGTACACGATGAAGGCCAGCAGGCCGGCCGCGGTGGCGGCCGGGGCCAGCCACCAGCGGTCGGTCCGCAGATGCGGGGCGTCGATCGCGGCGCGCGTACCCGTTCTCACGCCGCCGCTGTTCAGATGGGGTTCCGTACCAGTGGCCAACTCTTGACTCCGGTCGGGTTCAGGGGGCGCGGCGGTCTCGGGCGCCGAGTCCTTCGTCGTCCGTGTCGACCCACAGCGAGGGGTCGTACGGGGTGTCGGGGATGGTGACGAGCTCGGGCTTGCGCATTCCGCCCGGGATCGCGGCCGCCTCCCGCAGGAGCGCGACGCTCTCCCGCAGGTGGTCGGCGTCGGCGCGGACACGACGGATGTCGAGCCCGCCACTGCCGAGCTGCTGCTCCAGGCGGCCCACGGACCGGGACAGGTCGTCGAGGCAACGCTGGACTGACGTCAGGTCGTCTTGCACGGACATGACGTGACCTCACTTCCATGGGCCATCAGGCCTCAGGTGGCAACGTTCATGCGCCTGCGAGTGTTGCGCGTCACACCTGTCGGTGGGAAGGGATGTGCAGCGATTGGCGGATTGCACGCCTCCAGTGCACGCCCGCATGCGCTATTTGTGCGCCGGGGGCGCACGCCGCGCCCGGCCCGCTTCTCAGTCTGGCTCCAGGCGGATCCCCCGGCAACCGAGGCCGAAGACCGGCGTGAGATAGGCCGCACGGGTGGGCTTTGATGCCCTCGTCGCCGTGTCGTCCCGGCCAGGCGAACCGTTTCCCTTTCAGTGGGGCCGTACATCTGATCAACTCCAAATACCGCCAAACGTGATCAGACCCGCCCGCACCGGCGGCGAGAGCGGCTTCCCCCGGAGGTAGCAGAGATGTCCTACGACGGCGCCGGACTGCAGCGCCCTGAAGGGGCGCGGGAGAGCACCGACCAGCGGCTGCGCCGCGGGGCGCGACCGGCCACGACGGCGTCGCAGACGAACGACGGCCCACTGCGGCGCCCCCGCCGACGCAGCGTGACACGCTCGGTCGCCTTCCTCGCCGCGAGCGCACTCACCATGCCCGTGCTGGCCGGGTGCGGTTCGGACGACCCCGCCGGCAAGCCGCTCGCCGGGCAGGACATCGCCTCGTCCGGCCGGCAGCTGATCGCCGACGGCGGCACGCTGCACTGGGCAGTCGACGACGTGCCGGACACCCTCAACACCTTCCAGTCCGACGCCGACGCGACCACCACCCGCGTCGCCCAGGCCGTGCTGCCCGCCATGTTCCGGCTGGACGCCCAGGGCCGGCCGGTGCGCGACGCCGACTACCTGGCGTCCGCCAAGGTCGTCAAGACCGAGCCCAAGCAGGTCGTGGTCTACCGGCTCAACCAGCAGGCCGTCTGGAGCGACGGCCGGGAGATCGGCGCCGCCGACTTCGCCGCCCAGTGGCGCGCCCTGTCCGGCAAGGACAGCGCCTACTGGACCGCCCGCAACGCCGGCTACGACCGCATCGAGAAGGTCGAGCGCGGCGCCAACAACCTCGAGGTCAAGGTCACCTTCGCCCGGCCCTACGCCGACTGGCGCTCACTGTTCTCCCCGCTGTACCCCAAGGACGTCATGGGCACCCCGGACGCCTTCAACGACGGCGCCCGCCGCAAGCTCAAGGTGACCGCCGGGCCCTTCACCCCGCGCCAGGTCGACCCGAAGGACGAGAAGGTCACCCTGGTCCGCAACGCCCGCTGGTGGGGCCGGCCCGCCAAGCTGTCCGAGATCGACCTCACCGTCGTACCGCGCGACAAGCGCGCCGCCGCGCTGGCCGACGGGAAGATCGACCTGGCCGAGATCGATCCCTCCGACGCCCAGCGCATCGACCTGGCCGCCCGCTCCAAGGGCACCGGCACCCCGCTGATGGGCCCCGGCGGCGGACGTCTGGCCGCGAAGTCCCTGCGCTCCTGGGCCCTGAAGCACGACACCGACGACGAGTCGGCCGGCAAGGAACTGCGCACCCTCAAGAAGCAGGTCAGGAAGATCATCGGGTACGAGCTGCAGCAGCAGGCCCTGCGCGGCTTCGAGGTCCGCAAGTCCCTGGAACCGGCCTACACCCAGCTCGCCCTCAACGGCTCCGCCGGCCCCCTCACCGACGAGCGGGTACGCCGTGCCGTGGCCCGCGCCATTGACCGCGCCGCCCTCGCCAAGGCCGTACTCGGACCGCTCGGCCTGCCCGCCGTGCCGGTCGGCAGCCATCTCGCCCTCGCCGGGCAGGCCGCCTACGCCGACAACAGCGGCGCGCTGGGCGGCCAGGACACCGCCGAGGCCCAGGCGCTGCTCGCCGACGCCGGCTGGGTCCGGGGCGGACCGGTCAAGGAGGAGAAGGAAGAGAAGGAAGAGAAGGGAGAGAAGGGAGAGAAGGGAGACACGGAGAAGAAGAGCTCCAAGGCGGCCGGATCCGAGAGCAAGAAGTCACGGGACGAGTCCGACGGCGACGACGACGGGAAGTACATCGTCGGCGAGGACGACAAGGCCCCCGCCAGGGACGACCGCAGGCACCAGGGCGAGGACGGCGCGAGGCACCTCGCCGACGCCAAGCAGTACGGCGACGCCCAGCTCAGACAGGGCGGTGCGCCGGGGGCGTACGCACCCAAGGGCACGGCGGCCCCGGCCGGGGCCGCGGCCGGCGTGCTGGCCAAGGACGGCAAGGCGCTGGACCTGCGCCTTGTGATCCCCTCGGGCGCCGGGTCGGAGAGCCTGCGCACGGTGGCGGACCGGATCAGCGGGATGCTGGCCCGGGTCGGGATCCGTACGCGGATCGTGAAGGTGTCCGACGACAGCTACTTCAAGGACCACGTCGCGTCCGGCGACTACGACCTCGCGCTGTACTCGTGGCCCGCCTCCGCCTTCCCGGCGACCGACGCACGGCCGATCTACGCCAAGCCGGTGCCCGCCGCCGACGGATCGCTGAACGTGGAGCAGAACTACACCCGCGTCGGCACCGACCAGGTGGACCAGCTGTTCGACCAGGCGGCCTCCACCCTCGACGACGACGAGAACCACGCGCTGATCCGCAAGGCCGACTCACGGATCTGGGCGGCCGCCGGATCGATTCCGCTGTACCAGCGGCCACAGCTGGTCGCCGCACGGAAGGACCTGGTCAACGCGGGCGCGTTCGGCTTCCGGGCGCCGGTGTTCGAGGACATGGGATTCCTGCGGAAGGGCGCGAAGGCCTCGCCCAGTCCGAGCGGGAACTGAGGCCGGGCGAGCCCCTGCCCGGGACGGCACGTACCATGGGGTGAGGCCGTGGCATGTTGCGCCCGGCAGGGGCCGCGTCACACAGACGTACGCGACGGCCCGTTCCTCACACTCCGGGAGTACGCCTCACTATGGCCACGCGCCACGACATCCGCAACGTCGCCATCGTCGCCCACGTCGACCACGGCAAGACGACCATCGTCGACGGCATGCTGAAGCAGGCCGGCGCCTTCGCCGCGCACCAGCTCGAGGGCGTCGACGACCGCATGATGGACTCGAACGACCTGGAGCGTGAGAAGGGCATCACGATCCTCGCCAAGAACACGGCGGTGAAGTACCACCCCAAGGACGGCGGGGAACCGATCACCATCAACATCATCGACACCCCCGGCCACGCCGACTTCGGCGGCGAGGTCGAGCGCGGTCTGTCCATGGTGGACGGGGTCGTCCTGCTCGTCGACGCCTCCGAGGGTCCGCTTCCTCAGACCCGGTTCGTGCTGCGCAAGGCCCTCCAGCAGCGCCTGCCGGTCATCCTGTGCATCAACAAGACGGACCGCCCGGACTCCCGCATCGACGAGGTCGTCAACGAGACCTACGACCTCTTCCTCGACCTGGACGCCGATGAGGAGCAGATCGAGTTCCCGATCGTCTACGCCTGCGGCCGTGACGGCATCGCCTCGCTGACCAAGCCGGAGAACGGCACCGTGCCGGCCGACTCCACCAGCCTGGAGCCGTTCTTCTCCACGATCCTGGACCACATCCCGGCCCCCACCTACGACGAGGACGCGCCGCTCCAGGCCCACGTCACCAACCTGGACGCCGACAACTTCCTCGGCCGTATCGCGCTGCTCCGCGTCGAGCAGGGCGAGCTCAGGAAGGGCCAGACCGTCGCCTGGATCAAGCGGGACGGCTCCGTCGCCAACGTCCGCATCTCCGAGCTGATGATGACCGAGGCGCTCACCCGCAAGCCCGCCGAGAAGGCGGGTCCCGGTGACATCTGTGCCGTCGCCGGTATCCCGGACATCATGATCGGCGAGACGCTGGCCGACACCGAGAACCCGGTCCCGCTGCCGCTGATCACGGTCGACGAGCCCGCGATCTCCATGGTCATCGGCACCAACACCTCCCCGATGGTCGGCCGGGGCGGCTCCGGCAAGGGCGCGGACGCGAAGGCGGCCGTCAAGGACCGCAAGGTGACCGCCCGTCAGGTCAAGGACCGTCTCGACCGCGAGCTCATCGGCAACGTCTCGCTGCGGGTGCTCGACACCGACCGCCCCGACGCCTGGGAGGTCCAGGGCCGTGGTGAGCTCGCGCTCGCCATCCTGGTCGAGACCATGCGCCGGGAGGGCTACGAGCTCACCGTCGGCAAGCCCCAGGTCGTCACCAAGGACGTCGACGGCAAGGTCTACGAGCCGGTCGAGCGCATGACGATCGACGTGCCCGAGGAGCACATGGGCGCGGTCACCCAGCTCATGGGCGTCCGCAAGGGCCGGATGGACAACATGTCCAACCACGGCTCCGGCTGGGTCCGCATGGAGTTCGTGGTGCCCTCCCGCGGTCTCATCGGCTTCCGTACGGAGTTCCTGACCCAGACCCGTGGCACCGGCATCGGCCACTCCATCCACGAGGGCCACGAGCCCTGGTTCGGCACCCTGCAGACCCGCAACAACGGCTCCCTGGTCGCCGACCGCTCCGGCGTGGTCACCGCGTTCGCGATGACGAACCTCCAGGAGCGCGGCGTGCTGTTCGTCGAGCCCGGCACCGAGGTGTACGAGGGCATGATCGTCGGCGAGAACTCGCGCTCCGACGACATGGACGTCAACATCACCAAGGAGAAGAAGCTCACCAACATGCGCTCCTCCACGGCCGATGTGGCCGAGTCGATCGTCCCGCCGCGCAAGCTCTCCCTGGAGCAGTCCCTGGAGTTCTGCCGGGACGACGAGTGCGTGGAGGTCACCCCGGAGGCCGTCCGCATCCGCAAGGTGAACCTGGACGCCCGCGAGCGCGCCCGCGCCGCGAGCCGCGCCAAGCACGGCTGACACCGCGTCAGTACGAACATCCCGGGCACCGCGTCTGACGCGGTGCCCGGTTTCGGTTTCGGGGAAGGTAGGGAAAACCCTTCATCTTGGTTCGAGGGCCCCACAGGTCGGGTCATTGGCACTACCCTGCGCTGATATCGGTCCTGCCTGTACTCCGGCTGTGCGACGAACGGCCGTGGTCTGACGACCCGTTGGAGTCCCTGTTGGCGCAGGCACGCAAGCCGACTCTTTCGCAACTGATTTATTACAGCCATGTGTCCGGAATGCGGACAGCCGTGACCGGTAGATGTGTAACAAGTCCGTTTCGCAGGGATCTTTCAGCAAACCCTTTGTCCGGATTTTGGAAGATGTTCGTTCAAGGTGTGATCGAACCGAGACCTTGGGGGAGTGGTTCGGCCCCGGCGCATGGCAGATAGTTAGGCGCGTAGAGCTCGGATCAACGGGTCACGCGCTGCAGCGGCGCCGACTCATCGAGCGCGGGGGCACCTGACCATTTCAGGCACCGGTAACGGTGATGTGTCATGTGCTCCCCCATGCGGTGAACCAATGGACTCATGAGGAGGAGCCCCATGCGTGGTGCCAAGAGCGCCAAGTGGGTTGCGATAGCCGCCGTAGTGGCGCTGGGTGCGACGGCCTGTGGCGGCGGCGGGGACAACGGCAGCTCGGGCAGTGGCAAGGGCAAGGGCAACGGCATCGTCTCTGTGGAGATCGGTGAGCCGCAGAACAGCCTGGTCCCGACCAACACGTACGAGACCGAGGGCGGCCAGGTCATCAACGCCCTCTTCACGGGTCTGACCAAGCTTGACGCCGACAACAAGGTCGTCAACGCCATGGCTCAGTCGATCGAGTCCAAGGACAACAAGGTCTGGACGATCAAGCTGAAGCCGGGCTACACCTTCCACAACGGCGAGAAGGTCACCGCCCAGTCCTTCATCGACGCCTGGAACTACGGCGCGAACCAGACCAACGCCCAGAACACCAACCCCCTGTTCAGCCACATCCAGGGCTACGCGGACCTGAACCCGGGCGAGGGCAAGAAGCCGAAGACCGACAAGCTCTCCGGTCTCAAGGCCATCGACGACAACACCCTCCAGGTCACCCTGAGCGGCGCGTTCTCCGCGTTCCCGTCGCAGCTGTCCTTCACGGCGTTCGTCCCGCTGCCCAAGGCGTTCTTCAAGGACCCGAAGGGCTTCGGCGAGGCCCCGATCGGCAACGGCCCCTTCCAGATCAAGGGCACGTTCAAGCACAACGAAGAGATCGACACCACGAAGTACGACAAGTACCCGGACGCCTCGAAGATCGAGGCCAAGGGCGTCAACTTCAAGATCTACTCGAACCTCGACACGGCCTACAAGGACCTCGTCGCCGGCAACCTCGACACGCTGCTGACGATCCCCACCTCGGGTCTGCCGACGTACCACAAGGATCTGCCGGGCCGTTACATCGACGAGGCCGACTCGGCCGTCGGTTACATCGGCTTCCCGATCAAGTACAACAAGGCCTTCCAGAACGCGGACCTCCGCAAGGCCATCTCCATGTCGATCGACCGCAAGACGATCGCGGAGAAGATCTTCCTCGGTGCCCGTACCCCCGCGGACGACTACATCAGCCCGATCATCGACGGCTACCGCAAGGGCGCCTGCGGCGACTCCTGCACGTACGACCCGACCAAGGCCAAGGCGCTCTACAAGCAGAGCGGCGGCCTGCCGGGCAACACGCTGGAGATCGGCTACAACGCCGACGGTGACCACAAGGCGTGGGTCGAGGCGGTGGCCAACCAGATCCAGCAGGCCCTCGGCATCAAGGTGACGGCCAAGCCGTTCGAGCAGTTCCAGACCATCCTGAACGACCTGCAGGCCAAGAAGTACCAGGGTGCGTTCCGTATGGGCTGGAGCATGGACTACCCGGACATGGAGGACTACCTCCGTCCGATCTTCTCCAAGGAAGCCATCACCAACGGCTCGAACTACTCGGGTTACGTCAACGAGGACTTCGAGAAGCTCCTCGTCCAGGGCGACCAGGCCCCGACGCACGAGGATGCGGTCAAGATCTACCAGCAGGCCGACGACGTCCTGCTGAAGGACCTGCCGTACATCCCGGTGTACTTCTACACGATGAACGCCGGCTTCAGCGACAAGATCAAGTCGATGAAGGTCGCCGGTCACCAGATCCTGTGGGACCAGGTCAAGCTCAGCTGACCAGGTTCTGAGCAGTCCTGAACGGTACGGGGTGAGCAGGGGGAGGAATACCCTTCCCCTGCTCACCTCTGCGCCGTCTCCCGTCCGACCGTGCTCTCCCCTCGGCCACGGTCGGGTCGAGCACCCCCTCTGGAGTACCCATGGGCCGATACGTCGTGCGCCGCCTGCTGCAGGTGATCCCTGTGGTCATAGGCGTCACGTTCATCATCTTCTGCCTGGTCTTCGCTCTGCCCGGCGACCCGATCCAGGCACTGGCCGGCGACAAGCGGGCCGACCCCAACATCGCGGCGGTCCTCCGCGCGCACTACCACCTCAACGAGCCGTTGTACCAGCAGTACTGGCACTACATCAGCGGCGTCTTCACCGGTGACCTCGGTGAGACGTACAACGGTCGTGCCATCTCCGACATCGTCTCGGAGCGGTTCCCGGTCACCCTCAAGCTGGGGCTGACCGCCTTCGCGATCGAGGCCGTGATCGGCATCGTCGCGGGTATCTTCTCCGCCCTGAAGAAGGGCAAGTTCCTCGACAACGTCGTGCTGATCTCGACGCTGGTGCTGATCTCGATCCCGGTGTTCGTGCTCGGCAGCGTGCTCCAGCTGGAGTTCGGCGTGAACCTCAAGATCACGCCGGTCGCGGGTATCGAGAAGGGCTGGCCGCAGAGCTACATCCTGCCGGCCATCGTCCTCGCCTCGACCTCCATGGCGTACATCTCGCGCCTGACCCGGACGAGCATGGGCGAGTCCATCCGCGCCGACTACGTCCGCACGGCGATCGCCAAGGGCCTGCCCATGCGGCGGGTCATCGGCCTGCACGCGCTGCGCAACTCGCTGATCCCGGTCGTCACCTTCCTGGGCTTCGACCTCGGCGCCCTGATGGGCGGCGCGATCATCACCGAGCGCGTGTTCAACATGCCCGGTATCGGTGGCCAGTTGGCGCAGTCCGTCTATCTGCGCGAACGGCCCGTCGTGGTCGGTCTGGTGACCCTGCTGGTGCTGATCTACCTGGTCGCCAACCTCCTCGTAGACCTGATGTACGCCGTGCTCGACCCGAGGATTCGCTATGAGTGAGAAGACGATAGAGAGGCCCACCACCGACGAGGCCGCCATCGCCAAGGAGATCGAGGCCGAGGAGAAGGCGGCGGCCCGGCAGGCCAGCCTGCTCAAGGACGGCTGGACGGACCTGCGCAAGCGGCCCATGTTCCTGGTGACGGCGTTCATCATCGTGTGCCTGCTCGCCCTGGCGATCGCGCCGAGTCTGTTCACGGCCCGCTCCCCGTACTCCGACGGGTTCTGCCAGCTGCAGAACTCGATGAACGCACCCTCGTCCGGGCACCTGTTCGGCTTCGACGTGCAGGGCTGCGACATCTACACCCGCACCGTGTACGGCACCCGCAACTCGATCGTCGTCGGTGTGGTGACGACCGTGGTCACCACCCTGATCGGCGGTCTGCTGGGCATGCTGGCCGGTCTGGTCGGCGGCTGGATCGACGCGGTCCTGTCCCGGATCACCGAGGTGTTCTCGGCGCTGCCGCTGATCGTCGGTGGTCTGCTGATCATGTCGATCTGGGGCGGCGGCGACGTCTGGTCGGTGTCGTTCATCATGGCGATCCTCGGCTGGCCGCAGGTCTTCCGGATCATGCGCGGCGAGGTCATCTCCAACAAGTACAACGACTACGTGACGGCCGCCCGGGCGCTGGGCGCGGACTCGTGGCGGATCGCCTTCCGGCACATCCTGCCCAACACCCTCGCCCCCGTCATCGTCATCACGACGATGAACCTCGGCGTCTACATCTCCGCCGAGGCCGCCCTGTCCTACCTGGGCATCGGCATCCAGTCCCCGAACATCTCCTGGGGTCTGATGATCAGTGACGCCCAGGACCGGTTCCTGACCTCGCCGCACGCGCTGCTGTTCCCGGCCGGCGCGCTGAGCCTCACCGTGCTGGCGTTCATCGTGCTCGGCGACGTGGTCCGCGACGCCTTCGACCCCAAGATGCGCTGAGGGAGGCGTACGTGACCATCATCGACCCGACCGACGCCGCCCCGGCGTCCCTGTCCGGCGACGGCAAGGGCAAGGGCCCGCTGCTCGACGTGCGCGATCTGCACGTCGAGTTCCAGACCCGCGACGGCGTGGTGAAAGCCGTCAACGGTGTCAACTACTCGGTGAACTCCGGGGAGACGCTGGCCGTGCTCGGCGAGTCCGGCTCCGGCAAGTCCGTGACCGCGCAGGCGATCATGGGCATCCTCGACATGCCGCCGGCCCGCATCCCCCAGGGGGAGATCCGGTTCTACGGCGAGGACATGCTCACCATGTCCGCAGAGGAACGGCGCAAGCTGCGCGGTGCCCGCATCGCGATGATCTTCCAGGACGCGCTCTCCGCGCTCAACCCCGTGCTCAGCGTGGGCTTCCAGCTCGGTGAGATGTTCCGCGTCCACCAGGGGATGTCCCGCAAGCAGGCCAAGGCCAAGGCCATCGAGCTGATGGACCGGGTGAAGATCCCGGCCGCCGCGGCCCGGGTGAACGACTACCCGCACCAGTTCTCCGGCGGTATGCGCCAGCGCATCATGATCGCGATGGCGCTCGCCCTGGAGCCGGACCTGATCATCGCCGACGAGCCCACCACGGCCCTCGACGTGACCGTGCAGGCCCAGGTGATGGACCTGCTGGCGGAGCTCCAGCGCGAGTACCAGATGGGCCTGATCCTCATCACCCACGACCTCGGTGTCGTCGCGGACGTCGCCGACAAGATCGCGGTGATGTACGCGGGCCGGATCGTGGAGACGGCGCCGGTGCACGAGCTGTACAAGCGCCCCGCCCACCCCTACACCCGCGGTCTGCTCGACTCGATCCCGCGCCTGGACCAGAAGGGCCAGGAGCTGTACGCGATCAAGGGTCTGC
The DNA here is from genome assembly GCF_040612015.1 of Streptomyces sp. NPDC006476. NCBI lineage: Bacteria > Bacillati > Actinomycetota > Actinomycetes > Kitasatosporales > Streptomycetaceae > Streptomyces > Streptomyces sp. NPDC006476. The sequence goes on along the minus strand of NZ_JBEXPK010000004.1, from coordinate 113,373 downwards.
CGCCCAACCTGCTGAAGGTGCCCAGCGGCTGTGCCTTCAACCCGCGCTGCGAGAAGGCGCAGGACATCTGCCGCACCGACCGTCCGCCGCTGGTCCCGGTGACCGAGGCGGACGGCAGCGAACTGCCCGGCCGCGCCAGCGCGTGCCACTTCTGGAAGGAGACGATCCATGGCTGAGACGACCCCGGCCGACGAGCCGCAGGACGCCACGCCGAACGTCTCCGACGTGGAGGTCGCCGACGTCAACTCCGAGACGGAGGCGGTGGCCGCGCTCGACGCGCCGGTGGAGCGGGGCGAACCGATCCTTCAGGTGCGCAACCTGGTCAAGTACTTCCCGCTGACCCAGGGCATCGTCATCAAGCGTCAGATCGGTGCGGTGAAGGCCGTCGACGGCATCTCCTTCGACCTGCACCAGGGCGAGACCCTGGGCATCGTGGGCGAGTCGGGCTGCGGCAAGTCGACGGTCGCCAAGCTGCTGATGAACCTGGAGCGGGCGACCTCCGGCGAGGTCTTCTACAAGGGCCAGGACATCACCAGGCTGTCCGGGCGGGCGCTGAAGGCGGTCCGCCGGAACATCCAGATGATCTTCCAGGACCCGTACACCTCGCTCAACCCGCGGATGACCGTGGGTGACATCATCGGGGAGCCGTACGACATCCACCCCGAGGTGGCACCGAAGGGTGACCGGCGGCGCCGGGTGCAGGAACTGCTGGACGTCGTCGGGCTCAACCCGGAGTACATCAACCGCTATCCGCACCAGTTCTCGGGTGGTCAGCGTCAGCGCATCGGCATCGCGCGCGGTCTGGCCCTGAACCCCGAGGTGATCATCTGCGACGAGCCGGTGTCGGCGCTGGACGTCTCCGTCCAGGCGCAGGTCATCAACCTGATGGAGCGGCTGCAGGACGAGTTCAACCTGTCGTACATCTTCATCGCGCACGACCTGTCCATCGTCCGGCACATCTCCGACCGGGTGGGCGTGATGTACCTGGGCAAGATGGCCGAGATCGGCTCCGACGAGCAGATCTACGAGCACCCGACGCACCCCTACACCCAGGCGTTGCTGTCGGCTGTTCCGGTGCCGGACCCGGAGGCGCGGGAGCAGCGCGAGCGGATCATCCTCACCGGTGACGTGCCGTCCCCGGCCAACCCGCCCTCGGGTTGCCGCTTCCGCACCCGCTGCTGGAAGGCCCAGGACAAGTGCGCGGAGGAGGTTCCGCTGCTGGCGATCCCGGAACGCTTCAAGGGCGTCGACACCCCGGCCGCCCACGAGTCGGCCTGCCACTTCGCCGAGGAGAAGGACGTCGTCCACGCGTAAGCCTGCGGCGCCTGAGCCCTTGTTCCCGGTACCCCGAGTTTGACTGGTGCCGGGAACTGGCGTTTCGGGCGGGGGTTGTCTGTCGACCGGGGCGCCGTCGTGGCTGGTCGCGCAGTTCCCCGCGCCCCTTGGGGTGTTCGTGGCACCGCCCGTGACCGGGGGAGGCCATGACCGGCTGCGGGCGGGGCTCAATCATCTGGCGTTCCATGCCGGGAGCCGTGCCGACGTCGACGGGCTGGTCGCCGAGGCGCCGGCCCATGGGTGGGCGCCGCTGTTCGCGGAGCGGTACCCGTATGCGGGCGGGGCCGCGTCACGTAGACACCGTGGTCCGCGCCCAGTGGCAGGCGACCTGCGGGACGGGGGACGCGGTCAGGATGTCCGGGTCCTCCGTGCGGCAGCGGCTTGCGACGCCCGTGGTGTCCGCCTCGCCCGAGGACAGGATCTGGCAGCGGGTGTGGAAGCGACAGCCTGTGGGGATGCGGGACGGGTCCGGGGGTTCGCCGGTCAGGACCAGCGGGGCACCCGACGCCTCCGGGAGGACCGACAACAGGGCCTGGGTGTAGGGGTGGCGGGGGGAGGTGAGGACCTGTTCCACGTCGCCCGTCTCCACGATCCGGCCCAGGTACATCACCGCCACGCGGTCCGCGATGTTCCAGGCCAGGCCCAGGTCGTGGGTGACCACCAGGGCGGACAGGCCCAGGTCCGCGCGCAGTCGGAGCAGCAGCGCCAGGATCTCGCCGCGCACGGACGCGTCCAGTGACGCCACGGGCTCGTCGGCGACAATGAGCTCCGGTTCCAGGACCAACGCGCCCGCGATGACCACCCGTTGGCGCTGACCGCCGGACAGCTCGTGCGGGTAACGCAGGAAGAAGCGCTCCGCGGGACGCAGCCCCGCCCGGGACAACGCCGAGGCCACGGCGGTGCGTTCGTCGCCGCCGTACCCGTGGATCCGCAGCCCCTCGGCCACCGCGTCGTACACCGTGTGCCGCGGGTTCAGCGATCCGCTCGGGTCCTGGAGCACGAGCTGGACGCGTCGGCGGTACGCCTTCAGGGCCCGGGAGGTGTACTCCAACGGGCGCCCCGAGAACCGGACTTGCCCCTCCGTCGGTTTCACCAGCCCCAGCAGGGTGCGCGCCAGCGTCGTCTTGCCGCAGCCCGACTCGCCGACCAGCGCCACGATCTCCCCGGCCCGGATGTCCAGCTCCACGCCGTCCACGGCCCGCACGGCGGCCTCCCCGCGTCGCCCCGGGAACGTCACCCGCAGGCCCTGGGCACTGAGCAGAGGTGTCGTCGCCGCCGGTTCGGGGTGCTCGGCAGGACTTCCCGTCGTCATGTCGTACTCCTTGCGTCCTCGTCCTCGGCCGCCGCCGTCCGTCCCGGTCCGGGCGCGCCCACGTGCACGCAGGCCGCCTGTCGGCCGGGTCCCGCGTCGCGGAGCGGCTGGTCCTCCGTGGCGCAGCGGTCCAATGCCTCCGGGCACCGTGGGTGGAAGGTGCAGCCCGAGGGCAGCTCGGACGGGTCGGGCGGGTCGCCGGCCAGGCCGCGGGGGGCGAACCGGGAGGCCGGGTCGCCGATGCGCGGGAAGGCGGCCGACAGGGCCTTGGCGTACGGGTGCCGGGCGTCCTCGTAGACCTGCCGGGCGGGGCCCTCCTCGACGATCCGGCCCGCGTACATCACCGCCAGCCGGTCGCAGGTGTCGGCGAGGACGGCCAGGTCGTGGCTGATCATGACGAGACCCACGTCCTGTTCCGCCACGAGCTGTTCGATCAGCCGGAGGATCTGCGCCTGGATCATCACGTCCAGTGCCGTGGTCGGCTCGTCGGCGATGATGAGGCGGGGGTCGCAGGCGAGGGCCATGGCGATCATCACGCGTTGGCGCTGACCGCCGGAGAGTTCGTGCGGGTAGGCGGAGGCGCGGGAGGCCGGCAGACCCACGTGCTCCAGCAGTTCGCCGGTCTTCTCGCGCGCCTCGGCCGCCGTCGCCCTGCGGTGCAGCAGGATCGGCTCGGCGATCTGGTCGCCCACGCGGTGCACGGGGTTGAGGGAGTGCATCGCGCCCTGGAAGACGATCGAGGCGCCCGCCCAGCGCACCGCCCGCACCTGCCCCCACCGCATGGTCAGGACGTCCTCGCCGTCCAGCAGGACCTCTCCGGACACCCGCGCCCCGGCGGGCAGCAGCCGCAGCAGCGCCAGCGCCAGCGTCGACTTGCCGCACCCCGACTCGCCCGCGATGCCCAGCTTGCGGCCCGCCGCGAGGGACAGGTCCACGCCCCGTACCGCGGCCGCCCCGCCCGGATAGGTCACCTCCAGGTTCCGGACCTCCAGCAACGTCAACGGGCCACCCCCAGCCTGGGGTTGAGAACCGACTCGACCGCGCGCCCGCACAGGGTGAACGCCAGCGCGACCACCGCGATGGCGATGCCCGGCGGCACCAGGTACCACCAGTCGCCGGAGCTGACCGCGCCCGCCTCCCGCGCGTCCTGCAGCAGCCCGCCCCACGAGATCACCGTCGGATCGCCGAGGCCCAGGAAGGCCAGGGTCGCCTCGGCGAGGACGGAGGAGGAGATCATCAGGGTCGTCTGGGCGAGCACCAGCGGCATCACGTTGGGCAGCACATGCCGGCTCATGACGTGCCAGTGGCCGCCGCCGAGCGCCTTCGCGCGCTCGATGTACGGCCGTGACTCGACCGCCAGCGTCTGCGCGCGCACCAGCCGTGCCGTCGTCGGCCAGGAGGTGACGCCGATGGCGAGGATCACCGTGCCCAGGGAGTGGGGCATCACCGTGGCCAGCGCGATGGCCAGCACCAGCGCCGGCATCACCAGGAACCAGTCGGTGATCCGCATCAGCACGGTCGCGTACGCCCCCCGGAAGTGCCCGGCGGTGATCCCGACGACCGTGCCGATCACCACCGACAGCACGGCCGCGAGCAGCCCCACGAGCAGCGAGACCCGCGAGCCCCACACCACCAGTCCGAGCAGGTTCCGCCCGAACCGGTCGGTGCCCAGCGGGAACTCACCGCTCGGCGCCTGCAGCGGACTGCCCGGCGCGTCGGTCACCCCGGTCACCCCGGAACCGACGGTCAGTGGGGCCGTCAGCGCGACCAGCGCGAACAGGGCGAGCGCGGCCAGCCCGACGAGGCCCGCGCGATGGGTGCGGTACTGCCGCCAGAACCGCGCGGCGGAGCGGCGCCGGCGCTGCCAGGCCAGCGTGCGGGGCCCGGGCGCCGTGTCGGTCGTCATCGGCCCACCCGGGGGTCGAGCAGCGGGTAGACCAGGTCGGCCAGAGTGTTCATGACGATCACCGCCGAGGCGAAGAAGAGGAACAGCCCCTGCACCAGGGGCAGATCGGGCACGCTCAGGGCCTGGTAGAACAGCCCGCCGAGGCCCGGCCAGGAGAAGACGGTCTCGACCAGGATGACGCCGGCGACGGTCCGGCCGAGGTTGACGAAGACCAGGGTGACCGTGGGCAGCAGCGCGTTCGGCACCGCGTGCCGGCGCCGCACCAGGTCGTCCCTGAGGCCCTTGGCGCGGGCGGTCGTCAGATAGTCGCTGCCCATCTCGTCGAGCAGCGCCGAGCGGGTGACCAGCAGCGTCTGGCCGTACTCGACCGCGACCAGCGTGACCACCGGCAGGACGAGATGGTGGGCGACGTCGAGGACGTAGGCGAAGCCCTCCTTGCCGCCCGACTCCATGCCGCCGGTCGGGAACAGGCCCGGAATGGGGCCGAGGCCCACGGCGAACACGATGATGACCAGCAGGCCCAGCCAGAAGGACGGGACGGAGTAGAGGGTCAGCGCCAGGCCGGTGTTGAGCTTGTCGCCGAGCCTGCCGTGCCGCCAGGCCGAGCGGGTGCCGAGGAAAATGCCGAGCGCGGTGTAGAGCACGAAGGCCGTGCCGGTCAGCAGCAGGGTGTTCGGCAGCGCCTCGGTGATCTTGTCGATGACCGGGGTGCGGAACTGGTACGAGGTGCCCAGGTCGCCGGTGAGCGCCTTGCGGCAGTAGTCGGTGAACTGCTCCCACATCGGCAGGTCCAGGCCGAACTCCTTGCGGTACTCGGCCAGTTGTCCGGCCGATACCGGGCGGCCGCCGGTCATCGTCTTCACCGGGTCACCCGGGATCAGCCGGAACAGGAAGAAGCCGGTGACCAGGACGGCGAGCAGCGACACGGCGGCGCCGCCCGCCTTGGCCGCCCCGTAGCGCAGATACGCGGTGGTGGTGCGCGCCCGTGGGCCGCGGGCCGCAGTACCGGTGGGAACCGGTACGGCGGCCTTGTCGACCGCTGCCGACGCCGAGTCGGGCGCCGTCGGTTGGATGGACATGGCCTACTCGCGGTCGTCGGCGGTGGCGCGCCGGCGCCGCGCGAGGAAGGCCCCGGCCCCGGCGAGGACCACGACACCCGCGACGACCCCGATGATCACGCCGGTCGAGCTGCCGCCGCCGGAGGAGTCGCCGGAGTCGGCCGGGACCGCCGACCACCAGCTCCAGTAGCCGTCCTGGCCGTAGATGTTGCCGGCGGCCCTGGGCATCGTCTCGATCGACTTGATCTGGTCGGTGCGGTAGGCCTCGACGGCGTTCGGGTACGCCATGACGTTCATGTACCCGAGGTCGTACAGCCGCGACTCCATCTGCTTGACGATGCCGGCCCGTTTGCCGGGGTCGTACTCGGCGAGCTGTCGGGCGTAGAGCTCGTCGTAGGTCTTGTCGCAGACGAAGTTGTCGGTCGCGCCGGTGTCCTTCGGGGTGGCGGGCAGGGCGGCGCAGGTGTGGATGGACAGCACGTAGTCCGGGTCGGGGTTGACGGACCAGCCGTCGAAGGCGAGGTCGTACTTGCCGGCGAGCCAGGGGTCGGTGACGTTGTCCAGGCAGTCCAGGCTCATGCCGATGCCGAGCTTCGCCCACCACTCCTTGAGGTACTGTCCGACCGCCTTGTCGTTGGGGTCGGTGGCGTGGCACAGGACGCGGTAGTTCAGCGGCTTGCCGTCCTTGCCGACCCGCTTGCCGTCGGCGTTCTTCCTGTACCCGGCCTGGTCGAGGAGCTGGGCGGCCTTGGCGGGGTCGTAGGCGAGCTCCTGGCCCGGGTCCGGTTTCCAGAAGTACGTCGAGAAGCGGGGCGGGATGTAGCCCTGGCCCTCGACCGCGTGGCCCTGGAACACCTTGTCGATGATCGTCTTGCGGTCGACCGCCAGGAACAGCGCGTGCCGCACCCGCTGGTCCAGCAGGGACGGGTCGCCGTCGCCGAACTTCTGGCCGTTCTTCGCCTTCGCGCCCGGGTTGGTCGCCAGGGCGTAGAAGCGGCGGCCGGGGGCGTCGTTGACCTTGATGTCCGACTGGCCCTTGAGGGAGGCCGCCTGAGCCGGCGTCAGGGCGGGCTGGCCGGCGACGAAGGAGACCTCGCCCTTGCGCAGGGCGGCCACAGCGGCGTCCTGGTCCTTGTAGTACTTGAAGACCAGCTCGTCGAACTTGGGCGCCCCGCGCCAGAAGCTCTTGTTGGCCTTCAGCCGGACATAGCTGTCCGCCTTGTACTCGGTGAGGACGAAGGGCCCGTCCCCGACGACGGGGAAGGACTTGTCGTTGTTGAACTTCGAGAAGTCCGTGACCTTCTTCCAGACGTGCTCCGGCACGATCGGCACGTCGAGCGCGGTCATGGTGGCCTGCGGCTTCTTCAGCCGGACGACCAGCTGGGTGGGGCTCGGGGCCGTCACCTCGCGGAAGTTGCCGACGAAGCTGCCGTTCGCGGTGGCGGCCGCCTGGTCGGTCATCATCTTGTTGAACGTCCAGGCCGCGTCCTGGGCCGTCACCTTCTGGCCGTCCGACCACTTTGCGTCCGAGCGGATGGTGTAGGTCCAGGTCAGCTTGTCGGCGGACGGCTTCCAGCTGGTGGCGAGGCCGGGCACCGGGTGCGCGTCACCGGGGTCGTAGTCGGTGAGGTACTCGTACGTCAGCCGCAGGATGCTGGTGCTGAGCAGCCGTACCGCCAGGAAGGGGCTGAGCGAGTCCACGCTCTGGGCGACCGCGACGGTGAGGACCTTGTCCCCGGCCGCCTGCGCCTGCTGGGGAGCCGGGTTGAGCGGGGTCGCGAGGGCCGCCGAGGACGTCAGAGCGAGGGCGCCGGCGAGGGCGACGAGCCGGGGCGTGCGGGATCGGGGGCTTCTCGGATGTGAACGCCTTGCGCCGTGCTGCTCTTGTGGGCTCATGAATCGTGACCTCGCGTCATCGCTCGCACAGGGACGGCTTGTTCGGACTGCAGGACCGGGTTCTGCCTGGTGACGCCAGCTGGGTGATGAGTGTGTCTATCAGCGGGTGTCTGCGCGCGTCAACGGCCCGCGAAACCTCATGTGGCCTGCGAAAACGGGTGAGTTGATGTTCGGGATCGCAAATATTGGTCCAGACCGGTGAAGGTGTCCTGGTGGAGCGCTGGCGCCTGTCGGTGACCTGCCTTCACCCCGCGCCTCACCCGTACGGCGGCACCGTCCTCCGGACGGCCGTCCCGCGAACGGGCGCGCCGAATGTGCGGAATGTCTTGTGTGCTCGGATATTCACCGGTAACGGACCGGGATTCTGAGGAGGCACTCCATGCGTGGAGCCACGCACGCCCCATGGGCCGCATGCGCGGTGGTGGTCGCCCTCGCGGCGAGCGCCTGCGGCAGCGGCAGCAGCAGTGGTGGCGGCAGCGGTGGTGGCGGTGACGGTGGCGGGGTGCTCAGCTCGTCCTGGGGCGACCCGCAGAACCCGCTGGAGCCGGCCAACACCAACGAGGTGCAGGGCGGCAAGGTCCTCGACATGATCTTCCGTGGGCTGAAGCGGTACAACCCGAAGACCGGCGCCGCCGAGGACATGCTCGCCGAGAAAATCGACACCACGGACTCGCAGAACTTCACCATCACCGTCAAGAGCGGCTGGAAGTTCAGCAACGGCGAGGCGGTCACCGCCAAGTCCTTCGTCGACGCCTGGAACTACGGGGCGAGCCTGAAGAACAACCAGAAGAACGCGTACTTCTTCGGGTACATCGAGGGCTACGACAAGGTGCACCCGGACACCGGCACACAGACCGCCACCACGCTCTCCGGCCTCAAGGTCACCGGTCCGCAGACCTTCACCGTCAAGCTCAGCCAGAAGTTCTCGACCTTCCCCGACACCCTCGGCTACGCGGTCTACGACCCGCTGCCCCAGGCGTTCTTCAGCGACCACGCCGGCTGGATCGCGAAGCCGGTCGGCAACGGCCCGTACACCATCCAGTCGTACGCCAAGGGCTCGAAGATGTCCCTCAGGAAGTGGGACGCCTACCCCGGCACCGACAAGGCGCAGAACGGCGGTGTCGACCTCAAGGTCTACACCGACAACAACACCGCCTACACCGACCTCATGGCCGGCAACCTCGACCTGGTCGACGACGTCCCGGCCGCCCAGCTGAAGAACGTCAAGAGCGACCTCCAGGGCCGGTATCTGAACACCCCCGCCGGCATCATCCAGACCCTCGCCTTCCCCTTCTACGACCCGGCCTGGAACAAGAGCGGCTCGGAGAAGGTCCGCAAGGGCCTGTCCATGGCGATCAACCGCCAGCAGATCACCGACACCATCTTCCAGAAGACCCGCACCCCGGCCACCGACTGGACCTCACCGGTGCTCGGGACGGCGGGCGGCTTCCAGGACGGGCTGTGCGGGGACGGCTGCCAGTACAACCCCAGCCAGGCCAAGAAGCTGATCCAGGAGGGCGGCGGGCTGCCCGGCGGCCAGGTCAAGATCACGTACAACGCGGACACGGGCTCGCACAAGGAGTGGGTGGACGCCGTGTGCAACTCCATCAACAACGCGCTCGGCAACGACAAGGCCTGCGTCGGCAACCCGGTCGGCACCTTCGCCGACTTCCGCAACCAGATCGGACAGCACAAGATGACCGGGCCGTTTCGGGCCGGCTGGCAGATGGACTACCCGCTCATCCAGAACTTCCTGCAGCCCCTCTACTACACCAACGCCTCCTCCAACGACGGCAAGTGGTCCAACAAGGACTTCGACAACTACGTCAACCAGGCCAACGCCGAGAGCGACACCAGCAAGGCGATCGGTCTGTTCCAGAGCGCCGAGAAGGTCGTACGGGACAACATGGCCGCCATCCCGCTCTGGTACCAGAACGGCAGCGCCGGCTGGTCCGACCGGCTCTCCAATGTCGCCCTCAACCCGTTCAGCGTCCCGGTCTACAACGAGATCAAGGTCGGCTGAGCCGCCGTGGGACGGTACGTGGTCCGGCGTCTGCTCCAGATGATCCCGGTGTTCATCGGGGCCACTCTGCTGATCTTCCTGATGGTGAACGTGATGGGCGACCCCATCGCGGGCCTGTGCGGTGAGCGGCAGTGCGACCCGGCCACGGCCGCCCAGCTGAAGAAGGAGTTCGGGCTCGACAAGCCCGTGTGGCAGCAATACCTGACCTACATGGGGAACGTCTTCACCGGCGACTTCGGTACGGCGTTCAACGGGCAGAAGGTCACCGAGCTGATGGCGAGCGCGTTCCCCGTCACCATCCGGCTGACGATCGTCGCGATCCTCTTCGAGATCGTCATCGGCATCACGCTGGGCGTCATCACGGGGCTGAAGCGCGGGCGGCCCGTCGACACCTCGGTCCTCCTGCTCACCCTCGTGGTGATCTCCGTCCCCACCTTCGTCACCGGCCTGCTGCTGCAACTGCTGCTCGGCGTCGAGTGGGGCTGGATCAAACCGTCGGTCTCCACGGACGCCACGTTCGGCGAGCTGATCGTGCCGGGGCTGGTCCTCGCGTCCGTGTCCCTCGCCTACGTCACCCGGCTCACCCGCACCTCCATCGCGGAGAACCGGCGCTCCGACTACGTCCGCACGGCCGTCGCCAAGGGCCTGCCCCGGCAGCGGGTGATCATCCGCCACCTGCTGCGCAACTCCCTGATCCCGGTGGTCACTTTCATCGGCACCGACATCGGCGCGCTGATGGGCGGCGCGATCGTCACCGAGCGGATCTTCAACATCCACGGCGTCGGCTACCAGCTCTATCAGGGCATCCTCCGCCAGAACACCCAGACGGTGGTCGGCTTCGTGACCGTCCTGGTCCTGGTCTTCCTCGTCGCCAACCTGCTGGTCGACCTGTTGTACGCCGTACTCGACCCGAGGATCCGCTATGCCTGAGCAGCCGTACGAACCGGAGGGCGCCATCGCCGGCACCGGAATGGGCGGCGCCATGGACCTGGCCACGGCGGAGGGCGAGACCCTGGAGCGGACGCCGGGCGGCCCCGCGGGCACGGGCCCGCAGCAGAAGCCGCGCTCCCTCTGGTCCGACGCCTGGCGCGACCTGCGCCGCAACCCGGTCTTCATCATCTCGGCCGTCGTGATCCTCTTCCTGGTCTTCATCTCCCTGTGGCCGTCGGCGATCACCTGGATGAGTCCCCTCAAGTGCGACCTCGCCAAGGCCCAGGAGGGCTCCCAGCCCGGCCATCCCTTCGGCTTCGACGGCCAGGGCTGCGACGTCTACACGCGCACGGTCTACGGCACCCGTACGTCCGTCACGGTCGGCGTCTGCGCCACGCTCGGGGTCGCGCTCCTCGGCTCGGTGCTCGGCGGGCTCGCGGGGTTCTTCGGCGGGGTCTCGGACTCGTTCCTCTCCCGCATCACCGACATCTTCTTCGCGATCCCGGTCGTCCTCGGCGGTCTCGTCCTGCTCTCGGTGGTCACCAGCAACACGGTCTGGCCGGTCGTCGGGTTCATCGTGCTGCTCGGCTGGCCGCAGATCGCCCGTATCGCCCGCGGGTCCGTCATCACCGCCAAGCAGAACGACTACGTCCAGGCCGCCCGCTCCCTGGGCGCCTCCAACTCCCGCATCCTGCTGCGGCACATCGCGCCCAACGCGGTCGCCCCGGTGATCGTCGTGGCAACCATCGCGCTCGGCACGTACATCGCCCTGGAGGCGACCCTGTCCTTCCTCGGCGTCGGCCTCAAACCCCCGAACGTCAGCTGGGGCATCGACATCTCCGCCGCGTCCCCCTACATCCGCAACGCCCCGCACATGCTCCTCTGGCCGGCCGGCGCCCTGGCACTCACCGTCCTGGCCTTCATCATGCTGGGCGACGCGGTCCGCGACGCCCTCGACCCGAAGCTGAGGTGAGGCCGCATGGAACGGAGCCTGCGACGCGCGGGCGCCCCGTCAGACCCCCGGCTCCCGCCCCGCCCTGCCCGGAGAGGGCGCGGTGCGGGCGGGGTGGGGGAGTCGGACGGGGTACGGCTGGGGCGGCGGGGGCGGGGGATGAGGCGCCCTGGTCCGTTGGTCCCGGCGGGATGGCGGGCGCGCGGGATCGGCCGGCGCGGGGCCTTGTGGGAGCTGATGCGGCCGGACTTCCGTTCATCCCTCGCGACACCCTCGGCTCACATCCGGCGTGAGGGCGATGGCGGCTCCCGGCGCCAGGCCCGCCCTGCCCGGGAAGGGCGCGGTGCGGGCGGGGTACGGCCTGGGCGGCGGGGGCGGGGAAGAGGTGTTCTCGTTCGGCAGGCTCGGCGCTGCGGGTCGTGGCGGGTGTTCCTCGCTCGTGGGTCGGCGGTCCGCCGCGGGGTCTGGCGCGTGCGATTCGGGCAGTCTCCGACGTCTTGGCGCCCGTCGCCCGCTGCGGGCCCACCCCGGTCCTCCCGCAGACGGATGCGGCCGGACTCCCGTTCATCGGGCGGGAGGCTCTCGGGCGGGACGTCCTCGGCCCGGTGTGGGCGGGGAGCGGGCGTCCGCGTTCGTCGTGTTCGGTCATCCGGGTCGCCGTTTTCCCGGCCGTCGTATCGCGATCTGGGCGGGTCCAGGAGCTCGTGCGGGCCGGCGTGTCCGGACTTCTGTTCATTCGGCGGGACGCCCCCGGGCGTGACGCCCCCGGGCCGAAGGTGAGGTGGCGTCATGTTGCTGGACGTGCGGGAGCTGCAGGTGGAGTTCCGGACTCGGGACGGGGTGGCCAAGGCAGTCAACGGGGTGAACTACAGCGTGGACGCCGGGGAGACGCTGGCCGTGCTGGGGGAGTCCGGGTCGGGGAAGTCCGTCACCGCGCAGGCCGTGATGGGGATTCTCGACATGCCGCCCGGGCGGATCACCGGCGGGGAGGTCCTGTTCCAGGGGCGGGATCTGCTCAAGCTCAAGGAGGAGGAGCGGCGCAAGGTCCGCGGCGCCGAGATGGCCATGATCTTCCAGGACGCCCTGTCCTCCCTGAACCCCGTGCTGTCCGTGGGCGACCAACTCGGTGAGATGTTCGTCGTGCACCGCGGGATGTCACGCAAGGACGCCCGGACCAGGGCGATCGAGCTGATGGACCGCGTGCGCATCCCGGCCGCCAAGGCCCGCGTCAAGGACTATCCGCACCAGTTCTCCGGCGGCATGCGCCAGCGCATCATGATCGCGATGGCCCTGGCCCTGGAGCCGGCCCTGATCATCGCCGACGAACCCACCACCGCCCTCGACGTCACCGTCCAGGCCCAGGTCATGGACCTGCTCGCGGAGTTGCAGCGCGAGTACAACATGGGGCTCATCCTCATCACCCACGACCTCGGCGTGGTCGCCGACGTCGCCGACAAGATCGCCGTGATGTACGCGGGCCGGATCGTCGAGTCGGCGCCGGTGCACGACATCTACAAGGCGCCCGCCCACCCCTACACGCGCGGGCTCCTCGACTCCATCCCCCGCCTGGACCAGAAGGGCCAGGAGCTGTACGCGATCAAGGGGTTGCCGCCCAACCTGATGCACATCCCTCCGGGGTGCGCCTTCAACCCCCGCTGCCCGATGGCCCAGGACGTCTGCCGCACCGACGAACCTCCCCTGTACGAGGTTGATCAAGTGAGGGGCAGCGCCTGTCACTTCTGGAGGGAGTGCCTCAATGGTTGACCAGGTTGAGCCGATCCTGGAAGTGAGTGGACTGGTCAAGCACTATCCCTTGACCCAGGGCATCCTGTTCAAGAAACAGGTCGGTGCCGTCAAGGCCGTCGACGGTGTGGACTTCACGCTCAACAGGGGCGAGACCCTCGGCATCGTCGGGGAGTCGGGCTGCGGCAAGTCAACGGTCGCCAAGATGCTCGTCAATCTCGAGCAGCCGACGCAAGGGTTGATCAAGTACAAGGGCGAAGACATCGGCAAGCTGTCCGCCAAGGCCCTCAAGTCCGTCCGCCGCAACATCCAGATGGTCTTCCAGGACCCGTACACCTCGCTCAACCCCCGTATGACGGTGGGCGACATCATCGGGGAGCCGTACGAGATCCACCCCGAGGTGGCGCCCAAGGGCGACCGGCGCAAGAAGGTCCAGGAGCTGCTGGACGTCGTCGGGCTCAACCCCGAGTACATCAACCGCTATCCGCACCAGTTCTCCGGCGGCCAGCGCCAACGCATCGGCATCGCCCGGGGCCTGGCGCTGCGCCCGGAGGTCATCGTCGCCGACGAGCCGGTCTCCGCCCTGGACGTGTCCGTGCAGGCGCAGGTCATCAACCTGATGGCGAGCCTGCAGAGCGACTTCGAGCTGAGTTACGTCTTCATCGCGCACGACCTGTCCATCGTGCGGCACATCTCCGACCGGGTCGGGGTGATGTACCTCGGGCGGATCGTGGAGATCGGCCGGGACCAGGAGATCTACGACCACCCCACGCACCCCTACACCCAGGCCCTGCTGTCCGCCGTCCCCGTGCCCGACCCGGAGGCCCGTGAGCACCGGGAGCGGATCATCCTCGCCGGCGACGTCCCGTCCCCGACCAACATCCCCTCCGGCTGCCGCTTCCGCACCCGCTGCTGGAAGGCCCGCGAGCGCTGCGCCCTGGAGGTGCCGCTGCTGGCGGTACCGGCCGAGTTCCGGATGACGAGCGGCCCGGCCGCCCACGACTCGGCGTGCCACTTCGCGGAGGAGAAGAGGGTCGTCCCCCCGGAGGGGGAAGGCAACGGACCGGGGTGACATGGCGCACCCCGGTCCGTTTACGGCACCCGCACGGCCGTACGCTGTTCAGACTCGCGTGTCCGTATATCGGGACCGCTTCCGTCAAGTTGCCTGCGTGTTAACGCGGTTCATCCCTGTTTGCGTGGTTGTGCGAGCGAACGCCGCAGGAAGTCCAGTTGCAGCCGCAGCAGGTTCTCGGCGACCTCCTCCTGCGGAGTCATGTGTGTGACCCCGGACAGCGGCAGCACCTCGTGCGGGCGGCCGGCGGCCAGCAGTGCCGAGGACAGCCGCAGCGAATGGGCGACCACCACGTTGTCGTCGGCGAAACCGTGGATGATCATCATCGGGCGGTGCGGTTCGGCGGCGTCGACCAGTCCCGTGTCGTCGATCAGCGAGTTGCGCCGATAGACCGCCGGCTGCTCCTCGGGGTGGCCGATGTAGCGCTCCTGGTAATGGGTGTCGTACAGGCGCAGATCGGTGACCGGGGCGCCCACCACCGCCGCGTGGAACACGTCCGGGCGGCGCAGCACCGCGAGTGCCGCGAGATAACCGCCGAAGGACCAGCCGCGGATCCCGACCCGGGAGAGGTCGAGCGGGAAGTCGCCGGCAACTGCCTGGAGCGCGTCCACCTGGTCCTGCAGCACCACCGCCGCCAGTTCGTCCCGTACCGCCTTCTCCCAGGCGGGGGAGCGGCCCGGGGTGCCCCGGCCGTCCGCGACGACCACCGCGAAGCCCTGGTCGGCGAACCACTGCGAGGTGAGATGCGGGTTGTGCGCGGCGACCACCCGCTGACCATGAGGCCCGCCGTAGGGATCCATGAGCACCGGGAGGGGAGTGTCCCCGTGGTAGTCCCGTGGCATAAGCACGGCGCACGGGATCCGCCGTGCGCCCCCCTGTGTGAGCGTCACGCGCGGGGACATACCGGGATTTTCGGCGTACGAGGCGATGGTCGCCGTCTGCTTGCCGTCCCGGAGCACCTGCACGCGGGCGCCCGGCCGGTCCGGCGTGGCGGACACCAGGACGGTCACGCCCCCGGCGCGCACCGCCGAGTGCACGCCGGGCTCGTGCGAGACGCGCTCCAGGCCGCGTTCGCTGACGCGATAGACATGCACCTCACCGGTCTCCGGGTGCTCGGCCTCCTCGCCCGCCGACGCCGAGACCAGCGCGTCCTCGTCCGCCACGTCCAGCACGGCCCTGATGTGCAACTGCGGCCCGGTGAGCGGCCGTTCGCCGACCGCGAGCACCCGCGCGCCGCCCTCGTCCGCGATCCGCACCAGCCGCCCCGAGGGGCTCCAGCAGGGCACCCCGGGGAAAAGATCCAGCCAAACTGGATCTTCGTCCGCGTGCACCAGCCGGGTCGCCCCGGTGTCCGGCTCCACCGCCAGGTACAGCTGGCTGCGCTGGTCCCGCGCCTGGACGAGCAGCAGTGGGGCACCCGCCGCTGACCAGTGCACATGCGCCAGATACGGATAGCGCGCCCAGTCCCAGACGACCTCCGTCCGCGACCCGTCCAGGCCGATCACGAACAGCCGTACGTCCGCGTTGTCCGTGCCCGCCGCCGGATACGGGACGTGTTGTGGATCACGTTCCGGATGGGCGGGGTCGGAGATCCACCAGCGCCGTACCGGCGTGTCGTCCACGCGCGCGACCAGCAGCCGGTCCGACTCGGGCGACCACCAGAACCCCCGCGAACGCTGCATCTCCTCGGCCGCGATGAACTCGGCCAGGCCGTAGGTGACGTTCTCCGACTCCGGCTCGGCGAGAGCCCGTTCACCCTCGCCCTCGGCGCCCACCACCCGCAGGGCGCCCCGCGCCACATACGCCACGTGCCGGCCGTCGGGGGAGGGGCGTGGGTCGATCACCGGCCCCGGAGTGGGGAGTTCACGTGCCGTGCCGGCCCGCAGCTCGGCCGTGAAAAGCCGTCCTGACAACGCGAAAGACGCCAACTCCACATCCCCGTCGGTGGCATAGCCGACGATGCCGGCACCACCCTCACGGCTGCGTTCGCGGCGCGCCCGCTCCTGGGGCGAGAGGTCCTCGCCGGCGCCGCCGAGCAGGGTGCGCGGGTCGGCCGCCACCCGCTCCGTGCCGCTGTCCACGTCGAGGACCCAGAGCGAATTCGCCCTGTCCGTACCGGAACCGGAACGCAGGAACACGACACGGGCGCCGTCGGGCGCCACGGTGAAGGAGCGCGGCGCGCCGAGCGTGAAACGCTGGGTGCGGGCGTGCCTGCGGGGGAAGGAGTCGGACGTCGTCGTCATGCCCCGACCATATTGGCCATGCGCCCCCTTGTGCGGCCGTGCGCCGATCGATGCGCAGGTCCGGATAGTTATGATCACTACCGCACAGTGGGTATGAACCTGCTGGTCCTTGTGGATTTATCTGCCGGGATTTTTGCCCCCTGGTCCGACCCCCGCGCTCTTGGGATCTTTGGAGGTGAGCCGCCGTGGCACTCTCGATTTCGGCGGTGGTGCTGCTGGCGATCGTCGTCTTCCTGTTGGTCAGGAAGTCCGGGCTGAAGGGCGGGCATGCGGTCGTCTGCATCCTTCTGGGGTTCTATCTCGCCTCCTCGACCGTCGCACCCACGATCAACGATCTGACGACGAACATCGCGAGCATGATCGGCAGCATCAAGTTCTGACCCGGGCTGCGCCGCGCTGTCAGTGGTGCCTCGTAGGGTGGACCCATGACGGAACCACCCCGGCGTCTGCTGCTGGTGCACGCGCACCCGGACGACGAGTCGATCAACAACGGCGCGACCATGGCGCGGTACGCGGCCGAGGGTGCCCGAGTGACGCTGGTCACCTGCACTCTCGGTGAGCGCGGCGAGGTCATCCCGCCCGGCCTGCGGCACCTCACCGGCGCGGCCCTGGGCGAGCACCGGCTGGCGGAGCTCACCGCCGCCATGCGGGAGCTCGGCGTCGAGGACTTCCGTCTGCTCGGCGGCCCCGGCCGCTACGGCGACTCCGGGATGATGGGCCTGTCCGACAACGAGGACCCCGCCTGCTTCTGGCAGGCCGACCTCGACGAGGCCGCCGCCTACCTGGTCCAGGTGATCCTGGAGGTACGCCCGCAGGTCCTTGTCACCTACGACGACAACGGCGGCTACGGCCACCCCGACCACATTCAGGCCCACCGCGTCGCCATGCGCGCGGCCGAGCTGGCGGCGGGGCAGGGCTGGGAGATCCCCAAGGTCTACTGGAACCGGGTGCCCCGGCCGGTCGCCGAGGAGGCCTTCGCCCGGCTCGCGAAGGATCTGCCCGCGCTCCCCTTCTCCAAGGCCGCCGTCGTCGACGACGTCCCGGGCGTGGTGGACGGCGACCGGATCACCGCCGAGATCGACGGCACCGCGTACGCGGACGCGAAGGCCGCCGCGATGCGGGCGCACGCGACGCAGATCGAGGTCGCGGCGCCGTACTTCGCGCTTTCCAACGAACTCGCGCAACCCCTGTTCACCACCGAGTACTACGAATTGGTAAGAGGTGAGCGGGCAGGAGGGATGCGGGAGACGGATCTCTTCGCCGGGCTCGGGCTCGGGGTCGGTGTCGGTGGCAGGGAGGCGTCATGAGTGAGCGGGGCTCGATGCTCGCGCAACCGCTTCAGCGGCCCTCCGCGGGGCGGACGTTGCTGTTCCTCGGGCTGTTCGTGCTGGGCGCGGTCGTCGGGGCCGCCGGTGCGCTGGTCCAGGCGGGCTGGTTCCCCGGTGGGTTGCTGCTCGCGCTCGCCGGCGAGGCCGGGCTGCTGCTCGGCGGCGGACGGGCCACCGGCAGCCGGGGCGGAGCGATCGCACCGGCCGCCGGCTGGGTGATCGCCGTCATCCTGCTCACCGCGAGCAGACCCGAGGGCGACTTCCTGTTCGGGGCCGGAGGGGGCTCGTACCTCTTCCTGCTCGGCGGGATGGCCGTTGCTGTGATCTGCGCCACCCTTGGGCAGGGGCGGCAACCAACGGGGCGTGACGTCCGACTTGCCAAGTGACGTACCACTTGGCCGTTAACCAGGCGTGCGAGTCCGGTGTGGGTTTCCCCGGCGGTCGTGGGATACGCGCCAGAAGTGGCCAGTATGGTGGTGCGCGCCGCCGAGCTGCCCGTGAGGTCATGTCGGGCGGCGGAGCCAACCGGGAGAACCTGCCTTGAGTCGTGAAACTGACACTCCGTCCTCCGGGCCCAACGGGCGCGGCGGCGGAGCCGCATACCCGTCCGGCACGCCGCCGTACGGCACCCCCGCGGCATCCGACGCCGGTTCGGACAAGGGCCGTTCGGCCGAGCGGCCGGAGGAACGCAAGACCGAGACCACGCTGACGACCCGGATCCGGATCAACATCCCCGGATCGCGGCCGATTCCGCCGGTCGTGGTGCGTACGCCCGTCGCGGACGCCGGCACCTCCGAGGAGACCGGCGAGACCGAACTCCCCACCGCGGCACCGGGCGCGGCCACGGCCACCGTGGACGCTCCTGCCGATCCCGCGCAGTCGGCCGAGGACAAGACGAGCGACTGGTTCGCGCCCCGCAAGTCCGGCCCGGCCAAGGGAGGTCCGGGGAGCGGAGCCACCAACGGCGCCGGTCTGCCCGGCGGTTCGGCCGCGGGAACGCCGGGCGCGGGCGCTCCGGGCGCCGCCTCGGGCGGTGCGCGTCCGGGCGCGGGTGCGTCCGGTGGGGCGCGTCCGGGTGGCGTGGTCGGCTCGATGAGCGTGCCCGGCGGCTCCCGGGCGGGCGGCGCGAACGGCAGGCCCGGCGGGACGAACGGCGCGGGGCTCCCCGGCGCGACCGGCGGTCCGGTGGCTCCCGGCCACGGCGGCGGCACCGGCTCCTTCGACGTCACCGAGGCCCTGGCGGCGGGCCCGCTGGGCAACGGCGGCCCGCGCGCCGGCGGCGAGCCGCGCCGCGACGAGCTGCCGTACTTCTCGGACAACGACCCCGCCCAGCAGAACGGCCACCCCGACCAGAACGGCTTCGCCGACCCGGGCGGCCAGAACGGCCAAGGCGGTTTCGGCGGCCCGGGCGGCCAGAACGGCCAGGGCGGTTTCGCCGGCCAGGACGGCCTCAGCGGCCAGAGCGGCTACGGCGGCCAGGACAGCCTGAACGGCCAGAACGGCTACGGCGGCCCCGGCACCCAGAACGGCTTCGCGGGCCCCGCCCAGGACAACGGCTTCGGCGGCCCCGGCGGCGACCCCTTCGCCAGTCCTGGTGGCCCCGGCGCCGACAACTTCGCCGGCCCCGGCGGCGCGAGCGGCTTCAACGGGCCGAACGGCCGTGGCGGACAAGGCGGACAAGGCGGCTCGCAGGGCCCCGCCGGCCCGACCGGCGGCCCCGTCACCGGCGACGGCCCGCTGGTCCCGCCGCTCGGCCCCGGCGGCCCCGGCGCACTGCCCGGCGGCGAGTCCTTCGGCCCCGGCGGCCCCGGCGGCCCCGGCGGCCCCCGCACCGCACGCGGCGGCGCTCCCGCCGGGCTCGGCATGGCTCCCGGTGCCCCCGGTAGCGCTGCCCCCGGCACCGGCACCGGTCGCGGCCCCGGCGGCGGCCTCAGTGACGACACGGCGATCCTGACCCCGCAGAAGCCGGCCCCCGAGCCCGGCACGCCGGGCTACCCGACGCCCGACAACGTCTCCGGGCACACCGTCACCAGCGGCATCCCGGTCGTGCCGCCCGGCGCCAAGTCGCCGTTCGGTCCGGGCGGCTCCACCGACGGCCCGCTGCCCCACACGCCCCCCAAGCTGCCCGAGCCGGTCGCTCAGAACGTGCCGGCGGCCGCCGCGCCCAAGAAGAAAAAGAAGGGCCGCAGCAAGCTGGTGCTGCTCGCCGGTGTCGTGGTCGTCGCCGGCGTCGGGGTCTACGGCGCCGGGCTGCTGATGAACCACTCCGACGTGCCCAAGGGCACCACCGTGCTCGGCGTCGACATCGGCGGCGGCACCCGCGACGACGCGGTCAAGAAGCTGGACGCGGCCTTCGGCAGCCGGGTGAACAAGCCGCTGAAGCTGTCGGTCGGCGGCTCCACCGTCCCGCTGACGCCGGACCAGGCGGGCCTCCAGTTCGACGAACAGGCCACGGTCGCCAAGGCGGCGACGAGCGACTACAACCCGGTCTCCGTCGTCGGCTCCCTGTTCGGACAGCACCGCGTCATCGACCCGGTCATGCCCGTCGACGAGGAGAAGCTGGCGGCGGCCCTGAAGAGCGCCGCCGGCGGCGGCTCCGGCTCGGTGACCGACGGCACGATCGAGTTCAAGTCCGGCAAGGCCGTCGCCGTCTACGGCAAGGGGGGCAAGGGCATCGACGCCGCCAAGTCTGCCCAGGCGGTCGAGGAGGCGTACCGCTCCCAGGTCGAGTCCGGCACGACGGCCCCGGTCGCGGTGGTCACCACCGGCCAGCAGCCGACGGTCTCGAACGCCGAGGTCGACCGGGAGATGAAGGCCTTCGCGCAGCCCGCGATGTCGGCCAACGTCATCGTGAAGACCGACACGGGCAAGCAGATCGAGTTCAGCCCGCAGAACTCCCTGTGGAAGTTCCTCAGGGTCAAGGCGGTGGGCGGAAAGCTCGTCGACAGCCCCGACCTGAACGCCCTCAAGGAGCTGTACGGCCAGACCTTCGACGGCGTCCTGATCACCCGGGGCACCGGCCAGAAGACGGCCGTCACCCCGCAGGACGTCTACGTGGCCCTGCGCCAGGCGCTGCTGAGCAAGACCAACCGGGTCGGGATCATCCAGACCAACCCGAGCTGACGCCAGGCCCGAGGATCAGGCCCGAGAGGGGGGGCACCCGGCACGCGCCGGGCGCCCCCCTTCGCCGTATGACATCTGTCATCCGGCGGTCAGGACCGCCGACACTGCCGGGACGCGGGGCCCGGCGGCCACGATGGTTCACATGACGACGACAGCGACGGCCGCCGGCACCCCGGTGGTCGGGTTCGACCAGGTGAGCAAGGTCTACGGGAACGTACGGGCCGTCGACGGGCTGACGCTCGCGCTGCACCCGGGGGAGACGGTGGCCCTGCTGGGCCCCAACGGCGCCGGCAAGTCGACCACCCTCGACCTGCTGCTGGGCCTCAGGAACCCCGACGGCGGCACGGTCCAGGTCTTCGGCACCACGCCGCGCCAGGCCATCGTCGCCGGGCGCGTCGGCGCGATGCTGCAGAGCGGCGGGCTGATGGACGAGGTGACGGTCGCCGAGCTGGTGAAGCTCGCCTGCGATCTGCACCCCAGGCCCTACAAGGTCAGCGACGTCCTCGCCCGCGCCGGTATCGCGCAGATCGCCGACCGCAAGGTCAACAAGCTCTCCGGCGGCCAGTCCCAGCGCGTCCGCTTCGCCCTGGCCACGGCCGGCGACAGCGATCTGATCGTCCTCGACGAGCCCACCACCGGCATGGACGTCTCCGCCCGCCAGGCCTTCTGGGCCACCATGCGCGAGCAGGCCGACCAGGGACGGACCGTGCTGTTCGCGACCCACTACCTGGAGGAGGCCGACGCGATCGCCGACCGCGTGCTGGTCCTGCACCGGGGACGGCTGCTGGCCGACGGCACGGCCGCCGAGATCAAGGCGAAGGCGGGAGCCCGGCGGGTGGCCTTCGACCTGGAGGGCCCGATCGACGAGGCGCCCCTGCGGGCCCTGCCCTTCCTCACCTCCGTCGACATAAGCGGCCAGACGGTCCGCATCCAGTCCACCGACGCCGACGCGACCGTGCACGCCCTCTACGGGCTCGGCGTCTACCCCCGCAACCTCGAAGTCGCCGGGCTCGGGCTCGAGCAGGCCTTCGTCGCCATCACGGAGGCCGAGGAGGCCAAGCAGTCATGAACAGTCTGATCAAGCTGGAACTCACCCGCGCCCTGCGCAACCGCAGGTTCCTGTTCTTCTCCGTGATCTACCCCTCGGTGATCTTCCTGCTGGTCTCCAACCAGACGGGCACCGTCGACGGCACCGGCCTGAGCGTCGCGAAGTACGTCATGGTCTCCATGGCCTCCTTCGGCGCCCTGACCGCCGTCCTGATGGGCAACAGCGAGCGCATCGCCAAGGAGCGGGAGGGCGGCTGGGTACGTCAGCTGCGGCTGACCCCGCTGCCCGGGCGCGGCTACGTCCTCGCCAAGACCGCCAGCGCGGCCGTGGTGAGCCTGCCGTCCATCGTGATGGTCTTCCTGGTCGCCGCCGCGGTGAAGGACGTACGGCTGGACACCTGGCAGTGGTTCGCCCTCACCGGCGCGATCTGGGCCGGCAGCCTGGTCTTCGCCGCGCTCGGCGTCGCCATCGGCTACCTCGCCTCCGGGGACGCGGTCCGCCCGATCACGATGATCGTCTACTTCGGTCTGTCGATCCTCGGCGGCCTGTGGATGCCGTCCTCGACCTTCCCCACCTGGCTGCAGGACATCGCCAAGTGGCTGCCCACGCACGCGTACGCTGCCCTCGGACGGGCCATCGAGCAGAGCCAGACCCCCCACACCCAGGACATCGCCATCCTCGTCGCCTTCTTCCTGCTCTTCGCGGGCGGCGCGGCCTGGCTGTACCGGAAGGACACGCTGAAGGCGTGAGCGTCATGACGGACGACGGACTGCCCGAGGAACTGCGGGCCGAGAACGCGATCCGGGTGGGGCAGGCGCCCCGCAACCGGTCCGAGGCGATACGCAAGCTGATCTGGATCCTGCCCTGGCTGATCTTCCTCGGTGCGCCGGTGCAGGACCTGACCTCCGGCCACCACGGCACGGCCGCCACCGTGGCCGGCTGGGTGGCCCTGGCCACCTTCACCTCCGTCTACCTGACACTGGTCTTCCGCAACATGGGCCGGCCCTTCTCCGGAGGGGCCGTCGGCGCCTTCGTCGTCCTGCTCGGCGCCCTCGCCGTGGTCCTGTCCCTCACCCTCGGCAGCGCCTGGGTCGGGCTCTTCGTGTACGTCTCCGTCACCTGCGGCGCCACCCTGCCGCAGCGGATCGCCTACTGGGCGGTCGGGGCGAACACCCTCGCGATGTTCCTGGTCGGCCTGCGGACCGGCTCGGACGACTGGAGCCTGATCCTGATCGTGCTGTTGCTGGGGTTCGCGATGATGGGCGTGAAGCAACTGGTGCGCACGACGGTCGAGTTGCGCAAGGCACGCGCGACGGTGGCCCAACTGGCAGCCAACGAGGAGCGGCTGCGCCTCGCCCGCGACCTGCACGACCTCCTCGGCCACTCGCTCTCCCTGATCACGCTGAAGAGCGAGCTCGCCGGCCGTATGCTCCCCGACCACCCCGACAAGGCGGCCCAGCAGGTCGCCGACATCGAGCAGGTCAGCCGGCAGGCCCTCGTCGACGTCCGGGCGGCCGTCTCGGGCTACCGGCGCACCCGCCTGCCCGACGAACTGGCGGGCGCGCAGGTCGCCTTGAAGGCGGCCGGGGTCGTCGCCGAGGTGCCCGCCGAACCCGACCTCCGGGACGTCCCCGAGGAGAGCGAGTCCGCCCTCGCCTGGGCGCTGCGCGAGGCGGTCACCAACGTCGTACGGCACAGCGGCGCCGGACGCTGCACGGTGGAGCTGCTGCGCCGCCAGACCCTGGACGGAGCGGTCCTCGAACTGTCCGTCGAGGACAACGGCTCGGGCGGCTCGGGCAAGGGCCCCGGCAACGGGCTGACGGGCCTGACCGAACGCCTGGAGAAGGCCGGCGGCACCCTGGAGGCGGGACGCGTCAAGAAGGGCTTCCGGCTGGTCGCCCGCGTCCCGGTGGACGCCCGGTCCACCGTAGGATCCGGGGCATGAGCCCTACGATCAAGGTGCTGCTCGCCGAGGACCAGTCGATGGTCCGCGAGGCGTTGGCAGCGCTTCTCGGTCTCGAGGACGACATCGAGGTCGTCGCGCAAGTGGCGCGCGGCGACGAGGTGTTGGCGGCCGTCCGGGAACACGGCGTGGACGTGGCCCTGCTCGACATCGAGATGCCGGGCTGCACGGGCATCGAGGCCGCGCGCCAGGTCCACGGGGCCCTGCCCGCCGTGAAGCTGGTCGTGCTCACCACCTTCGGCCGCCCCGGCTACCTCCGCAGCGCCATGGAGGCCGGCGCCGACGCCTTCCTGGTCAAGGACGCCCCGGCGGCCCAGCTCGCCGCCGCGGTACGGAAGGTGCTGGCCGGCGAGCGCGTGATCGACCCCACGCTCGCGGCGGCGGCCCTGGCGGAGGGCGCCAACCCGCTGACCGACCGGGAACGGGAGGTCCTGCGCGCTGCGGCGGACGGCTCCACCAACGCGGAGCTGGCGGCGGCCCTGCACCTGTCCCAGGGCACGGTCCGCAACTACCTCTCGACGGCGATCCAGAAACTGGCGGTCCGCAACCGGGCGGAGGCGGTGCGGATAGCGCGGGAGAAGGGCTGGCTGTGAGGCTCAGTTGAGCATCGCCCGCGCGGTGTGGGCCTGTTGGCGGACCCGCTCGGCGGCCGGTTCGTCCACCGCCGCGACCACCTCGGCGTAGGCCTCCAGTTCGGTGGCGCCGGTGAGGAAGTCGCCGCGCTGGACGAGCAGTTGGGCGTGCTCGTAGCGCAGCCGCGCCGGATGCGAGGGCAGCAGCAGGGACAGCTCCACCGCCCACAGCGCCACGTCCGACCGCTCGGGCCGGGCAGCGGCCCACGCGCGGATGTTGTTCAGGATCCGCAGCACGACGTCCAGCGGATCGGCCGGCGCCAGCATCGACGGATCCAGGGCGGCCCCCGTGGCCCCGGCGACCAGCAACTCCGCGTCGCCTCCGCTGAGCACCCGCCCCCCGTCGAACGGATCCGCGAGCACCTGCTGCTCCTGCGGACCGAACCCGACGACGAAGTGCCCGGGCAGCGCGACCCCGTACACCGGCGCCCCGGCCCGCCGTGCCACCTCCATCCACACCACCGACAGCAGGATCGGCAGCCCGCGCTGCCGCCGCAGCACCTCGTGCAGCAGGGACGACTCCAGCCGCTGGTAGTCGGCGGGGGAACCGTGGAAGCCCTCCCGGGCGCCCAGCAGATGGTGCAGCGCGTTGGCCCAGGAGACCGGGCCGCCCGGACGGAACGGCACCTGCCCGGCCAGCCGGTCCAGCTCCATCTGCGCCGCGTCGATGCCGGCCTCGTCCAGCGCCCCGTCCGCCTCCGCGCCCACCAGCAGGCACAGCGTCGACAGGTCGGGCCGCTCGGAGCGCGCCTCCTCGGCGAAGCGCCGCCGCAGCTCGGCGGAGCGTTCGGGGGAGGGGGGATTCGGGGAACGCATAGCTGGCTCGTGCCCTCTCACGGCGATCGGTTACCGGCCGCCGCCGGAAGACGACGGCTCCCGGTAGTGGTGGTACGCGTGGTGCGCGGCGAAACCCATCCCGGCGTACAGCGCCCGCGCGCCCGCGTTGTCCGTCTCGACCTGCAGCCACGCGGCCGAGGCGCCCTCGTCCAGCGCCCGCCGGGCCAGCGCGGCCATCACGGTCGTCGCCAGCCCCCGCCGCCGCATCGCCGGGTCCACCTCGACGGCGGCGAAGGAGGCCCACCGCCCGTCCACGACACACCGCCCGATCGCGGCCGGTGCCTCCGCCCCCGGAACCGTCGCGAACCACACCGAGGGCCCGCTGCCGAGCACCTTCAGCGCCACCTCGCTCACCCCCTTGCGCTGGTAGCGCGCGAGCCACGCCTCGTCGGCCTCCCGTGACAGCACGACCCCGGCTCCCTCGGCCCGGTCCGCGACCGGCGCCAGTGCCCCGACCCACACCTCGGCCGTCACCTCACGCACCCAGCCGCGCCGCTCCAGCTCCGCGCAGAGCAGCTCCTGCGTGCCCTCGGCCCCGGTCGCGGCCTGGACGTACGCCGGCAGCCCACGCTCGCCGTACCACCGTCGTACGAGGTCCAGCGCCTCGTCGAGCGGTATACCGGGGTCGCCGAGGGCCAGCACCGAGTTCGCCCGGCGGGTGAAGCCGCCCGCGGCCCGCAGCTCCCACCCCCCGAGCCGCTCGCTCTCCACCGGCCGCCACGCGCGCGAGGCGACGTGCGCGAGCTCCTGGTACGAGGCGGCGGGCCCCCGGCGACGGGCCGGCGCGGCGGGGACGACCTTCCCCGCCACCAGGGCGGATTCCGGGATGCGGACGCTCTCGCCACTCTTCCGTTTGATCAGCAGCACACCGTCGTCCCATGATGTGAGAACACCCACCGTGTCGGTGAACTTCTCGTGCGCCGCTCCGGGATCGCCCAGGCGTCGTACGGAGACTCGTTTACCCACGTCAGCGGGGGTGATCCTGACCTCGAGTCGGCCGGACGCAGAGATTTCCACAGGTCTGTTCACCCCTCCTGTTCGGATCATGCCCAGGAACGGAGATACTAGGGGCGGGCATCGACGACGCCGCGCTCCCGCGCGCCAGGCGGCGGAGCCTGAGGAGGCCCGCCAGCGCCCTATCGAGGAGGAACGACAGCGTGACCTACGTCATTGCGCAGCCTTGTGTCGACGTCAAGGACAAGGCGTGCATCGAGGAGTGCCCGGTCGACTGCATCTACGAGGGCCAGCGGTCCTTGTACATCCACCCGGACGAATGCGTCGACTGCGGTGCCTGTGAGCCGGTCTGCCCGGTCGAGGCGATCTTCTACGAGGACGACACTCCGGAGGAGTGGAAGGACTACTACAAGGCGAACGTCGAGTTCTTCGACGAGCTCGGCTCCCCGGGCGGCGCGAGCAAGCTGGGTCTGATCGAGCGGGACCACCCCTTCATCGCCGCGCTCCCGCCGCAGGCCTGACAGGGCGGCGAGCCCGCAGCGTTCTCTGCCGCCTCGGTCCCGTGCGGCCTGATCACCCCTGATCAGCCGCGCGGGACCGAGGCGTTCGCGCACGACCCGAAAGTGAGCGTCAGACCGTGTCCGCAGTCTCCGACCGCCTGCCCACCTTCCCCTGGGACAAGCTGGAGCCCTACAAGAAGAAGGCCGCCGCGCATCCGGACGGCATCGTCGACCTCTCCGTCGGCACGCCGGTCGACCCGGTCCCCGACCTGATCCAAAAGGCGCTGATCGACGCGGCGGACTCCCCGGGCTACCCGACGGTCTGGGGCACCCCGGCGCTGCGGGACGCGATCACCGGGTGGCTGGAGCGCCGGCTGGGCGCCCGCGAGGTCACCCACCGCCACGTCCTGCCGATCGTCGGCTCCAAGGAACTCGTCGCCTGGCTCCCGACCCAGCTGGGCCTCGGCCCCGGCGACCGGGTCGCCTACCCGCGCCTGGCGTACCCCACGTACGAGGTGGGCGCCCGGCTGGCCCGCGCCGAGTACGAGGCGTACGACGACCCCACGGAGCTGGACCCCGAGGGCCTGAAGCTGCTCTGGCTCAACTCGCCCTCCAACCCCACCGGCAAGGTCCTCTCACAGGCCGAACTGACGCGCATCGTCGCCTGGGCCCGCGAGCACGGCGTCCTGGTCTTCTCCGACGAGTGCTACATCGAGCTGGGCTGGGAGGCGGACCCGGTCTCGGTCCTGCACCCCGAGGTGAACGGCGGCTCGTACGAGGGCATCGTCTCCGTGCACTCGCTCTCCAAGCGCTCCAACCTGGCCGGTTACCGCGCCGCCTTCTTGGCCGGCGACCCGGCGGTCCTCGCGCCCCTGCTGGAGATCCGCAAGCACGGCGGCATGATGACGTCGGCGCCCACACAGGCGGCGGTGGTGGCGGCCCTCGCCGACGACACCCACGTCCAGGAGCAGCGGGAGCGTTACGCCTCCCGCCGCGAGGCGCTCCGCGGGGCCCTGCTGAACCACGGCTTCAGCCTCGAGCACAGCGAGGCGAGCCTCTACCTGTGGGCGACCCGGGACGAGTCCTGCTGGCAGACGGTCTCCCACCTCGCCGACCTGGGCATTCTGGTGGCCCCGGGCGACTTCTACGGCCCGGCGGGCGAGAGGTTCGTACGCGTGGCACTGACGGCGACGGACGAACGGGTGCGGGCTGCCGTGCGGAGGCTTGTCTGAGGTCATGACGAAGCGACGGGGTCCAGGAAGACACCCTGGACCCCGTCGCCGTTCCGGCACAGCGCAGCCGATGTCAGCCGACCGGCAGGCCCTTCACCGGCAGGGTCTTGCCCGTCGGCAGGCCGCCCTTGGTCAGCGAGTCCGTCGGCAGCCCACCCTTCGTCGCCGTCTTCGCGGTGTCACCGAGGACCCCGCCGGCCGACCCCGCCGCGTCCCCCGCGGTCTTCTGCGCCGCGGGCGTCGCCTTCTTCACGGCCTGGCCGCTGGTCTTCCCGGCGGCCGGTAGCGCCTTCTCCACCGTCTTGCCACCGGCGCTGCCCGCGACCTTGGTGACGTTCTGCGTCGCGGCGTCGACGGTGTTGCCGACGTGCGCCCCGTCCAGGGCGGTCAGCCCGCCGAGGTTGGGCGTCGCGGGCAGTTCGGTGGCCGCGCTCGCGGAGCCGGCCGCACCGACCCCGGCAGCCACTCCCGCTGCGGTGAGCAGCGCGGCACGGGCGATCCGGCGGGTCAGAGGGAGGGACATGATGCTCCTGTTGATCGACTGGATGTTGATCGTCCGGGCTCGGACGCAGTGACTACCGCTCGAAACCCGCGAAGGTTGCGGAGGCCGAACGTAAAGAGTTGGCAATGCGTCGCATAATCAGCTGCGCACAAAAACGGGCAAACGGCGCCCGGTCCGAAAGTCTGCCGAACCCTTACAGCCCTTTGTCCCCAAGGGTTGTGACGGATCCGGGAGTGACGGCACGAAAACCTGCGCACACCACGGAACCCGGGCGGCCCGAGTGACCCGCGCGAGTGAAGACCCGTACTACTGCCCGGTCACGATCCGCACCGCGGCCTTGGCGGCTCCGCCGGTCTCCTGCGAACCGGCCGTGCGCCAGCGGCTGTCGGTGTTCCCGGCGGTCCACTCCCGCCCGCCGAACGAGACCCGCTCGATGTGCAGCGCGGTCGCGTTGGCCACGGCCCAGTGCGCCACCTGCCACCCGCGCTGGCCGGCGGTCCGCCCCTTCGCGGGGGTCTTGTCGGCGGCCACGGGAACCGTCACCGTGCGCGTGCCCGACGCCGCGGCCGTCGGCGTCGGCGAGGGCGTCGAGGCGTGCTTCTTCCGGCTCACCTCGGCCCCGGCCGGCTGCAGCACGTCCCGCCCGAAGTCCCGTACGAGAGCCGCCCGTACGGCGTCGGGCCCCACGGCCTGCACGGTGGTGGTGTCCGGGCGGCCCTGGCAGGTCAGGGTGGCCGGCGCGTGCCCGGTGAGGGCGGCGGCCAGCAGCGCGGCGTCCGGCTCGTGCTTGGCGTAGGCCTCCGGGAAGCCGCTGCGCTGCACGCGCTGCGCGGCCACGGTGAGCGGGAGCTTCTGGTAGTCGGGCACCTTGGCCAGGTGCTCGTAGAAGACGCCCGCCGCGTACGTCGGTTCCAGGATCTGCTGCGGCTTGCCCCAGCCCTGCGAGGGCCGCTGCTGGAAGAGGCCGAGGGAATCCCGGTCGCCGTGCTGGATGTTGCGCAGCCCCGACTCCTGCAGCGAGGTCGCCAGTGCGATCGTCACCGCCCGCTCGGACATCCCGCGCCCGGTGCCGACAGCGGCGATCGTCGCCGCGTTCACCGCCTGCTCGGGAGTGAACTCGTACGCCTCGCCGTCGCTCTTGCCCGAGACCACCTTGCAGCCGGGGCCGTGCCCTCCGGTGACGTACTGCACCACGAGATAGCCCGCGACGGCGAGCAGGACCACGAAGGCCGCCCCGATGCGAAGGAGACGGCCGCGGCGCTTGAGGGTGGGAGACGGCTCTGGCACGCCGTACAAGGTAGCGGAGGCCGCTGTGACTGCTGCCGCGGGTGTGGACAACTGATGAAGGCGCTGGCGGGATAGGGTCTGGGGCATGGCCGACACCTCGATTGACCTCACCCTGAACGCGGCCGAGCTCACCGCGCGGCTCGTCGACTTCCCCTCCGAGAGCGGCACCGAGGAGCCCCTCGCCGACGCGATCGAGGCCGCCCTGCGCACGCTCGGGCACCTGACGGTCGACCGGTACGGCAACAACGTGGTCGCACGGACGAACCTGGGCCGCCCGGAGCGTGTCGTCCTTGCCGGGCACATCGACACCGTCCCGATCGCCGACAACGTCCCCTCCTGGCTGGACGACGACGGCGTCCTGTGGGGCTGCGGCACCTGCGACATGAAGTCCGGGGTGGCGGTCCAGCTGCGCATCGCGGCCACCGTCCCCGAACCCAACCGGGACCTGACCTTCATCTTCTACGACAACGAAGAGGTCGAGGCCGAGCGCAACGGACTCAAGCACGTCTCCGAGGCCCGCCCGGAGTGGCTGGAGGGCGACTTCGCGGTGCTGCTGGAGCCGTCGGACGGCCAGGTCGAGGGCGGCTGCCAGGGCACGCTGCGGGTGCTGCTGAAGACCAGGGGCGAGCGCGCCCACTCCGCGCGCAGCTGGATGGGCTCCAACGCGATCCACGCGGCCGCCCCGATCCTGGCCCGGCTGGCCTCCTACGAGCCCCGCTACCCGGTGATCGACGGCCTGGAGTACCGGGAGGGCCTGAACGCGGTGCGGATCTCGGGCGGGGTGGCCGGCAACGTCATCCCCGACGAGTGCGTGGTCACGGTCAACTTCCGGTACGCGCCGGACCGCAGCGAGGAGGAGGCGATCGCCCACGTCCGCGAGGTGTTCGCGGACTGCGGGGTCGAGGAGTTCGTGGTCGACGACCACAGCGGCGGCGCGCTGCCCGGCCTCTCCCATCCGGCCGCGGCGGCCTTCATCGAGGCGGTCGGCGGCACCCCGCAGCCCAAGTACGGCTGGACCGACGTCTCCCGTTTCTCCGCCCTCGGCATCCCCGCGGTCAACTACGGTCCCGGCAACCCGCACTTGGCGCACAAGCGGGACGAACGGGTCGAAACGGCGAAGATCCTCGCGGGTGAGGAGCGGCTGCGCGCCTGGCTGACACGCTGAGGTCCCCCCTCCGTAACCCGCGTAGATCTACGCTGAGGTGGAAACACCTGCAAGTGGAGGGAGCGCACATGGCTACCGGGAACCCCGAGGGCAAGAAGGTGCCGCCGGACGAGCAGCGCCTGGGACCGGTCCTCCGACGGCGGGGACAGGTGACGGCGAGCACCACGGACCAGCGGCTGCTGGACGCGGGCGGCCCCTCGGACTGGGTCCACACGGACCCGTGGCGCGTGCTGCGCATCCAGTCGGAGTTCATCGAGGGCTTCGGCACGCTCGCCGAACTCCCGCCCGCGATCAGCGTCTTCGGCTCGGCCCGCACCCCCGTCGACTCCCCGGATTACGAGGCCGGTGTACGGCTGGGCAGCGCGCTGGTCGACGCCGGGTGGGCGGTCATCACGGGCGGCGGCCCCGGCGCCATGGAGGCGGCCAACAAGGGCGCGTTGGAGGCGGGCGGCATCTCGGTCGGCCTCGGCATCGAGCTGCCCTTCGAGCAGGGCCTCAACCCCTACGTCGACATCGGCCTCAACTTCCGCTACTTCTTCGTCCGGAAGATGATGTTCGTCAAGTACGCGCAGGGTTTCGTCGTCCTCCCGGGCGGACTCGGCACCCTGGACGAACTCTTCGAGGCCCTCACCCTCGTCCAGACCCAGAAGGTCACCCGGTTCCCGATCGTCCTCTTCGGCACCGAGTACTGGGGCGGCCTGGTCGACTGGCTCAAGAACACCCTGGTCGCCCAGGGCAAGGCGGCGGAGAGCGATCTGCTGCTCTTCCACGTGACGGACGAGGTCGAGGAAGCGGTGGCCCTGGTGTCGAAGGAAGCGGGCCGCTGACCGTCCGCGCGTGACCGGGGGCCGGCGCCCTACGCCAGCCCCCGCCGGGCCACCGCCGGAGGACGGTGACCCGCGATCGACGCCACCATGTCGAGCACCTGACGCGTCTCCGCCACCTCGTGCACCCGGTACACCTGTGCCCCCAGCCAGGCGGAGACGGCGGTGGTCGCCAGCGTCCCCACCACCCGCTCCTTCACCGGCTTGTCCAAGGTCTCGCCCACGAAGTCCTTGTTGGACAGCGACACCAGCACCGGCCAGCCCGTGTCGACCATCTCGCCCAGCCGCCGCGTCGCCTCCAGGCTGTGCCGCGTGTTCTTCCCGAAGTCGTGCCCGGGATCGATCAGCACCGACTCCCGCGGCACCCCGAGCCCCACGGCCCGCTCGGCCAACCCCAGGGTCACCCGCAGGATGTCGGCCATGACGTCGTCGTACGACACCCGGTGCGGACGCGTCCGCGGCTGCGCGCCTCCGGCGTGCGTGCACACCAGCCCCACCTTGTACCGGGCGGCGACCTCCGCGAGCCCAGGATCCACCCCGCCCCAGGCGTCGTTCAGCAGGTCGGCCCCCGCCTCGCACACGGCCTCGCCGACCTCCGCCCGCCAGGTGTCCACGCTGATCACGACGTCCGGGAAGCGCCGGCGGACCTCCGCCACGAACCCGACGGTCCGGCGTGCCTCCTCCGCGGCGCTCACCTCGTCACCGGGACCCGCCTTCACACCGCCGATGTCGACGATCGCGGCCCCCTCCGCCACCGCGTGCTCCACGCGCGCGAGGGCGGGCTCGTCGCGGAAGGTCGCCCCCTGGTCGTAGAAGGAGTCCGGGGTCCGGTTCACGATCGCCATGACCACCGGCTCGTGCGCCTCGAACTCCCGCCTGCCCAGCCTGAGCATCCGCTGTGACCTCTCCTAGGACGACCTGGGTGTTCCGGCCTTTCGGCCGCCTGTGACCCTAACTGTCAGAGTCGCATGGCACGATCGGACCCTGACACATCCAGCTTCCGTACATCGAGCGTGGGGACCACAGCGATGGTTATGTTCTTGTTCCTCGTCGTCGCTCTCGCCGTCGTGGTCGCCGCGGTGACACTGGCCGTGGTGGGCGGCGGGGAGGGCGACGGACCGCTGCCCGAGGTGGCCCCCGAGCGCCTGCAGGACCCCCTGCCGCCGGACCGCCCGGTCGGCCGCGCGGACGTCGACGCGCTCCGCTTCCCGCTCGCAGCGCGCGGCTACCGGATGGCGGACGTCGACGACGCCCTCAACCGGCTCGCCGCCGAACTGGCCGAGCGGGACGCCCGGATCGCCGACCTGGAGTCCGCGCTGGCGGGCGCCCGGGCGGCGGCCCACCACGTCTCCATGGAGAAGCCGGGGCACGGTCAGGAGGGCCACCAGTGACCGACGGCGCCGCGATCGCCGGCCCGGACGGAGCGCTGCGCTGCCCCTGGGCCCTGTCCACCGAGGACTACGTGGCCTACCACGACGAGGAGTGGGGCCGCCCGGTCCACGGCGACGACGCGCTCTACGAACGCCTCAGCCTCGAGGCCTTCCAGTCCGGCCTGTCCTGGATCACCATCCTGCGCCGCCGGCCCGGCTTCCGGGCCGCGTTCGCCGACTTCAGGATCGAGAAGGTCGCCGCCTTCACGGAGACGGACCGCGCCCGCCTCCTCACCGACCCGGGCATCATCCGCAACAGGGCCAAGATCGACGCGACGCTCGCCAACGCGCGGGTGCTGGCGGAGTGGGCGCCGGGCGAGCTGGACAGCCTGATCTGGTCCCACGCGCCGGAGCCCGGACCGGCGCCGAGGACCCTGTCGGACGTCCCGCCGGTCACCCCGGAGTCCACGGCCCTGTCCAAGGCGCTGAAGAAGAGAGGCCTGCGTTTCGTGGGGCCGACCACGGCGTACGCCCTGATGCAGGCGTGCGGCCTGGTCAACGACCATCTTCAGACGTGTGTCGCGAGGGAGGGCTGATCCTCAGCGGCCCAGGTACTTCGGCTTCTCCTTGTTGACGAACGCCTGCACCGCGATCATGTGGTCCTCGGAGGACCCGGCCCGCGTCTGCAGCTCGTCCTCCTTGTCCAGCGTCTCGTCGAGGGAGTGCGTCAGGCCGTACGCCATGGCCTCCCTGAGGGCCGCGTAGGCGACCGTCGGCCCCTCGGCCAGCGCCCGCGCCACCTTCTCCGCCTCGGCGTGCAGCTCAGCAGCCGGTACGAGACGGCTGGCGATCCCCAGCTCGTACGCCTCCTGGGCCTTGATACTGCGGGGGAAGAGCAGCAGGTCGGCGGCCCGGCCCGGGCCCACGACCCGCGGCAGCGTCCAGGACATCCCGGAGTCCGCGGTCAGGGCGACCCCCGCGAACGACGTGTTGAAGGCGGCGGTGTCGGCCACGACCCGGTAGTCGGCCACCAGCGCCAGCCCGAATCCCGCCCCCGCCGCGACCCCGTTCACCCCGGCCACCACAGGCTTCGCCATCCCGGCCAGGGCCCGCACGATCGGGTTGTAGTGCTCACGCACCGTGCTCATCGTGTGTCCGGAGCCGGTCTCCCGGTCCTGTGCCAGCAGCCCGATATGCTCCTTGAGGTCCTGACCGACACAGAACGCCCGCTCACCGGCGGCCGTCAGCAGCACCGCCCGGACGGCCGCGTCGCCCGCCGCCTCCTGGACCGCCTCCCGCAGCGCGACCTTCGTCGGGATGTTCAGCGCGTTCATCGCCTCGGGCCGGTTCAGGGTGATCGTCGCGAGCCCGTCGGTCACCTCGTAGAGCACCGTGTCGGCCATGGTCCGTCCCCTCCGTTGGTACGACCGGTCAGTACGTCTTCGTACGAAGGACAGCATGACGGAGATCGCCGTCCGCGCACCGGACCTGACGTGTGACCTGTGTCAAAGAATTCTCGGCGGTTTCCGGTGCGCGGAAGTCCGCGCGGCCGCGCAGTATCGCAGTCACATCGCCGAATTGGGTGGTTTTGCTCGCGCGCGTTGCCCAAGCGATGCCGACTGATGTTGGTCATCGGGTCCTGAGATGCGAGATAATGGCTTGGAAGCAATGTGTTCGATGCCGGTGTCGCGTGTCCAAGTCCCACGCCTGGACCGCGCGTGCCCTCCAGGGCCGTCGGCTTTGACGATGAGCTGGTTTCAGGAAGGGGAACGAGCATGGCGGCCATGAAGCCGCGAACGGGTGATGGCCCGCTCGAGGTGACCAAGGAGGGGCGGGGCATCGTCATGCGCGTTCCGCTCGAAGGCGGCGGTCGGCTCGTCGTCGAGCTGACCCCAGACGAGGCCGACGCGCTCGGCGACGCCCTCAAGAAGGTCGTCGGCTGACGCGGAAGCGACCATACCCTTTCGACAACCCCGGCATCCAAGTGGTGCCGGGGTTGCTCTGTGTGGGCCTCGTCACCGCCCCGGCGACGTCACCCTGAGGGGCCGGTCAGCGCTTCACGGCGCACAGCAACCCGTCGCCCACCGGCAGCAGTGACGGCAGCAGCTCCTGGCTCTCCCGCACCGCCCGCAGCAGCTCCCGCAGCCGCAGGACCTCCGTCGGCTGGGGCCCCGAATCGACCGTGCGGCCGTTCGCGAAGACCCCCTCGAAGACCACCAGACCCCCCGGACGGAGCAGGCGCAACGATTCAGCGAGGTAGTCCATGACCTCCTGCCGGTCGCCGTCGCAGAAGACGAGGTCGTAGCCGGCGTCCGCGAGGCGGGGCAGCACGTCCAGGGCGCGGCCCGGGATGAAGCGGGCGCGGTTGCTGGCGAAGCCGGAGGCCCGGAAGGCCTGACGGGCGAACTGCTGGTGCTCCGGCTCGGGGTCGACGGTGGTCAGGACGCCGTCCGGGCGCATCCCGTGCAGCAGGTGGATACCGGAGACGCCGGTGCCGGTCCCGATCTCGGCCACCGCCTTCGCGTCCACGGAGGCCGCCAGCAACCGCAGCGCGGAGCCCGTGCCGGGCGACACCGAGCGCAGCCCCGCCTCACGGGCCCGGTCGCGGGCCCAGCGCAGCGCTTCGTCCTCGGCGGCATAGGCGTCGGCGAACGCCCAGCTTGCCTGCCGGTTGCCGGTAATGACCCTCTCCTGTCCCCGCGGTTGCCTGGGCGTGACTGTATCCGTTGGGCCCGGGAACCCGCAGATGGGACCAGGCGTTTAGAGGGGTGGAGACGACGGCGGGGGGACACAGTTGGATCACGACGACGGTCGGGCGCTCGAGGAACCGCGGACGCGGCGGCACGAGCCGGAGCAGCCCACATCAAATTCTCGTAAAACCGCTTATCCGGTCCTAACGGGCGAGGTGGCTATGGTAGGGGCTCCACTGGACACCACCAGAGATGACAGGGGAGGTGCGGCCGCGCCCAACGGGGACCGGGGTGGAGTGCTGCGGCGCTTCCTCGGATCAGCGGGCAGGCCGAAATCCGTGAACGACACCGCTGCTGACCCCAGCCACGCCGCTGACCACGCCCAGACCGCGACTTTCTCCACCGACGCGGACGGGCAGGCGTGGACTCCGCCCACGTGGGAGGAGATCGTCAGCATGCACAGTGGCCGCGTCTACCGGCTGGCGTACCGCCTGACCGGTAACCAGCACGACGCCGAGGACCTCACCCAGGAGGTCTTCGTCCGCGTCTTCCGCTCCCTGTCGACCTACACGCCGGGCACCTTCGAGGGCTGGCTGCACCGCATCACCACCAACCTCTTCCTCGACATGGTCCGCCGCAAGCAGCGCATCCGCTTCGACGCCCTCGGCGAGGACGCGGCAGAGCGCCTGCCCAGCCGCGAGCCCACCCCGCAGCAGGCCTTCAACGACGCCCACTTCGACGCGGACGTCCAGCAGGCCCTCGACACCCTTGCGCCCGAGTTCCGCGCCGCGGTCGTCCTGTGCGACATCGAAGGACTGTCCTACGAGGAGATCGCCGCGACCCTCGGCGTCAAGCTCGGCACGGTCCGCTCCCGGATCCACCGCGGCCGCTCCCAGCTGCGCAAGGCCCTCGCACACCGCGCGCCGCAGACCCGGAGCTCCGAGCGCCGCTCCTTCGTGCCCAGGGTGGCCGCTCTGGGAGGAGGGGGCGCGACCGCGTGAGTGGATCACGACCCGACCCCGTCGAACGGCGCCTCGCCGAGCAGCATCTGGGAGACCGACTCTCCGCCCTGGTGGACGGAGAGCTCGGTCATGAGACCCGTGAGCGAGTCCTCGCCCACCTGGCGACCTGCGCCAAGTGCAAGGCCGAGGCCGACGCGCAGCGGCAGTTGAAGAGCGTCTTCGCGGAGGCGGCCCCGCCGCCTCCCTCCGAGAGTTTCCTCGCGCGGCTTCAGGCGCTGCCCGGGGGAGGTGATCCGGACGGCGGTGGCTCGCCGTTCGGCGGGGGAGGATTCGACGGCCTGTCCGGAAGACCCGGCGGCTCCGCGCTCCCCGGGGTCTTCGGCCTGAAACGCCCCGAGCGTTTCGCCTTCGACTACACGCCCGCCGCGCCGCACACCGCCCCCACCCCGGCCCTCCCCGCCTCCGACCACGGCTTCCGCATCCATGACGTCGGCCGGCCCGAGACCGACCGCTCCGCCTCGCGCGGGATGCGGTTCGCGTTCGTCGCCGCCGGGGCGGTCTCGCTCGCCGCGATCGCGCTCGGCGGGGTCACGACGGGCGCGGCGACGGACACGGCCGGGGACGCCCGCGGGGGCTCCGGCGCGGGCAGCAATGTGACGCCGGCGCGTACGCCGGGGACGGGGGCCGCGACGGCGCCCGAGAGCCAGCGGCGCCGTGGCGCGGGGCCCCTGCTCACCCAGGGCCAGGGCGGTCGCTCGCTCGGCGACACCCCGGTGGCCCCGACCCAGGTGTCCGCACCGCTGCTGCCGGGCGTGCCCAGCCCTGCCGCGGCGGACCGGACCATGCACACGCTGACGGCGCCCGTCGTGGCCGGCGCCGCGGTGATGTCCCCGCTCATACGTCCGCTCAGCATGCCCTCGCCGCTGCCGCTGACGCTGACCTCGGGGTCGGCGCGACCCGAGGCCACGACGCCCCTCCTCGCCGCACCCGTCCCCGACGCGACCACCGACCCCACTCGCTGACCGGCCCCTGCGCCCCCGCTCGGGAACCTGGTTGAATCCACGGTGAACCGCGTCTGCGCCCTGTGTCGCCGACGCGGAACCGACAAACCGCGTCCGCGACGGGCTGCGCCGCGGTCACCTGTGGGGAGATCATGAACGAGGGGAAGCCCACAAGGCCGAAGTGGTGGCACCGGGGGGTTCGCGAGACGGGCACCGGCCACGCGGACGCGACGCCGACGGATCCGCCGCTCGCCTCGACGCCGACACTGACGGAGCCGGAAGCCCATGGCGACGCCGAGGGCGACTTCCGTCTGGCCCTACCGGTCCAGGACCGGGGCCCGGCTGCGGCGATATTGGACGGCGACTTCGAGTTGGCGCGCCCGACAGCGGGGGGTGGCACCGGCGGGGCAGCGGTGGGTGGCAGCGGCGGGGCAGCGGAGGTTGGCACCGGCGCGGCAGCGGTGGCTGGCACGGGCGGGGCAGCGGTAGGTGGGACCGGCGGGGCAGCCGAGGTTGGCGCCGACGGGCATTCTGCCGCGGGTACCACCGACGCGCCTCGAGCGGCCGCCGACGGCGACTACGAACTGCCCCTTCCCCGGGCGGCGACCGACACGGGGGAGACTCCGCGACAGACACCCGGACCGGAGCCGGAGCCCGAGACGCCGGGCGGGTCTGGGGTCCTGGCCGGAGCGGAGCTGTTGACGCCGGCTGTGGCCATGGGGGAGGCGGAGGCGCCGGCGGAGGCCGTCGTGGCGATGCCGGCTGTGGTCAAGGCGGAGGAGCCGACGGAGGCCAAGGTCCCGGTGGAGCCGGAGACCCCGGATGACGATGGAGCGCGGGCGGAGGCGGAGTCGTCGGCGGCTGATGTGGCCACGGGAGAGGCGGAGACGCCGGCGGAGGCCAAGGTCCCGGTGGAGGCGGAGACGCCGGGTGACGCTGTGGTGCAGGTGGATGGCGTCGCGGAGATGCGGGCTGTCCCCCTGGGGGACGCGGAGCCGCCGGCTGTGACTGAGGCGCGGGCGGAGCGGCCGGCTGAGGCCGAGGCGTTGGCGGACTCGGCTGTTGGGGCCGGTGCGCGGGCGGAGATACCG
Organism: Streptomyces sp. NPDC006476; assembly: GCF_040612015.1. Lineage (NCBI taxonomy): Bacteria > Bacillati > Actinomycetota > Actinomycetes > Kitasatosporales > Streptomycetaceae > Streptomyces > Streptomyces sp. NPDC006476. The sequence goes on along the minus strand of NZ_JBEXPK010000004.1, from coordinate 74,394 downwards.
GCTGAGGTCGAGGCGCCGGCGGCGATCGCTGTCGTAGAGGCGCAGGCGGAGCGGCCGGATGAGGCGGCCTCGGCCTCGGGTGACTACGTCACGCCCCGTCCAGCCGCCGCACCCGAACCACACCCGACCCCCGCCACCCGTCCGACCCCCCTCCACGACTCCGACCCCTACAGCACCCCGCCCTACGGCGAACCCGGACCCTGGGCCCCCGCGCCCCCGGTCCAGCACCCCGCCGCTCCACCGACGCAGGACACGCCGATTCCGCCCCCGCACAGCGGACCGGGCCCCCACACCACGCCCCCCGTCGGCCCCACGCCCGCGCCGCTGCCAGACCCGGCTCTGTCGGCACCGGTCGTTGCCACGTCCGCGCCCGCGCGCTTGCCTGACCCGGCTCCCACGGCCCCCGTCGTTCCACCCCCCGGTCCACTGCCCGACCCAACACTCGCACCCCCGACCGGCCTCACCCCGCCACCCCCACAAGACCCCGGCTCCACCCCCACCCCCATCTCTTCACTCGACCCCACCCCCAACCCCTGGCAGAACTACGACCCCTGGGCCCCCGCCCCCTTCCAGCAGAGCGGTGTCGGTGTTGATGACAAGGACACGCGACGTCGGCGGCTGCGTAGGAGGCTTGTGAGCGGAGCTGTCGCGCTGGCGCTGGTGTCCGGTGGGGTCGGTGGGATCGTCGGGGCCTATTTGGAGCGGGACGGCGGGCTCGGGACCGTGACGCTGCCGCAGGCCGGGAAGGAGCCCGCGGGGCGGGCGCCGGACAGTGTGGCCGGCATCGCCGCGCGAGCCCTGCCCAGCGTGGTCACCCTGAATGTGACCGGCGTTGAGGAGTCCAGCACCGGCACCGGCTTCGTCCTGGACGACGTCGGGCACATCCTCACCAACAACCACGTCGTCGAGCCCGCCGGGTCCAGCGGCAAGATAACCGTCACCTTCAACAGCGGCGACACCGCCAAGGCCACCGTCGTGGGCCGGGACAGCGGTTACGACCTCGCCGTCGTGAAGGTCACCGGAGTACGCGGGCTCAAGCCCCTGCCGCTCGGCAACTCCGACAACGTCCAGGTCGGCGACCCCGTCGTCGCCATCGGCGCCCCCTTCGACCTGGCCGGCACCGTCACCTCCGGCATCATCAGCGCCAAGGAGCGCCCGATCACCGCCGGCGGCGACAGCACCGACGGGACCGACGTGTCGTACGTGGACGCGTTGCAGACGGACGCGCCCATCAACCCCGGCAACTCCGGCGGCCCCCTCCTCGACTCCCGGGGCCGGGTCATCGGCATCAACTCCGCGATCCGGTCCGCCGACGACGGCTCGGACTCCGGCAGCGGCCAGGCCGGTTCCATCGGCCTCGGCTTCGCGATCCCCGTCAACCAGGCCAGGCGTGTCGCCGAGGAACTGATCAACACCGGCAAGGCCACGCACCCGGTCATCGGCGTCACCCTCGACATGAACTACACCGGCGACGGCGCCCGCGTCGGCAAGAAGGCCGCCGGCGGGGGCCCCGCCGTCACCGCGGACGGCCCCGGAGCCAAGGCCGGCATCAAGGCGGGCGACGTCATCACCGCGGTCGACGGCGTGCGCGTGCACTCCGGCGACGAACTGATCGTCAGGACCCGCGCCCACCGCCCCGGCGACCGCCTGCGGCTGACCGTGCGCCGGGGCGGCGGCGAGCGGACGATCTCGCTGGTCCTCGGGTCCTCGGACAGCAACTGACAGGAACCTCACAGATGGGTTCCAAATCGCTGCCCCGCAAGGCAAACATCCCGGAAAACCGCCACCCGGACGCACTCGGAACCCTCGGGACAGTACCGGTCGTACGGGATCGCCGGGTACCGTGGATCCGGCCCGGACCACGGAAGACCCGCACAGACCGCCGAGGGCCGAGGACCGAGGACATCGCAAGGAGCTTCAGGTGTTCAATGACATAGGACCGCTCGAGCTGCTGACGATCATTGTGCTCGCCGTGCTCGTCTTCGGTCCGGACAAGCTCCCGAAGGTCATCCAGGACGTCATGCGGACGATCCGGAAGATCCGAGAGTTCTCGGAGAGCGCCAAGGCGGACATCCGGCAGGAACTGGGCCCGGAGTTCAAGGACTTCGAGTTCGAGGACCTCAACCCCAAGACCTTCATCCGCAAGCACCTGGACAGCGAGGACCTGGGGCTGAAGGAGATCCGCAACGGCTTCGACCTGAAGAAGGAGATGGCCGAGGTCACGGAGGCGGTCCAGAGCTACGACACCGACGGTCCGTCCTCGTCCTCCACGCCGTCCTCCTCTTCCTCGTCGTCTTCCTCGTCCTCCGGTGGCCGCATCGACATGACGAAGAAGCCCGAGGAAGACGACCGGCCGCCCTTCGACGCGGACGCCACCTGAGCCGTACCGCCCGTGGCAGCGGGGGGCGCCGAAACCGTCGTACGTGACGCGTTTCATACTCCGTCGCGCCCTCTCGCGGCCTGAACCCGCCCCATGCGCGACCCACGCGCCGGTAGGTTTCCCGGCTGCCCGGAGCGGGGTGGCTATGCTGCCGAGTTGTTGTGCGGACCGGACGAGTCAGCCCGAAGGGGGGCGGGCCGCTCCGGTCCGACGAGAGCGAGGAGGCGTCCGGGCAATGGAGACGACGAGTCGGGCAGTCGCGCAGGCGCCGGCCGCGGAGGGCGGACAACAGGTCCCCTCCGCCCGGCGCACGGTCGACGGCTACCTGCAGGCGCCCTTCCCGTGGTACGGCCTCGACGAGGCCTTCACGGGGCCGCGCTGGCTGATGCAGGTCGGAACGGCGGCCGACGGTGCCGTCGAACACGGGTCGATCGGGCACGGCGACGAGCCCTCGGTCAAGAACGAGGTCGGATCCGCCGGTGAGCCGCGGGAGAAGTTCGCGGTCGTGGTGACGGTCGCGGCGAACCCCTCCCGCAGGAGCGCCGACGGTACGGGGCTGCTGGAGGCCACGTCGGTCTCCTCGGCGGCGTGGCTGGCCGGGGTGGGGCTGCTGTCGTTCACCTGGCCCGGACAGATGGACCACAGCCTCCGGGACGACTGGCTGGAGCAGCAGACGGAGACGGCGTGGGCGCTGGCCGACGATCTCGCGGGCCCCGAGTGGTCGACGCTCTCCCTGCCGGTGGACGGCGTGCCCACCCCCTTCCACTACCGCGAGTCCGAGTTCGGCTGGGTGCTCGCCGGGTCCACGCAGGCAGGGGTGCACGTGGGGGCGTACGGGAGAGGGATGAGCGCGTACGGTCTCGGCTTCGCCATGATCAAGGACATCGGCGAGTACGCCTGACGACGGCGAGACGACGAAGGGGCACCGTCCGCACCGGATGGCGCCCCACAGTCGTACGAAGTCCTAGAACTTGTTCTTCGGCGTGATCCCCAGGGACAGCCCCGAAAGGCCGCGCTGCCGTCCGCCCAGCTTGCCCGCGATGCCGCGCAGGGCCGCGCCCGCCGGGCTCTCCGGGTCGGTCAGGACCACCGGCCTGCCCTCGTCGCCGCCCTCGCGCAGGCGGACGTCGATCGGGATGGAGCCGAGGACGGGAACCGTCGCGCCCGTCGTGCGGGTGAGGCCGTCGGCGACCGTCTGGCCGCCGCCAGTGCCGAAGACGTCGACCATCTCGCCGCAGTGCGGGCAGGGCAGACCCGACATGTTCTCGACCACGCCGACGATCTTCTGGTGGGTCTGCACGGCGATGGAGCCCGCGCGCTCGGCGACCTCCGCCGCCGCCTGCTGAGGCGTCGTCACGACCAGGATCTCGGCGTTCGGGACCAGCTGGGCGACCGAGATCGCGATGTCACCGGTGCCGGGCGGCAGGTCGAGCAGCAGCACGTCCAGGTCGCCCCAGTACACGTCCGCGAGGAACTGCTGCAGCGCCCGGTGCAGCATGGGGCCACGCCAGACCACCGGCGCGTTGCCCGGCGTGAACATGCCGATGGAGATGACCTTCACGCCGTTCGCCGACGGCGGCATGATCATGTTCTCGACCTGGGTGGGGCGGCCGTCCGCGCCGAGCATGCGCGGCACGCTGTGGCCGTAGATGTCGGCGTCGACGACACCGACCTTCAGACCGTCAGCGGCCATCGCCGCCGCCAGGTTCACCGTCACGGACGACTTGCCGACGCCGCCCTTGCCGGACGCGACCGCGTACACCCGGGTGAGCGAGCCGGGCTTGGCGAACGGGATCTCCCGCTCGGCCTGGCCGCCGCGCAGGGAGTTCGCCAGCTCCTTGCGCTGCTCGTCGCTCATCACGTCCAGCGAGACGTCGACGCGGGTGACGCCCTCGACCCGGGAGACCGCATCGGTCACGCGCTGGGTGATGGTCTCGCGCATGGGGCAGCCGGAGACCGTCAGGTACACGGTCACCGCGACCGCCCCGTCCGCGCCGATATCGACCGATTTGACCATCCCGAGCTCGGTGATGGGTCGGTTGATCTCGGGGTCGTTCACCGTCGCCAGTGCCTCGCGCACCGCGTCTTCGCTAGCCATAAGGACGATGGTACGGCTCGGTAGCCTGGCCCCGGTAAGCCCGTCACCGGTCGTCTACGTCACGTCCGCGGGACCGTTCTGCCGGGAATACGGCATGTTCGTGGTGCCCGTCCTTGCGGTAGTCCAGCTCCTTCATCAGGTCCTGCAGCTCGGAGCGGATCCAGTCGCGGGTGGCGACCTCGCCGAGGCCGATGCGCAGGGCGGCGATCTCCCGGGTCAGGTACTCGGTGTCGGCGATGGACCGCTCGTTCTGCTTGCGGTCCTGCTCGAGGTTGACCCGGTCGCGGTCGTCCTGCCGGTTCTGCGCGAGCAGGATCAGCGGGGCCGCGTAGGAGGCCTGCAGGGACAGCATCAGGGTCAGGAAGATGAACGGGTAGTTGTCGAAGCGCAGGTCCTTCGGCGCGAAGACGTTCCACGCCACCCACAGGATGATGACGACCGTCATCCAGACGATGAACCGTCCGGTGCCGAGGAAACGCGCGATGCGCTCCGACAGCCGCCCGAAGGCCTCGGGGTCCCACTCGGGAACCAGTCGCCGGCGCGGCGCGCGCGGCTGGTCCAGGCGCACCCGGGTGCGCGCGGTCGCCGTCGCGCCCGCCGGGGTGCGCTCGCGGGTGCTCTCACGCTCAGGCGTCATGAGCGGCCACCCCCTCGGCTTCCTCGTCACCGGTGTTCTCGCCGTCGGCGTCCTCGTCCAGGTGGAACTCGGTCTCCCGCCAGTCCTCGGGCAGCATGTGGTCGAGTACGTCGTCCACGGTCACCGCGCCGAGCAGCGACCCGGACTCGTCCACCACGGGCGCCGCGACCATGTCGTACGTGGCGAAGAACCCGGCGACGACGGGCAGCTCCGCGTCGGGGTCGAGCGGTTGCAGGTCGTCGTCGATGATCGAGCTGACCAGCGTGTACGGGGGGTCGCGCAGCAGCCGCTGAAAGTGGACCGTGCCCAGGTACTTGCCGGTCGGTGTCTCGTCCGGCGGGCGGCAGACGTAGACCTGGGCGGCGAGGGCCGGGGAGAGGTCGCGGTTGCGGACGCGGGCGAGCGCGTCGGCGACGGTGGCGTCCGGCCGCAGCACGATCGGCTCGGTGGTCATCAGACCGCCCGCCGTGTGCTCCTCGTACGACATCAGGCGCCGCATGTCGGCGGCGTCGGAGGGCTGCATCAGGCTCAGCAGTCGCTCCTTGTCCTCCTCCGGCAGTTCGGAGAGCAGGTCAGCCGCGTCGTCGGGGTCCATGGCCTCCAGCACGTCGGCGGCCCGCTCCTCCTTCAGCTTGCCGAGGATCTCGATCTGGTCGTCCTCCGGGAGCTCTTCGAGGACGTCGGCCAGCCGGTCGTCGTCGAGGGCGGCGGCGACCTCGGCGCGGCGCTTGGGGGAGAGATGGTGCAGGACGTTCGCCAGGTCCGCCGGGCGCAGCTGCTCGAAGGTGGCCAGGAGGCTCTCCGCGCCCTGTCCGTGCTCCTCCAGGGAGAAGCCGGTGACGGCGGACCACTCGACGGTCAGCTGCTCGCCCTTGGCCCTCCTGAAGGCGCCGGCCTTGCGGCCCTTGCGGACGAAGACGCGGTCGACCTCCCACTCCCGGCGGGCCGGCAGCTGGGCCACGGACATGTCGAGGACCGTGACCTCCTCGCCGGTCTCGACGAGGGTGACCCGGCGGTCCAGGAGCTCGCCGAAGGCGAGCCGTTCCGTGGGCCGTTGCTCGAAGCGGCGGACGTTGAGCACACCGGTGGCGATGACCTGGCCGGACTCGATGCTGGTGACCCGGGTCATCTGCAGGAAGATGCGGCGCCGGGTGGGCAGTTCGACGACGAGGCCGAGCACGCGTGGGGGGCGGCGGCCGACGCGCAGCATCACGACCAGGTCGCGCACGCGGCCCACCTGGTCGCCGTTGGGGTCGAAGACGGGGACGCCGGAGAGGTGCGAGACGAAGATCCGGGGGGCGGCGCCTGCCATGGTCGTGCTTCCTTTTCGTGCGGGGTTCGTGGGGCTGTGCTGTTCCGAATTGCCCGCTCGGGTGGGCTTCAGGCTAGCCCGTCCCGATCGGATATGCCCTGGTGGACGGTCCGGACGGACCGGCTCCGCCGGTGGCCGCCGACCCCTGTAGGGTGCCGAGCACCGTTCAGGACAGCCGTTGAGAAAGGCAGCCGTGTCTGTGACTGCGAGGTCCGAGGGCCGTACTCGTCGGGCGGTGGTGGCTGGTGCCGTGTGTGTGCTGGTCGTGACGGGGAGCGGGTTTCTGACGGGGTGCGGTGAGGACCCCGACGCGGGCACGAACGGGGTCGGCAAGCTGTCCGCCGACACGATCCAGTCCAGAACGCGCACGGCCGCGCGGTCCGCGTCCGCCGTACGGCTCGCCGGAGACGTCGTCACCAATGGCCGTACGTACCGGCTCGACATGCGGCTGAAGCCCGAGGGGGCGACCGGGTCGGTCACCTCCAAGGGAGTGGCCTTCGGGCTGCTGCGCATCGGCGGGCGGCTGTATCTGAAGGCCGGCGCGGGCTTCTGGAACCACGCCGACGGGGACCACGGCACCTCGGCGGCGGGCAAGCTCGACGGCAAGTACGTGAAGGTGCCGCAGGGCGACCCCGCGTACAAGAAGTTCAGCGGTTTCACGGACAAGGACGTCCTCCTCGAGGGGCTGCTCGCCCTGCACGGTTCGCTGGCGACGGACGGGCACCACGAGCAGGCGGGTACCCGCACGATCCGCATCACGGGTGACAAGGGCTCAGGGGGCACGCTGGACGTGTCCCTGGAGGGCAGGCCGTATCCGCTGCGCCTGCAGCGCGCGGGCGGCGCGGGCACGCTGACCTTCTCGGCCTGGGACAAGGACTTCACCCTGGCGGAGCCGGGCAAGGACGAGACCGTGGACTACGGCAAACAGCTGCCGGCGTCCTGAGGGCTCATCGGCGGCGCTTCTTCTTTTTCAGCAGCAGCCGGGGCAGCCCCGCGGGGACGGGCCTGCGGGTCGTGGCCGGCGTCGGCAGGGGCGCCTCGGCCAGGCTGTCGTCGGGCAACGGCGTTGTCGTCCCGGTCGGTTCGAGCCGCAGCACCCGGCAGGTGCGGGCCCAGCGCTCGGTCATCGCCTCTCCGTCGGGCGCGTTGAGCCGCTTGCCCTTCAGTTCGGCGACCGTCGCATCCCAGGCCTCCGTACCGGACGCGAGTTCGACGACCTTCGCGGACCAGGAGACCAGCCGGCCCCCCTTGTCCTTGCTGCGCACGGTGACCTCGGCGGTCGTGCCGTCGGCCAGTCCCGGCAGCGGCTGCTCGCCCGGTCCGTCGCCCACGACACACGCGGCACCCTCGTGCCACACGTGCCACAGCGCGCGGGCCGGCCCGCCCGGGCCGCGGACCCACACGAGCCCGGACTTCTTGGTGGCCTCCTCGACGAGGGCCTGGTCGAGCAGCTCGCTTGTCATGGCCGAAGCCTATCCAGACGGCTCACAGCCAGCCGTTGCGCTTCAGCGCCCGGTGGATGCCGACACAGAGCACGACCGTGAGGCCGAGGACGGTCGGATAGCCGTAGCGCCAGTGCAGTTCGGGCATGTGGTCGAAGTTCATGCCGTAGACCCCGGTCACCATCGTCGGTACGGCGATGATGGCGGCCCAGGCGGTGATCTTCCGCATGTCCTCGTTCTGCGCGACGGACGCCTGCGCGAGGTTGGCCTGGAGGATCGAGTTGAGCAGTTCGTCGAAGCCGACGACCTGCTCCTGCACGCGGGCGAGGTGGTCGGCGACGTCCCGGAAGTACTTCTGGATGTCGGGGTCGACCAGCCGCATGGGCCGCTCGCTCAGCAGCTGCAGCGGCCGCAGCAGCGGCGCCACCGCCCGCTTGAACTCCAGCACCTCGCGCTTGATCTGGTAGATCCGCGCCGAGTCCACACCGCGGGCGACGCCGCCGCGGCCCGGGGAGAAGACCTCGGTCTCCACCTCGTCGATGTCGTCCTGCATGGCGTCGGCGACCGCGAGATAGCCGTCCACGACATGGTCGGCGATCGCGTGCAGCACCGCCGAGGGGCCCTTGGCGAGCAGCTCGGGATCGTCCTGCAGACGGTGCCGGAGGGCGCGCAGGGAGCCCTGGCCGCCGTGCCGGACGGTGATGAAGAAGTCCCGTCCGGTGAAGCACATGACCTCGCCGGTCTCGACGATCTCGCTGTTGGCGGTGAGCTCGTCGTGCTCGACGTAGTGGATGGTCTTGAAGACGGTGAACAGGGAGTCGTCGTAGCGCTCCAGCTTGGGCCGCTGGTGGGCCTGGACGGCGTCCTCGACGGCCAGCGGGTGCAGCCCGAACTCGCTTGCGATACCGGAGAATTCGGCCTCGGTCGGCTCGTGCAGACCGATCCAGACGAAGCCTCCGTCGCGGCGCACCTGGCGCATGGCCTCGTGCGGGGTGAGCGCCTGCGGTGTCTGGACGCGGGCCCCGTCCCGGTAGACGGCGCAGTCGACGACGGCCGACGGGGTGCCGGGGTCGCGTGTCGTGTCGTACGCGCCGGTGTCCTTGCGCAGGGAGATGCGGGACGGGCGGACTGCGGCACGCAGGTCACGGATCATCGACATGGCTGGCTCCTTCGTGGCAGGCAGCGAAAGGGCGCCGACGACGGGTGGAACTGCCCGGAATGGGGACGTCCTGACTTCGGGTGTTTGGCACGTCCACAAAGCGGGGAGCACCGCACCGTCGCGGTGGCGAGTTTCGCTGCTGGTTCAGATCAGACAGATCAGGCACAACGAGACGAAGTGCTCTTCCGCATGAGGACTCGTGAAGACTTGAGCGTGAAAGGCGGCGGTCAGCCCAGGCCGGATCAGCTGTATCAGCGGCGGGAAGAGCGAGTGGTACTGCACGGGTGACTTCGATCCATGACAGCCCCACCTCCTCCGGCCGGTCCCTCGTAAGGGACGTTCCATTCCCGTAAGGGAGTCCAACTGGTGTCGGGACTCGATCGCGACGCCAATGCGTGCTGCCCGAACGACCGGGCCAGAGTACCAGTCGCCCAAACTGTCAAGGCGCTGCTTTGCCCGGTACTGACGAGTTCTATGCTCGCCGCATGGTTGATGTTCTTCCTCTGGTCGAGGCAAGGTTGCGCACCGCGCTGGGCGAACCGGACGCCCGCGCGGCGGTCACGTTCCTCGGCACGGACCGCATCGAGGTGCTCCGCTTCCACGAGGGCGACATCGTCCGCTACGCCACGCTCGGCATGTCCGCGCAGCCGATGAGCGACCCCACGGCGACGCTCGCCGACCCGGTGAAGGGACCCCGCGCGGAGCTGGTCCTCTCGGTGCGCGCGGGCCTCGCCGACACCGACAAGGCGCTGCGCCCGCTCGCCGTGCTCGCCGCGTCTCCGCAGGTCGAGGGGGTGATCGTGGCCCCGGGCGCGTCCCTCGACATCGGTGAGCCGCTGTGGCCGGGCGCCCCGTTCAGCTCCGTCCTGGTCGCCGAGCCCGGCGGCCTGGTCGAGGATCTCGCCCTGGACGAGCCGCTCGACCCGGTCCGCTTCCTGCCGCTGCTGCCCATGACGGCGAACGAGGCCGCCTGGAAACGCGTCCATGGCGCCCAGGCCCTCCAGGAGCGCTGGCTGACGCACGGGACGGACCTGAGGGATCCGTCCCGCGCGTCCGTCTCCCTGGCGTGAGCAAGCTCACCAACGGACGGCCGGATTCCGTCAGTTGGCAAAGACGGTGACACCGTCCTCGGACGCGTGCTTCGTCTCCAGCTCCTCGGCCTCGTGCGTGAGCGCGTTCCGTCGTACGAGGATCACGAGCGCGCCGACCGCGGCCGTCACCGCGGCCACCACGAACGGGATGTGGATGTCGGTCCACTCCTCGATCTTCGGCGCGAAGTAGGGAGCCGCGGCCGCAGCGAACCAGCGCACGAAGTTGTAGCCGGCGCTCGCCACCGGGCGCGGGGCGTCCGAGACGCCGAGCGCCAGTTCCGTGTACACCGTGTTGTTCACGCCGATGAAGGCGCCGGACAGGACGGTGCAGACGACCGCCGTGGTGTGGTCGCCGTAGCCGAGGACGAGCACGTCGACCGCGAGCAGCACCAGCGAGCCGCCGAGCACCTTCAGCGAACCGAACCGCTTCTGCAGGCGCGGCGCCACGATCACCGAGAAGACGGCGAGCAGTACGCCCCAGCAGAAGAACACGGCACCCGACTTGTAGGGCGTCATGTTCAGCACGAACGGCGTGAAGGCCAGCACGGTGAAGAACGTGTAGTTGTAGAAGAACGCCGAGACGGCGGCGGAGGCGAGGCCCCCGTGCCCGAGCGCCTTGATCGGGTCGAGCAGCGAGGTCTTGCGCGCGGGCTTCGGCTGCTCCTTCAGGAACGCCGTGATGCACAGGAAGCCGACCGCCATCAGGAAGGCCGTGCCGAAGAACGGGTAGCGCCAGCTCTGGTTGCCGAGCAGTGCGCCCAGCAGCGGGCCGCAGGCCATGCCGAGGCCCAGGGCCGACTCGTACAGCAGGATCGCCGCGGCGCTGCCGCCCGCCGCCGCGCCGACGATGACCGCGAGCGCCGTCGAGACGAACAGGGCGTTGCCGAGGCCCCAGCCCGCGCGGAAGCCGACGAGTTCGCCGACCGAGTCCGAGGTGCCGGCCAGGCCCGCGAAGACGACGACGAAGGCGAGGCCGAGCAGCAGCGTCCTGCGCCCGCCGATCCGGCTCGAGACGAAGCCGGTGACCAGCATCGCCACGGCCGTGATCAGGAAGTACGAGGTGAAGAGCAGGGAGACCTGGCCGGCGGTGGCGTTCAGGCCCTTGGCGATGGACGGCAGGATCGGGTCGACGAGTCCGATGCCCATGAAAGCCACGACGGACGCGCCGGCCGTCGCCCACACGGCCTTCGGCTGCCGCAGGATGCCGCCCGCTCCCGCGTCGAAGGGGTCGTCCATGCTTCCTCCACTCCGGGTCGATTTAGTTGCTATATACACATAGTAAGTTAGGGCGGCTAATAGATGCAAGTGGCATCTAGTTGGGCCGGTGCGGAATCAGGTGAGGGTTCCGTCCGGTCGGGTGATCGTCCTTGACGTGAGGGTGCCGGGGTAGGACCGTGGGGCCCTATGAGGGGCGAACCCAGTTGCCCGAAGTGTGGTGGCCGGGTCAGGGCTCCCGGACTCTTCGCCGATTCGTGGCAGTGCGATGAGCACGGCACCGTGCACCCGGTGCAGCCCGTGGTCCCGCCCAGCGTCGAGGCCCTCAGTGTCGTGGTGCACCGCACTCAGGTGCCCGTGTGGATGCCGTGGCCCCTCCCCGTCGGCTGGCTGTTCACGGGCGTGGCCTGCGCCGGCGACGACCGGCACGGCGGCCGCGCCACCGCGGTGGCCTGCTCGGGGCCGGGACCGCTCGGGGGGATAGGGGAGCTGATCCTGGTCGCCGAGGAACTGGGCGTCGGTCTCGGCGCGCGGTACGCGGGCATCGCCGGCCCGGACCCGGGGCCATACATGAGCGTCGAGAAGCCGCCCCAGGCCAAGGTCCTGGCGGGCGGCCGCCCCACCCCCCTCTGGCATGTCGCCGCCACCCCCGACGACCGCGCGGTCTTCGCCGGCGAGGCGCTCGGGCTGTGGCTGTGGGCCGTGGTCTGGCCCGAGCAGTCCGGGCTGCTGATGTACGACGAGCTGGTGCTGACGGATCTGCGCGAGGCGGGGGCGGAACTCGAGCTCGTCCCCTGCGGGGCGTTGTCGCCGCGCCTGCTGGAGCCGTAGCGCCCACGGAGGGCAAGGGTGCTGTCTCATGGGCGGCTGCGGCTCGTCCTGGGTCGGTCGCGCGGTTCCCCGCGCCCCTGGGGTGGGTGGAGCGTGTCGTATTCTTGAGCGTCCCGTTCCGTTTCGTCATCGCCTGGAGTTCGCGTCGTGCGTGTTGATCTGCACTGCCACTCCACCGCTTCCGACGGTACGGACACCCCCGCCGAGCTGGTCCGCGCCGCCGCGGCGGCCGGGCTGGACGTCGTCGCACTGACCGACCACGACACCACCCGCGGGTATGCCGAGGCGATCGCCGCGCTGCCCGCCGGGCTGACCCTCGTCACCGGCGCCGAACTGTCCTGCCGTATCGACGGCATCTCGATGCACATGCTCGCCTACCTCTTCGACCCCGAGGAGCCGGCGCTGCTCGCCGAGCGCGAGCTGGTGCGCGACGACCGGGTGCCTCGGGCGCGCGCGATGGTCGACCAGCTGCGGGATCTGGGCGTGCCGGTCACCTGGAAGCAGGTGGCGCGGATCGCCGGGGACGGGTCGGTCGGCCGGCCGCATGTGGCCACCGCTCTGGTCGAGCTGGGCGTCGTGCGGAGCGTGGACGAGGCGTTCACCGCCGACTGGCTGGCCGACGGCGGACGGGCCTACGTGCCGAAGCACGAGACGGACCCGTTCGAGGCGATCCGGCTGGTCAAGGCCGCCGGCGGCGTGACGGTGTTCGCACATCCGGGCGCCAGCAAGCGCGGCCGGACCGTGCCGGAGCCGGCGATCGCCGAGATGGCCGCCGCCGGGCTCGACGGCATCGAGGTCGACCACATGGACCACGACCCGGAGACCCGGGCGCGGCTGCGGGGACTGGCCAAGGAACTGGGGCTGCTGACCACCGGGTCCAGCGACTACCACGGCAGCCGCAAGACCTGCGTGCTCGGGGAGTACACCACGGACCCCGAGGTGTACGGCGAGATCACGCGCCGGGCGACCGGGGCGTTCCCGGTGCCGGGGACCGGCGGAGCCTGACGCCCGCCCACGCCACCCCGTTCATCTCTCCTCCCGCAAGGCCCTCATGTTCGACGCTGCCGTTTTCGGCTCCCTCTTCCTCACCCTGTTCGTCATCATGGATCCCCCCGGGATCACCCCGATCTTCCTCGCCCTCACCGCCGGACGACCCGGCAAGGTGCAGAAGCGCATGGCCTTCCAGGCCGTGTGCGTGGCATGCGGTGTGATCACCGTCTTCGGGCTCCTGGGACACCAGATCCTTGACTACCTGCACGTCTCCGTGCCCGCGCTGATGATCGCGGGCGGGCTGCTGCTCCTGCTGATCGCCCTCGACCTGCTCACCGGCAAGACGGACGAGCCGAAGCAGACCAAGGACGTCAACGTGGCCCTCGTACCGCTGGGCATGCCGCTGCTGGCCGGTCCCGGCGCGATCGTGTCCGTCATCCTCGCCGTGCAGAAGGCCGACAGCCCGGCCACGCAGGTGTCGGTGTGGTGCGCGATCCTCGCCATCCATGTCGTGCTGTGGCTGGTGATGCGCTACTCGCTGCTGATCATCCGGATCATCAAGGACGGCGGTGTCGTCCTGGTGACCCGGCTCGCCGGCATGATGCTCTCGGCGATCGCCGTGCAGCAGATCATCAACGGCGTCACCCAGGTGATCCGGACGAGCTGAGCCCGCAAGCGCAGAGCCCCCGTACGGCATCGGTGCCGTACGGGGGCTCTGAAGCTTCAGCGGTGATCCGCGTCTGTGTCGGTGATCCGCGTCTCTATCGGTTACGCGGCCGTGTTCTCGGCCGGTCGGATCCACAGGCGCTGCCCGATGGCGGCGGCCTGCTGCACGATCCGGTTGACGGAGGCGGCGTCCACGACAGTGCTGTCCACGGGCGTGCCGTCGACCTCGTCGAGTCGCATGATTTCGAAGCGCATGGCCTCTCCCTTCGTCTCGTGGTTCCGATCTACTCAACGGCCTGCGTGTTACAAACATTCCCTACGCTAAAGAAATTTTTCGAACGGCTAATTACTGACCGGTAAGAGGTGCGCGAGATGTGTGAATGAGACTGACCGGGACCGGTTGTGTTCGCAGCGTGACCGCCGGGACAATGGAGACGATGAACGACGACCTCCCGGCCCTCAGTGCCCGCATCGACCGCACGAACGAGCTGCTCCAGCGCATGCTCGCCGAGGTGGCCAAGACGCCCTCGACCCATGCGATCTTCGTCGACGCCGGGTACCTCTACGCGGCCGCGGGGCGGCTCGTGGCGGGCACGGAGGACCGGCGCGCCTTCGACCTGGACGCAGAGGGCCTGATCGAGGCGCTCATCGACCGGGCCCGCACCATCTTCGCGGACAGCAGACTGCTGCGGGTGTACTGGTACGACGGCGCGAGACGCCGTATCCACACCGCCGAGCAGCAGTCGATCGCCGAACTCCCGGACGTCAAGGTCCGGTTGGGGAATCTGAACGCCAACAACCAGCAGAAGGGCGTCGACTCGCTCATCCGCAGCGACCTCGAGTCCCTCGCCCGCCACCGCGCCATCAGCGACGCGGCCCTGCTCGGCGGCGACGAGGACCTGGTCTCGGCGGTCGAGGCGGCCCAGGGGTACGGCGCCCGGGTCCACCTCTGGGGCATCGAGGCCCCCGAGGGCCGCAACCAGGCGGAGCCCCTCCTCTGGGAGGTCGACAGCCAGCGCACCTTCGACCTCGACTTCTTCAAGCCGTACGTCGCCCGGCGCACCGCCCCCGGCTATGAGGCCGGCGCCGCCCGGCCCACCCGGGAGGACGTCCGCTTCGTCGGCGCGCAGATCGCGGCGAAGTGGCTGGCGGCGCGAGGACGCGAGTCACTGGTCGAACTGCTGCCCGGGCATCCGTACCTTCCGGGCTCGGTGGACCAGGACCTGCTGGTGGAGGCGGAGGGCCTGCTGCAGTACTCCCTGCGCGGACAGGCGGATCTGCGACGGGCGCTGCGGGACGGGTTCTGGGAGCACGTGCAGTCGCAGTACTGAGCGCTCGGCCGGAGGCGCACTTTCCTGGTCAGCCCTTGCTCCGGGTGCGGTCCCAGAAGTCGGCGAAGGCGCGCGCCGTTTCCAGGGGGTTGTCGGTGTTGGGGGAGTGTTCGGCGCCCTGGACGACGGTGCGGTGGGCGCCCAGGCGCAGGGCCATGTCGTCCAGCAGCGGCACCGGCCAGGTGTCGTCGCGCGAGCCCGACAGGACGTGGAAGGGCAGCGGTACGGCGGCGAGTTCGGCCACCCGGTCCGGCTCGACGCACAACTGGCGTCCCGTGGCGAGGAGTTGGGCCGGCTTGTTGCCCAGCCAGCGGCGCCGCAGGTCCTCCCGGTCGGCCAGCCCCTCGTCGAGATCCCCGGCGTCGGTGTCCTCGGGCGGCTCCATGGCCTGGATCGCCTCCCACACCTCGGCCATCGTCATCACGGCGAGCGCGTCCTGGAGCAGCTTGACGCGCTGCTGCTGGGGGACGGAGATCTGGGCGGGCCCGGAGGCCATGAGGGTGAGCGAGAGGAAGGGGGAGTGGTCGAGCAGGACGGCGGCACGGGCGATCTGGCCGCCGAGGGAGTGCCCGACGAGATGCACCGGTGCGCCGACGGCTTCCGCCTGCGCCAGGACGTCCCTCGCCAACTCCGCCTGTGTATAGGCGGATTCATCCAGCTCCGGCCCGTCGGACTCGTACTGCCCGCGTCCGTCCAGGGCGACGACCCGGTAACCGCGGGCCGTGAGGTGCGCGTGCAGGGGGTTGAAGTCCTCCTTGCTGCCGGTGAACCCGGGCAGCATCAGCGCGGTCCCCTTCGCTTCCACACCGTCCCCCACGACCGACTCCACAGCCGCGAACTCCCCACGCGCGGTACGGATCGTGTGAACGCGGGCTCCTGGAGGCGGGACGAAGGTCGGCGGTCGGCTCATGGGGGCGAGGGTACCGGGTGGAGATTTCGGGGGTGGGGGTGGGCAGGGTGAGGAACTGGGGGCCGGGGACCGGTTTCTCGGGTCCTGACGGGTGCCTGCGCCTGCCCCTTCCCACGGCGGTGCCATGGCGTACGCCGACGGCCCGGCCCACCTGGGTGGGACCGGGCCGTCCGGGCTGTGCGTGCGGCTACCGCGTCAGGCGTCCGTGGACTCCGTCGCGGCGACCGCCTTCCGGGTCCGACGCGCCTTCGGCGCGGCCTCGGCCGTACCGTCCGCGACCTCGGCGGCTGCCGTGGCCTTGCGCGTACGACGGCGCGGAGTGGCGTCCGGCTCGTCGGCGGCCTGTGCCGGGATGGCGACGGCCGTCTTGCGGGTCCGACGCGGCGAGGCCACGGCGGATTCCTCGGCCGTCGCGCCGGCCGCGGTCTTCCGCGTACGGCGCGGCTTGGCCTCCGTACCCTCGGCCGTGTCCACCGCGGCTTCGGCGGTCGCGGCCGCCTTCCGGGTGCGGCGGGGCTTCGCCTCGGGGGCCTCCGCAGCGGCCTCGCCGGTGCCGGCGGGTGCCGCCTCGGTCGTCTTCCGCGTACGACGTGTCCTCGGCTTGGCCTCAGCGCCCTCAGCGGCGTCGACCGCCGCCTCGGCGGTCGCTGCGGCCTTGCGGGTCCGACGCGGCGAGGCCACGGCGGATTCCTCGGCCGTCGCGGTGGCCGCGGTCTTCCGCGTGCGGCGCGGCTTGGCCTCGGTGGCCTCGGCGGTGTCCACAGCGGCTTCCGGGGCTGCTGCTGCCGTCTTGCGGGTGCGCGTGCGGGGCTTGGTCTCCGTGCCCTCCGCCGTGTCGGCAGCGGTCTCCGCGGTGGCCGTCGCCTTGCGGGTGCGGCGCGGCTTGGCCTCCGTGCCTTCGGCCGTGTCGACCGCGGCTTCGGACGCTGCGGCGGTCTTACGGGTACGGCGCGGCTTGGCCTCGGTCGCCTCCGGGGCCTCGACGGCCACGGTGGGCTCAGCGGCCTTGCGGGTGCGGCGCGGCTTGGCCTCCGTACCCTCGGCCGTGTCGACCGCGGCTTCGGCCGGGGCCGTCGCCTTGCGCGTGCGGCGCGGCTTGGCCTCGGTGGCCTCGGCGGTGTCCACAGCGGCTTCCGCGGCGGCTGCTGCCGTCTTGCGGGTGCGCGTGCGGGGCTTGGTCTCCGTGCCCTCCGCCGTGTCGGCAGCGGCTTCCGCGGCCGCCGTCGTCTTGCGGGTACGGCGGCGCGGGCGGGCGGCGGCCTCGGACCCGGCGGCTTCCTCAGCGACCGGAGCCGGCGTGACGACCGGAGCCTCGGTGGCGACCGGCGTCTCCACGGCCGGCGGCGTCTCCACGGTGGCCGGTGTCTCCGTCGTCGCCGGCGTCTGCGAAGTCGCCGTCAGATCCGCTGACCTGCGGGTGCGTCGGCGGCGCGGCTTGGCGGCGGCTGCGGTCTCGGCGTCGAGGGTCGGGCCCTCGGCCGTCTCGACGGCGGTCTCCGCGGAGCTCACCGGCGTCACCTGCTCGGACGAGGCGCCCGCCCGGGTGCGGCGACGGCGACGCGGCGTGCGGGTGGCCGTCGCCTCCTCACCAGCCGTGACCTCGGACGCGGGCGCCGGGGCAGCCGTACCGTCCGTCAGGGAGCCGCCGCGCGTGCGGCGGCGACGGCGCGGTGTGCGGGACGAGCGCTCCTGGTCCTCGGTGTGGGAGTCGGACCGGCCGTTGCGGTCGCCCCGGCCACCGCGCCCGCGTCCACCGCGGCCGCCGGTCTCGCCCAGGTCCTCCAGCTCCTCCGCGTCCAGCCCCGCGCGCGTGCGCTCGGCGCGCGGCAGGACACCCTTGGTGCCTGCGGGGATGTTCAGCTCCTCGAAGAGGTGCGGGGAGGTCGAGTACGTCTCCGGCGGGTCGTTGAAGCTCAGCTCCAGCGCCTTGTTGATCAGCTGCCAGCGCGGGATGTCGTCCCAGTCGACCAGCGTGATCGCGATGCCCTTCTTGCCCGCGCGGCCGGTTCGGCCGATGCGGTGGAGGTAGGTCTTCTCCTCCTCCGGCGACTGGTAGTTGATGACGTGCGTGACGCCCTCGACGTCGATGCCGCGCGCGGCGACGTCGGTGCAGACGAGGACGTCCACCTTGCCGTTGCGGAAGGCGCGCAGCGCCTGCTCACGGGCGCCCTGGCCGAGGTCGCCGTGGACCGCGCCGGAGGCGAAGCCGCGCTGCTTGAGCTGGTCGGCGAGGTCGGCCGCCGTGCGCTTCGTACGGCAGAAGACCATGGCCAGCCCGCGGCCTTCGGCCTGCAGTATCCGCGCGACCATCTCGGGCTTGTCCATGTTGTGCGCGCGGTAGACGTACTGCGCGGTGTTCGCGACGGTCGCGCCCTCGTCGTCCGGCGCGGTGGCGCGGATGTGTGTGGGCTGCGACATGTAGCGGCGGGCGAGACCGATGACCGCGCCCGGCATGGTCGCCGAGAACAGCATGGTCTGCCGCTTGACCGGAAGCATGTCGATGATCTTCTCGACGTCGGGCAGGAAGCCCAGGTCGAGCATCTCGTCGGCCTCGTCCAGGACCAGGCACTTCACGTGCTTGAGGTTGAGCTTCTTCTGGCCGGCCAGGTCGAGCAGACGGCCGGGCGTGCCGACGACCACGTCGACGCCCTGCCTCAGGGCCTCGACCTGGGGTTCGTAGGCCCGGCCGCCGTAGATGGCGAGGACGCGTACGTTGCGCACCTTGCCCGCGGTCAGCAGGTCGTTGGTGACCTGCGTGCACAGCTCGCGCGTGGGGACGACGACGAGTGCCTGCGGGGCGTCGGTGAGATCCTCAGGCTTCGCGCGGCCCGCCTCCACGTCCGCGGGGACGGTGACGCGCTCGAGGAGCGGGAGGCCGAAGCCGAGCGTCTTTCCGGTGCCGGTCTTGGCCTGGCCGATGACGTCCGTGCCGGAGAGGGCGACGGGGAGGGTCATCTCCTGGATGGGGAAGGGGGTGATGATGCCGACGGCCTCGAGGGCCTCGGCGGTCTCGGGAAGGATTCCGAGATCTCTGAACGTCGTAGTCAGGGTGCTGCCTCTTCTGTGTGGCGCGGTGCGAGGCGAGCGCGGGGGTCTTTGACGGACCGTGCCGGGGGACGTCGGCGGCCTTACGGGCTTGCCGTAGGGCACGGGACCACTGCCGACGCTCTAGCGCTCGTACCGCTGAGGGTGTCCCTCCGGGCGCCGTACGCAATGTGCCGTACGGTGTGGAGGGCTGTCGGGTCGGAGCCGATCGGGCCACCGACCGGGCATCCTCATACGTGCGGCCCGTCGAGTACTCGGCAGGCGCATTACCACCATACCCCGGAATCGCGCACACGCGATGGCCGATTTGGTCACGTCGCCGTCATCACACTGATTGACCAGGGACTTCCCCAGCTCGACGAGCGGACTATTGTGCGCTGCATGACGACGCCTGACAACACCTCTGACGCACCCGCCGAGCACACCGGAGTGGCCGCCCAGAACTGGGACCGGTCCTCCTCGGACCCCCAGTACCGGGCCGCGGTCGTCGACCTGCTCGGCGCGCTCGCGTACGGCGAGCTCGCGGCGTTCGAGCGGCTCGCGGAGGACGCCAAACTGGCGCCCACGCTGGCCGACAAGGCGGAGCTGGCGAAGATGGCGTCGGCCGAGTTCCACCACTTCGAGCGGCTGCGGAACCGGCTGACGGAGATCGGGGAGGAGCCGACGCGCGCGATGGAGCCGTTCGTCGCCGCGCTGGACGGCTTCCACAAGCAGACCGCGCCGTCGGACTGGCTGGAGGGGCTGGTCAAGGCGTACGTCGGCGACTCGATCGCCAGTGACTTCTACCGGGAGGTCGCGGCCAGGCTCGACTCGGACACGCGCGAGCTGGTGCTGGCCGTGCTGGACGACACGGGCCACGCGGGCTTCGCGGTGGAGAAGGTACGCGCCGCCATCGACGCTGATCCGCGGGTCGGGGGGCGACTCGCGCTGTGGGCGCGGCGGTTGATGGGCGAGGCGCTGTCCCAGTCCCAGCGGGTCGTCGCCGACCGCGACGCGCTGTCCACGATGCTCGTGGGCGGGGTCGCCGACGGATTCGATCTCGCCGAGGTGGGGCGGATGTTCTCGCGGATCACCGAGGCGCACACCAAGCGGATGGCCGCGCTGGGGCTGGCGGCCTAGCGTTCCGCGTCGGCCCCGCGCCGCTGGAGGGCGTTGCCGCCGACGTCATTCAGGTCGTCGTCCCTTGGGACGTCTCTTCGGTCGTTGTCCCTGGAGACGTCCCCGGAGACGTGCCTGGACGCGGCCCTTGTGACGGGCCTCGGGTCGTCTCTCGGGGCGTACTCCCTTGAGGCTCTTGAGACGTGTGAGTCGCTGTCGCAGTGTCACGCCGGCGCCTGGCGCCGGCGGAGTCGCCCCGACGGACGCAGGAGCAGCGACACGGAGGCCGCCGAGACGATCGCCGCGCCGAGCAGGACGAGGAGGACGGTGCCGGGGTCGAAGGCGCTGTCGGTGACGAAGGCGCCGAAGAGGGCTCCGGCGACGCCGGTCGCGAGGACCAGGGAACGGGCCGGCAGTCGATGGCCGAGGCGGCGGTCCGCCGCCCACGCCAGGACCAGGCCGAGCAGGGCGGAGCCGAGCGCTTCGAACAACATCATGGGGGTCCCTCCCACACGGCCACACTGCCCATCACGGTCGTAGCCCGTCATACCCGTGACCTGCGGAATGCAATCCTCCTCTGTGCGGCACTTGTGTTCCGCATGTGGAGGAAAAAGGGGCCCGGCGACCTGTCGGTCGCCGGGCCCCTTCGTGCCGTCTTCCGTGCTGTCTTCCCAGCTGTCTTCCCAGCTGTCTTCCTACAGCGCGCCGAAGCCCACCTTGCGCGGGGCCGGCTCGCCCAGCTCGACATAGGCGAGACGCTCCGCCGGGACGAGGACCTTGCGGCCGTGCTCGTCCACGAGGGTCAGCAGCTGCGACTTCCCGGCCAGCGCCTCGGCCACGATCTGCTCGACCTCCTCGGCACTCTGACCGCTCTCCAGAACGATCTCGCGGGGCGCGTGCTGCACGCCGATCTTGACCTCCACGGCTATGTCCCTCCGACGGTCAGTGAAGTGCGCGACCTTTACGCGCCGTACCCAGCACACATTAGCCCGGTGAGGGGACGTGCACGCTCCGCCCGGGAACGCCAAGAGCGAACAGCGACCGGGAACAAATGTCCTCCGGCCCGCCTTCATGAGCGCTGCTTCCGGACGGCGCCGCCTTCAGTGGGGCTGTTCGACGCCGTGCAGCGGGAAGCCCGCGATACCGCGCCAGGCCAGCGAGGTCAGCAGCTGCACCGCCTGGTCGCGCGGGACGCTGCGGTCGCTGTGCAGCCAGGAGCGGGCCACGACCTGGGCGAGTCCGCCGAGACCGGAGGCCAGCAGCATCGACTCCGCGCGCGAGAGGCCGGTGTCTTCGGCGATCACGTCGCAGATCGCCTCCGCGCACTCGTTCGTGACCTTGTCGACGCGCTCGCGCACCGCGGGCTCGTTGGTCAGGTCCGACTCGAAGACCAGCCGGAAGGCGCCGCCGTCGTCCTCGACGTACGCGAAGTAGGCGTCCATGGTCGCCCGTACGCGCTGCTTGTTGTCGGTCGTCGACGCCAGCGCGCCGCGTACCGCCTGGATCAGCGACTCGCAGTGCTGGTCCAGAAGAGCCAGGTAGAGGTCGAGCTTGCCCGGGAAGTGCTGGTAGAGCACCGGCTTGCTGACGCCGGCGCGCTCGGCGATGTCGTCCATCGCGGCCGCGTGGTAGCCCTGCGCCACGAAGACTTCCTGGGCGGCGCCCAGCAGCTGATTCCGTCGGGCACGGCGCGGCAGGCGCGTCCCCCGCGGGCGTGCCGCCTCTGTCTGCTCGATGGCTGTCACGCCGCCTCCCAATGTCGTCCACATGCGGTGTGCGCCGCGCGGCCATCGTACTTTTCGGTAACCGTGGTGTGCGCGGTGAGAGCGCAGAATTTCACGGACCGGACGGCGACGAAAGCCGCGCAGAAGGTTTCAAACCGGGCCAGAGCGGGCAAGGGGTGACCCCTTTCCAGCTCAGCACCCTCCGGCGCGCCGATGTCCCCGTCAGCGGTAGTCGTCCTCGTCGATGGAGACGACGCGACGCTGTTCGATGAGGTCGGCCTCGTCCGCCCGGCCGGGGTCGACGTCCTCCAAGGGGTCGTCGCGGTCCGGGGTGAGCGGGGCGGACTGCTCCGCCGCGTCGTTCTCCGGAGCCTCGACGTCGATCTCCGGCGCCGTCTCGGCGTCATCGTCCTCGAACGTCTCGGGGTCGGTGGGGTCGATGGCCATGGTGGGCTCCCTTCCTACGTCTCCTACTTCCCACGCCTGGGAATCCACGCGAATCTCGCTGGAAGAAGCAGGGGTCACACGCGGGTGCCCTTTTTATGAGCCTAGGAGACACGCGGAGCGGACGCTATCGGGTGTGTGGGTGTGTGTACGGGGCGTGTGTTCGGGTCGTGCACGGGGCGTGTGTATGTGCGGGTGCCCGTGCTGCGCCCGGACCGTCTGTGACGGCGAACACAGCAGTCCCTGCGTGATCGTCTCGTAACATTGCCGCATGTCTTCGACCGAGCTGCCGTCCGTACCGGCGTCCAATGTGCTCCCGAAGGTGGCGCCCGTCAGGGTCGCCGAGGGCGAGCGGCTCAGGTTGGTGGGCTTGCCGGGGATCACCTTGACCGTCCGTTCGAGGCCCCCCGCGCGCGAGGGGCTGCCGCCCGCGCTGTACGTCCACGGGCTCGGCGGTTCCTCGCAGAACTGGTCGGCGCTGATGCAGGAGCTGGAGGGCGTCGTCGACGGCGAGGCCGTCGACCTGCCGGGCTTCGGCGACTCCCCGCCGCCGGACGACGGGGACTACTCCGTCACCGGGCACGCGCGCGCGGTGATCCGTTACCTCGACTCGGCCGGGCGCGGTCCGGTGCATCTGTTCGGCAACTCGCTGGGCGGCGCGGTCTCCACGCGGGTCGCGGCGCTGCGGCCCGACCTCGTGCGCACCCTCACGCTCGTCTCGCCGGCCCTGCCCGAACTCCTCGTTCAGCGCAGCGCCGTGCCCACGGCCCTGCTGGCGCTGCCGGGGGTGGCCGGGCTCTTCACTCGCTACACCAAGGAGTGGACGGCGGAGCAGCGGGTCCGCGGCGTCCTGATGCTCTGCTACGGCGATCCCGGGCGGGTGACGCCGGAAGGTTTCCGCAACGCGGTCGAGGAGATGGAGCGGCGGCTGCGGCTGACGTACTTCTGGGACGCGATGACGCGGTCCGCGCGCGGGATCGTCAACGCGTACACCTTGGGCGGCCAGCACGGGCTCTGGCGCCAGGCCGAGCGCGTCCTCGCGCCGACGCTGCTCGTGTACGGCGGACGCGATCAGCTGGTCGGCTTCCGCATGGCCCGCAGAGCGGCCCGCGCGTTCCGCGACTCCCGCCTGCTCACCCTGCCGGAGGCGGGCCACGTGGCGATGATGGAGTACCCCGAAACGGTGGCTCGAGCGTTCGTCGAACTCCTCGCGGACAAGGGCGAGTTGCCGGACGGGGTGACGGTGGGGCCGGTACGTCCGGGTGCCGCCGGAACCCCGGATGCCGTGGCAGCCGCCGGTGACGGGGCGGGGGGCGGCGCGAAGCGCACGGCTTCCGCCGACGCCGACGGCCGCGGTTACGCCACGGGCGGTACGACTCCGGCCGAGGCCGGCGGTTCCGCCGACGGTGGCGCGGTCGTCGCGGGTGACGGTGAATCCGGTGCCGAGAGCACGGGGAGCTGAGGGCCGACGTGGGACGCCACAGCCGCCGCGGACGCACGGACGCGGCGAAGGGTGACGCAGGGGACATACAGGCCGGCTCCGCGCCGAGGCCTCGGGGAGCCGGAGGCTCCGGTGTAGCCGGGCCGGCGGACGGGGCTGGGGGACCCGCGCGCGGAGGGGCGGCGAGGCCTGGAGGAGCGGACGGTCGAGCCGGAGGGGCGGCTGGGCCTCGGGGAGCCGACGGTCGAACTGGACGGGCGGCGGAACCCGGGGGAGTTGGGCGAGCTGGGGCGGCTGACGGCACCCCCGCGCGTGGGGTGCCGCGTTTCGCGGACGGCACTCCTGCGCATGGCATGCCCCGCCTTTCCGAGGGGACGTCCGCGGCTGGAACCCCTCGGTACTCCGCTGGCACTCCTGCGCGTGGTGTGCCTCGGATGTCGGACGGCACTCCCGCGCGTGGCGTGCCTCGGATGTCGGACGGCACTCCCGCGCGCGGTGTCCCTCGCATGTCCGGCGGTACTCCCGTGCAGGGCGGTCCCCGAGTGCGTGGTGGACATCCGCAGCAGCGGGAAGCCGGGGGTGGCTGGGGGGAGTTGGCGCGTGAGTGGGGCGAGGGCGGACGTGGGATCTCCGCCGGGCCCCGCGTGAGTATTCCGCGGCAACGGCAGGCGCCCCCTGGTGGGCCCGCGCCCCGGCAGGATTACCTGGACGCCTTCGACGAGGAGGACGACGTCTTCTCGCCCCGTACGGGCGCCTCCGCACACCCCGTCGATCCGTACGGCTCCGTCACCGACTGGGACCGCACCGGTGTCGGCGTCCCTTCCGACACCGACGGCAGTGACGACGACGCGCCCCCCACCGGTGTGCCCGCACAGGCGAAGGGATCCAAGGGGCGGACGTTCACCGGCATCGCGGCCGCCGCCGTCACCACCGTGCTGGCCGTCGTCGTCGCCGGCCAGGTCACGCACGGCCGCGACGACACCACCGCAGGCACGCGGTCGGCCACCGGCCAGGCGCGGGACGCCCGGACCTCGGGCGGTACCGGCTCGGCAGCGCCCTCCTCCGCGCCCAGCACGGCGACACTGACGTACGCGCAGGCCATGGACACCAAGTACCCGCTCAGCGCCACGCTCCGGGGGCCGGGCAAGTTCGACGCGGTCCCCGGAGTCGACAAGGCACCGGGGAAGGGGCAGAAGTACACCTACCGGGTCGATGTCGAACAGGGCCTCGGACTGGACGGCAAGCTCTTCGCCGAGGCGGTACAGGCGACGCTCAACGACGGCCGCAGCTGGGCCCATGACGGCGCCCGCACCTTCGAGCGGATCGACTCCGGCAAACCCGACTTCGTGATCACACTCGCCAGCCCCGGCACGACCGCGAAATGGTGCGCCAAGTCCGACCTGGACACCAGCGAGGAGAACGTCTCCTGCGACTCCGCCGCCACCGAACGCGTCATGATCAACGCGTACAGATGGGCACA
Source organism: Streptomyces sp. NPDC006476 (assembly GCF_040612015.1). Taxonomy (NCBI): domain Bacteria; kingdom Bacillati; phylum Actinomycetota; class Actinomycetes; order Kitasatosporales; family Streptomycetaceae; genus Streptomyces; species Streptomyces sp. NPDC006476. Next base: position 49,100 of record NZ_JBEXPK010000004.1, on the reverse strand, counting down.
GGGATCGAAGACCTATGGTGCGGACATCCATGCGTACCGCCAGATGTTGATCAACCATGAGGTCGGTCATCGACTCGGCTACAGCCACGTCGAGTGCACCAAGAACGGCCAGCTCGCGCCCGTGATGCAGCAGCAGACCAAGTTCCTCGACCACGACGGGATCCACTGCCTGCCCAACCCCTGGCCGTATCCCCGGAGTTGACAGCGGCCGCACATGTCACATTGACATGCGCAGAAAGTTCATACATATTTCTGGGCATGTCGACCCCCCACGCCTTCCGTCGCGCTGCCATCGAACTGGCGCTCATCGGCGTGACCCCCATCTGCGTGGCCGACATTCACTGTCGCTGACGTCCGCCTCCAGGCGTTTCGCGTCGCGATCCTGCTTCCCACCGTGACCGCGTCACGACCGTGATCTCCTCACGACCGTGACTTCGGCACACACTTTCCGACGACCTGACGCCCGGGCAGACGTCTGTTCACTTTCGTCTCACTCCTCGTCCACCCGTCTCACCATTCGAGAGGTCGTCCATCCGATGCGTCATCCGTCCCCCACAGCCCGCCGTGTGGCCGCGGCATCCGTAGGCCTGGTCCTGGCGGCGGGAGCCGCCGCCTGCGGGCCGAAGGACAACGATGCCAAGGGCTCCGGTGGCGACTCCACCCCCCACAAGGGCGGCACCCTGACGGTGCTGAACTCCAGCCCCCAGGAGAACTTCGACCCCGCCCGCCTCTACACCTCCGGCGGCGGAAACGTCCCGTCCCTGGTCTTCCGCACGCTCACCACCCGCAACCGCGAGAACGGCGCGGCCGGCGCCAAGGTCGTCCCCGACCTCGCCACCGACACCGGGCGCCCCAACAAGGACGCGACCGTGTGGACGTACACCCTGAAGAAGGGCCTCAAGTACGAAGACGGCACGCCGATCACGTCCGCCGACATCAAGTACGGCATCGAGCGCTCCTTCGCGCCCGAACTCTCCGGCGGCGCGCCCTACTTGCGGGACTGGCTGGTCGGCGCCGCCAACTACCAGGGCCCGTACAAGGACAAGAAGGGCCTGTCGGCGATCGAGACGCCGGACGCGCGGACCATCGTCTTCCATCTGAACAAGCCCGAGGGCGAGTTCCCGTACCTGGCCACACAGACGCAGTTCACGCCCGTACCCCAGAGCAAGGACACGGGTACGAAGTACGCCGAGCACCCCGTCTCGTCCGGCCCCTACAAGGTCGTCAAGAACGACAACAACGGTGAGCACATCGTCCTGGAGCGCAACACCTACTGGTCGGCGGCGACGGACGCCGAGCGCAAGGCGTACCCGGACAAGGTCGATGTGAAGTCGGGGCTCGACTCGTCCGTGATCAACCAGCGGCTGTCGGCGTCCCAGGGGACGGACGCGGCCGCCGTCACGACGGACACCAACCTCGGCCCCGCCGAGCTCGCCAAGGTCACGGGCGACAAGGAACTCGCCTCCCGCGTCGGCACCGGCCACTTCGGCTACACGAACTACATAGCGTTCAACCCGACGGTCAAGCCGTTCAACAACGTCAAGGTGCGCCAGGCGATCTCGTACGCCATCGACCGTTCGTCCGTGATCAACGCGGCCGGCGGCAGCGCCCTCGCCGAGGCCGCGACGACCTTCCTGCCCAACCAGAAGTCCTTCGGCTACGAGCCGTACGACCTCTTCCCGGCGGGCGCGACCGGCGACCCCGCCAAGGCCAAGGAGCTGTTGAAGCAGGCCGGTTACCCGAGCGGGCTCACCGTCACCCTGACCCACTCCAACGCCAAGGACTTCGAGACCAGCCCGGAGATCGCGACCGCGATCCAGGACGCGCTCAAGAAGGCCGGCATCACGGTCAAGCTGCAGGGTCTGGAGGACAACGACTACTCCGACACGGTCCACAGCGTGAAGACCGAGCCCGGGTTCTTCCTCGCCCACTGGGGCGCCGACTGGCCCTCCGGCGGCCCCTTCCTCGCGCCGATCTTCGACGGCCGGCAGATCGTCAGGGACGGCGCCAACTTCAACACGGGCCTGCTCAACGACAAGTCGGTCAATGCCGAGATTGACGCGATCAACAAGTTGACCGACCTTGACGCCGCCGCCAAGAGGTGGGGCGCCCTGGACAAGAAGATCGGCGAGCAGGCGCTGACCGTGCCGCTGTTCCACCCCGTCTACAAGCGACTGGTCGGAAAAGACATCAGGAACGTCGTGATCAGCGACTGGACCGGTGTCCTGGACATCTCGCAGGTCGCGGTGAAGTAGCGCCGTGAGCGAGGCACTTGTCGCCGCCGAGACCCCCGAGGTGTCCGCCTCGGGGGTCTCGGGGGCCCGTCAGTTCTGGCGGCGGCTGCGAGCGCAGCGCGCCGCCCTCGTCGCGGCGGCCGTCGTCGCGCTGCTGGTCCTCGTCGCGCTCGCCGCGCCGCTGCTCACGGCCATCGAGGGCCAGGACCCGACCACCTATCACCCGTCCCTCATCGACTCCGCGCGCGGAGGCGTGCCGACCGGCTCCTTCGGCGGGATCGGCGCCGACCACTGGCTGGGCGTGGAACCGCAGACCGGGCGGGACCTGTTCGCCCGACTGGTGTACGGCGCCCGGGTGTCGCTGGGCGTCGCGCTGGGAGCCACCGCCGTGCAGGTCTTCCTCGGTGTCGTCGTCGGCATCGCCGCGGGGCTCGGCAACCGATGGGTTGATCAACTGTTGAGCCGCATCAGCGACATCATCGTGGCCATGCCGCTGATGATCATGGCGCTGGCCCTGCTGGCCATCGTCCCCGGCAGTTTCCCGAGGCCGGTCCTGGTCGCGCTCATCATCGGGTTCGTCGCCTGGGGCACCATCGCCAAGATCACCCGCGCGGCGACGCTCACCCTCAAGGAACTCGACTACGTCGCCGCCGCCCGGCTCAACGGCTGGTCCACTCTGAGAATCGCCCGCCGCGAGTTGCTCCCCGGCCTGGCCGCACCCGTGATCACGTACGCCGCGCTGATGGTGCCCGTCAACATCGGCATCGAGGCCTCCCTGTCCTTCCTCGGCGTCGGCGTGAAACCGCCGACCCCGTCCTGGGGACAGATGCTCACGTCGGCCAACGTCTGGTACCAGGCCGCCCCGCAGTACCTGCTGCTGCCCGCGGGCGCGCTCTTCGTGACCGTCCTCGCCCTCACCGTCCTCGGCGACGGCGTACGCACCGCCCTGGACCCGCGCGCGGCCTCGCGCCTGCGCGTCGGCACCGGTCGCAAGGGGGAGGCGAAGGCATGACCGGCTTCACCGGATTCGCCCTGCGCCGGGCCGTGGGCGCGATCGTCACCCTGCTCGCCATCTCGGTGATCGTCTACGTGGTCTTCTACGCCACTCCCGGCAACGTCGCCCAGATCACCTGCGGTCCGCGCTGCTCGCCCGAACAGGTCCACCAGGTCGCCCAGCAGCTCAAGCTCGACGACCCGCTGTACCTGCGCTACTGGCACTTCCTGCAGGGTGTCGTCGTCGGCCAGGACTACTCGACCGGCACGTCCGTGGAGCACTGCTCGGCGCCCTGCCTGGGGCTGTCGTACCAGAGCGACCAGCAGGTCATGCAGATCATCGTGGGCAAGCTCCCCGTCAGCCTGTCGCTGGTGCTCGGCGCGATGGTGCTCTGGCTGCTGCTGGGCGTCGGCACCGGTGTGCTCTCCGCGTGGCGGCGCGGCCGGCTGAGCGAGCGGGCCCTGACCGGAGTGACCCTCGCGGGCGTCGCCACACCGTCCTTCGTCATCGGCCTCGTCCTGATGATCGTGGTGTGCGGGCAACTGGAACTGCTTCCGTTCCCGGAGTACGTCCCCCTCTCCGACGATCCCGAGCAGTGGATGTGGAACCTGCTGCTGCCCTGGCTGACCCTCGCCCTCGGCGAGGCGGCCTACTTCGCCCGGCTGACCCGGGCGTCGATGCTGGAGACGCTCGCGGAGGACCACATCCGCACCTTCCGGGCCTACGGCGTCGGCGAGCGGTCGATCGTCGGCCGCCACGCCCTGCGCGGCGCCCTCGCGCCGATCATCGCGCTGAACGCCAACGACGTCGGCGCGATGGTGGGCGGCGCGGTGCTGACCGAGACCCTGTTCGGCCTGCCCGGCATCGGCCAGGAACTCGTCCACGCGGTCAACGTGGTCGACCTCCCGGTCGTCGTCGGCATGGTCCTGGTCATCGGGTTCTTCGTGGTCCTCGCCAACGCCGTCGCGGACGTGCTGTACGCGGTGGCAGACCGACGGGTGGTACTGACGTGAGTCTCGTCCAAGTCACGGATCTGACCGTCGAGTTCGGCGACCTCAGAGCCGTCGACGGCCTCTCCTTCACTCTGGAGCAGGGCGCCGCCCTGGCCCTGGTCGGCGAGTCCGGCTCCGGCAAGTCCACCGTCGCCTCGGCGCTGCTGGGTCTGCACCGCGGCACGGGAGCGCGGGTCGGCGGCTCGGTCGAGGTCGCCGGCGTCGACGTACGGAAGGCGCCCGACGAGGAGTTGCGGCGGCTGCGCGGTGCGAAGGCCGCGATGGTCTTCCAGGACCCGCTGTCCTCCCTCGACCCCTACTACGCGATCGGCGACCAGATCGCCGAGGTGTACCGCGTGCACACGCGCGTGTCGCGACGAGCGGCACGCGCGCGTGCGGTGGAGGTGCTGGACCGGGTTGGGATTCCGGACGCACAACGCCGGTCCCGCTCCCGTCCGCACGAGTTCAGCGGCGGCATGCGCCAGCGCGCGCTCATCGCCATGGCGCTGTCCTGCGAGCCCGACCTGCTGATCGCCGACGAGCCGACCACCGCGCTGGACGTGACCGTCCAGGCCCAGATCCTCGACCTGCTGCACACCCTGCGCGAGGAGACCGGGATGGGCCTGCTGCTCGTCACCCACGACGTGGGGGTGGCCGCGGAGAGCGTCGACGAGGTGCTGGTCATGCGGCACGGACGCGTGGTCGAGCACGGCCCCGTGGCGGACGTACTGGGGGCGCCCGCGGAGACGTACACGCGCGAACTGCTGGCCGCGGTCCCGCGCGTGGACGCGCCCCGCGCGGAGTTCCCGGCGCGCGAGGCCCGGGGCGGCGCCTCCCCCGAGGGCCGGACGCAGACCGGCCCGGACGTGCCGTCCTCCACCGAGGACGTCGTCCTGGAGGCCGTCGGGCTGCGGCGTGAATTCGGGCGCGGCAAGCGGGCGTTCACCGCTGTGGACGACGTGTCGCTGACCGTACGCCGGGGCGAGACCCTCGGGGTCGTCGGCGAGAGCGGCAGCGGCAAGACGACCCTGGGCCGGATGCTGGTCGGGCTGCTGGAGCCGACCGGGGGCGAGGTCCGGGACGACGGCCACGCGCGCGTGGGGGTGAATCCGGCGGTGCAGATGGTCTTCCAGGACCCGGTCTCGTCCCTCAATCCCCGCCGTAGCGTGGGCGAGTCGATAGCCGACCCGCTCCGCGCGCGGGGCGAGCGCGACGAGGTACGCATCCGGGGGCGCGTGACGGAACTGCTGGAGCGCGTGGGGCTCGAAGGGGCGCACTACGACCGCTATCCGCACGAGTTCAGCGGCGGCCAGCGCCAGCGCGTGGGCATCGCGCGGGCGCTCGCGGCCGACCCGCGCGTCATCGTCTGCGACGAGCCCGTCTCCGCCCTCGACGTCACCACCCAGGCCCAGGTCGTCGCCCTGCTCGCCGAACTCCAGCGCGAACTCGGCCTCGCCCTGGTCTTCGTCGCGCACGACCTCGCCGTGGTCCGCCAGGTCAGCGACCGCGTCGCGGTGATGCGCCAGGGCCGCGTCGTGGAGTCCGGGACCGCCGACGAGGTGTACGACAACCCCCAGGACCCGTACACCAAACAGCTCCTGGCCGCCGTACCCGCCCTCGACCCCGCGGTCGCGGCCCGGCGCAGAGCGGCCCGACGAGAGCTGGCCGCAGCCTGACCGTACGTATCCAGATGATCTCGTAGCGCGATCGAACGCGACTCGCACGGGAAAGTTACGACCGTTCACCCCTTTTGGTGGCGCGATGGACAACCGTCCGTCGCGCCACCGCCTTGTCCGCATACGTTCTTCCCGCTGCGAGCCGTCGGGTCAACGGCGGCTCTCCATACGGGAGATCGGGGGTGCACTCGTGCGCATCGGACTGCTTACGGAGGGTGGTTATCCGTATGTGAGCGGTGACGCCAGGCTCTGGTGCGACCGGCTCGTGCGCGGGCTCGGGCAGCACGAGTTCGACCTCTACGCGCTCAGCCGCAGCGAGCGCCAGGAGGACGAGGGCTGGCTCCCGCTGCCGCCGCAGGTCAGCCGAGTGCGGACGGCCCCGCTGTGGACGGCGCGGGACGACGGCGTCGGGCACGGGCGGCGGGCGCGGCGCCGGTTCGCCGAGTGCTACGGCGAGCTGGCCGCCGTGATCTGCGGCTCCGGGGCCTCCACGGAGCCGCCGACCGCCGAGGCGGACCGTTTCCGCAACGCGCTGTACGGGCTCGCCGAACTCGCCCGTGACGAGGGCGGGCTGGTGGGAGCGCTCCGCTCCGAGGGCGCCGTACGCGCCCTGGAGCGCGCCTGTCGTGCGCCGGGCGCGCTACGGACGGCGCGCGAGGCGCGCGTACCTGATCTGCTGACCGTGGCTGCGCACCTCGAACGCGCCCTGCGCCCTCTCTCGCTCGACTGGTACGAGGACGACGGCCTGGGCGCCGTCGACCTCTGCCACGCGACCTCCGGCGGCCCCGCTGCCCTTCCCGCCCTGCTCGCCCACCACTTCTCCGGCGTACCGCTGCTGCTGACCGAGTACGGCGTACGGCTGCGCGCGCACTACCTCGCCGCGACGGACGCCCCGCCCGCCGTCCGGTCCCTGCTCGCCACCTTCCACGGCCGCCTCGTCACCGAGATCTACGAGCGCGCTGCAGTCGTCACGCCCGGCAACGCGCACGCCCGCCGCTGGCAGGAGCGCTGCGGCGCCGACCGCGCCAAGATCCGTACGGTCTACCCGGGCATGGACGCGTCCCCCTTCGCGGAGGTGGGCGAGTCCACGGAGGGCGCTGCCCCCGACACCCTGGTGTGGGTAGGCCGGGTCGAGCCCGCCAAGGACCTGGTGTCGCTGCTGCACGCCTTCGCCGAGATCCGCAAGGACGAGCCGAAGACCCGGCTGCGGATCGTCGGCACCCCGGCCGGCCCCGAGGGCGAGGCCTACCTGGGGCACTGCAGGGCGCTCGCCGCCCAGCTCTTCCCCGACGAGGCCGAGGGCCCGCACTCCGTCGGCCAGAACCCGGTCTCCTTCGAGGAGATCGGCGGCCCGGAACTGCCGACCCTGGCCGACGCGTACGCCGTCGGCGCCGTGACCCTGCTGTCCAGCGTCGTCGAGGGCTTCCCGGTCAGTCTGGTCGAGGCCATGTTCTGCGGTCGCGCCACGGTGTCCACCGACGTCGGCGCGGTCGTCGAGGTCATCGGCGGCACGGGGCTCGTCGTACCACCGCGCAACCCCCGGGCGTTCGCGGAGGCGTGCGTGGCGCTGTTGCGCGACCCCGAGCGCCGTGCGCGCCTGGGTGCGGCCGCACGCGCGCGTGCGCTCGAACTGTTCACCGTCGAGCAGAACATCACGGCATTTCACAGCATTTACCTGGAGATCGTCTCGCGCACGCCGGTGCGCAGGGTCGTGCTCGACGGCGCCGGTGAGCCACTGCCCTTCGCCGCCCCGGCCGAGGCCCACGTCCCCGGCCGCTGGACGGACACCGCCACGCGCGTGGTGGCACGCGGCGGCCCCTCCTGGGCAGGTGGCACCCCGGTACGTGCCACCACGCCGTTGCCGGCCGCGGAGGGGGCCCGATGAGCGGTCTGGGAGAACTGGACCACCCAGGCGCGCCGGAGAGCCCCGGCGCCTGGGACGAGCGGTCACAGCAGTGGATCACGACCCCTGCCGAAACGGCCTCCACCCCGCCCCGCCGCACCACCGCCGACCCCGTACGAGCGCTGATGCACCGTCACCGGGACCTGTGCGAAGGAGCCGTCGACCCCCTGGAGATCGCCGCCGGTCTGGAGGCGCACGGCGTCACCGACCGCACCGCGGCCCGCTTCCGCCACCGGGACGTGTTCTCCCTGGCGGAGGAGATGTTCGCCCGCGCCGCCCACGAAGAGGACCCACAGCACCGGACCACCCCCCTCGCCACCCCCCGGGTACGAGCCGACTGGATCCTGCTCACCCTCCTCCCGGGCACCGTCGCCACGGCGACTGCGGCAGCCCTGCGCCTCACCCACGGCCAAACCCGCCTGGCCCTCGCCGCAGCAGGCGTCCTCGCCCTGGCCCTCAGCGCCCGAGCCGCCCTCTCCCGCGGTCCCCTGGCCACCACCCGCACTGCCACGGGCGCCTGGACGTACTGGCTCATCGCCTACACAGTCCTCGGCGACGGCCTCCTCCACGCGGCCATCACCGGCGGCCCCGACGCCCCACCGACCACCACCGCCTGGCCCATCACCACGGCCCCCGTCCTCGCCCTCGCCTGGTCATTGGCCCCAGCGGCCTGGACCACCCACCTCTTCACGACCCGAGCCCGCCACAAACTGCCCACAAGCCGCGGCCTACAGGACTTCGCCACCGCAGTACGGCCCGTCTTCCTGGGCACCTTCGCCCTCTACCTCGCCACCCTGACAGCCCTCTGCACCGCCACTCTCCCGGAACCCCCCGCCTACGCCCAGACGCTTCCCCTCGGCGCACTCCTCCTCCTGGCCCGCCTCCTCACCATCCACGGCTTCCCCCGAGCCCCCGGGCTCGCCCTGGCCGCCGCAGCGACAGCCGAGGCAACGGCCCTGGCAACCCCCTTCGCGGCCCGCCTCCCCGGCTGCGCCTTCCTGGCCACCCCCGTGGAGACCCTGGTGAACGCCTGGGGCCCCGCCGCCGTCCCTGCCCTCACCTGCACGGCGGCAGCACTGCCCCTCCTGATCCACGCGACCCGCACCCTCACCAGGGCATCGGCCCACGCCCCCACGGAGCCCCGGTGCTGAGCCGCACCCGCGTACGGCGCGGAGGGGACGTGGCGGGGGGTGTCCGCCCGCAGCGGCGGGCGTCAACACCGCGCACCGCTAAACCAACGGCACCGCACGCCCGAGGACGGACACCCCCCGCCACGGCCCCGCCCCACCCACCGTCCAGGCGCGACGCGCACCCCCACGGCCCCGGCACAGGCACCGCAGGCACCCCCACCCCCGCCGCAGCCGCAGCGGCAGTCCCACCCACCCGTCCAACCACCGGCGCCCCCGACCACAGGGCCGCCCGCCCCCCGAGCCCGCCCCCGCCCCCGGCGCCCCCAACCCGGCGCCCGGCCAAAGCGCCGCAGGCACCTGCACCGCCCCCTCCGAAGGAGAACCCCAGATGATCACCTCCCGACCCGACGCCTCGGCCCCGGGAGCCGCCCGATGAGAGTCCTGCTGATCGGAGCCAACGGCTACCTCGGCCGCTTCGTCGCCGACCGCCTGCTCGCCGACCCGGCCGTCCAGCTCACCGCCCTCGGCCGCGGCGACGACGCCGACGTCCGCTTCGACCTCGCCGCGGGCAGCCCCGGCGCCCTCACCCGCTTCCTCGACGCGGTCCACCCCGGCGTCGTCATCAACTGCGCCGGCGCCACCCGCGGCGGCGCCCGGGAACTCACCCGCCACAACACCGTCGCCGTCGCCACCGTCTGCGAGGCCCTCCGCCGCAGCGGCTGCGGCGCCCGGCTCGTCCAGATCGGCTGCGGCGCGGAGTACGGCCCGAGCCAGCCCGGCTCCTCCACCGCGGAGGACGCCGTGCCCCGCCCCGGCGGCCCGTACGGCGTCAGCAAGCTCGCCGCCACCGAACTGGTCCTCGGCTCCGGCCTGGACGCGGTCGTGCTCCGCGTCTTCTCCCCGGCCGGCCCCGGCACCCCCGCCGGGTCGCCGCTCGGCCGCCTCGCGGAGGCCATGCGCCGCGCCATGCAGTCCGGCGACGGCGAACTCAAACTCGGCGGCCTCGGCGCACAGCGCGACTTCGTCGACGTACGCGACGTGGCCCGCGCGGTGCACGCCGCGAGCCTCTCCGCCGCACAGGGCGTCATCAACATCGGCTCGGGCCGCGCAGTGCGTCTGCGCGACGCCGCCGCCACGCTCGCCCGCGTGGCCGGATACGGCGGCGCACTGCACGAACTCGACGGCCCGCCCGGACCGCTGCGCGCCGCCATCGGCCACCCGCGCGCGGACTCCGACCACGCGGCCCCGGTCGCGTACCCGTACCCCGACGGCTGCGGCAGCTGGCAGCAGGCCGATGTGCGCACCGCGCGCGACCGGCTCGGCTGGCGGCCCCGGATCAACCTCGAAGAGTCCCTCGCCGACATCTGGATGGAGGCGGCATGCCGCATCTGACCAGCACCACAGCAGGCACCACGAGCACCGACGTCCGCACCGGCTTCGGCGTCCCCGGCTACGCCCACCCCCTTCTCGCCCCCGCCGAGTGGGGCGAACTCGCCCGCCCCGGAACCCCGCTGCACTGGGTCGTCCTCAACGTCGCCGACGGCCCCGGCAGCCGCCCCGACCCGCACTGCCTGGAGGCGGCCGGTCGTCTGCGCAACGCGGGCGTCCGCGTCCTCGGCCATCTCGACGCCGCCCGCGGAGCCCGTGGCTTCGTCGAACTGGTCCATGACGCGAACCGCTACCTCGACTGGTACCAGGTCGACGGCTTCCTCCTGGACCGCTGCCCGACCGAGCGCGCCTGTCTCCCGGAGATCCACCGCACCGTCACCACCCTGCGCGCGGTCCGGGAGGACGCCCACATCGTCCTCGGCCACGGCACCCACCCGTATCCCGGCTACGCCGAGTGCGCCGACCAACTGGTCACCTTCTCCGGGTCCTGGAACGACTACCGCTGGTCGCAGGTGGCGGAGTGGACCGCCGACCATCCGCCCGAGCGCTTCTGCCACCTCGTCCACGGAGTGCCCCGCCCGCACCTGGAGGAAGCCTTGCGCATCGCCCGCTGGCAGGGCGCGGCGACCGTCTGGTTCACCGACCGCACGGACCACGGCGGCCGCACCGACCCCTGGGAGGCCATGCCCGGCTACTGGGACGAGATCGTCTCGCGGATCGGGACGGGTGTCTCGGAATGAAGAAGGCCGTGGCAGTGTTACAGAGAGAACAACTGTAGTGATTGACCGATCAACGGAGTCCCCGTGTCGCTGCCACCCCTGGTCGAGCCAGCCTCTGAGCTCACCGTAGACGAGGTCCGCAGGTACTCCCGCCACCTGATCATCCCGGACGTCGGGATGGACGGGCAGAAGCGGCTGAAGAACGCCAAGGTGCTCTGTGTCGGCGCCGGCGGCCTGGGCTCGCCGGCGCTGATGTACCTGGCTGCCGCGGGCGTCGGCACCCTCGGCATCGTGGAGTTCGACGAGGTCGACGAGTCGAACCTGCAGCGCCAGATCATTCACAGCCAGGCCGACATCGGCCGCTCCAAGGCCGAGTCCGCCCGTGACTCCGTCCTCGGCATCAACCCGTACGTGAACGTGATCCTTCACGAGGAGCGGCTCGAGGCCGACAACGTGATGGACATCTTCAGCCAGTACGACCTGATCGTCGACGGCACGGACAACTTCGCCACCCGCTACCTGGTCAACGACGCGTGCGTGCTGCTGAACAAGCCGTACGTGTGGGGCTCGATCTACCGCTTCGACGGTCAGGCCTCCGTCTTCTGGTCCGAGCACGGCCCCTGCTACCGCTGCCTCTACCCGGAGCCCCCGCCGCCGGGCATGGTCCCCTCCTGCGCCGAGGGCGGCGTCCTGGGCGTGCTGTGCGCGTCCATCGGCTCCATCCAGGTCACCGAGGCCATCAAGGTCCTCACCGGCACCGGCGAGCCGCTGGTCGGCCGACTGATGATCTACGACGCCCTGGAGATGCAGTACCGCCAGGTCAAGGTCCGCAAGGACCCGAACTGCGCCGTCTGCGGCGAGAACCCGACCGTCACCGAGCTCATCGACTACGAGGCCTTCTGCGGCGTCGTCTCCGAGGAGGCCCAGGAGGCGGCGGCCGGCTCGACGATCACTCCCAAGCAGCTCAAGGAGTGGATCGACGACGGCGAGAACATCGAGATCATCGACGTCCGCGAGATCAACGAGTACGAGATCGTCTCGATCCCCGGCGCCAAGCTGATCCCGAAGAACGAGTTCCTCATGGGCACCGCCCTGGAGACCCTCCCGCAGGACAAGAAGATCGTCCTGCACTGCAAGACGGGTGTCCGCAGTGCGGAAGTCCTCGCGGTCCTGAAGTCCGCGGGCTTCTCCGACGCCGTGCACGTGGGCGGCGGCGTGATCGGCTGGGTCAACCAGATCGAACCGGACAAGCCGGTCTACTAGACCCAGGCTCTCCCGGAAGGGGCTCGGCACCATGCGTGCCGGGCCCCTTTCCGTCGCCCGGGCCAGAAACGCCCCAGGTGCCGGAGCCCGGGCTACGAGGAGCAGACCTTCCCGTCCCGCGGCACCGTGCCGTCCAGCAGGTACGCATTCACCGTCGAATCGACGCAGTCGCTCCCGCTTCCGTACGCCCCGTGTCCCTCGCCCTTCCAGGTGAGCTCCACACCGACGCCCTTGCCCAGCTCGTCGGCCATCTTCCGGGCGCCCTCGTACGGCGTCGCCGGGTCGCCGGTGTTGCCGACCACCAGGATCGGCGCCGCACCGGCCGCGCTCACCTCCGGGGTGTCGTACTGCCCGGAGACCGGCCAGTCGTGGCACCAGCCGGCCGTGTCCCAGCCGAGGAAGTCCCCGAACACCGGCGAGATCTTCTCGAACGTCGGCAGCAGCTTCTTGGTCTGCTCGGAGGTCGGCCGCTGCCTGTCGTCCAGGCACGATATGACCCGTTGCGAGTGGGTCGTCGTGCCGTAGTGCCCGGAGGCGTCGCGTTCGTTGTAGCCGTCGGCGAGTTGCAGCAGCTCCGAGCCGTCGCCCTGTTGCGCCGCATCCAGGGCGCTGGTCAGGGTCGGCCAGCCGGACTTGCTGTACAGCGGCAGGACGATGCCGGTGAGGGCGAGCGACTGGGTCAGCTTGCGACCGGACGACGTCGGCAGCGGGGCTGCGTCGAGCCGCTTCACCAGGTCCGCGATCTTCCGGGTGCCCTGCTTCGGGTCCTGGCCGGTCGACCTCAGGTAGTCGTCCAGGGCCCGCTGGAACCCCCTGGCCTGGTTCTCCGCGTGTCCCACCGAGTCGGCGGTCGGGTCGACGACCGCGTCCAGGATCAGCCGTCCCACGTTCCTGGGAAACAGATGGGCGTAGACACCGCCCAGCTCGGTGCCGTACGAGATGCCGAAGTAGTGCATCTTCGTGTCGCCGAGGACCTGGCGCATCAGGTCCATGTCGCGGGCGGTGTCGGTCGTCGACACGTGCGCCAGCAGACTCCCGGCGGCCTTCTGGCAGCCCTTGCCGAAGGAGACCGCGTCCTGGAAGTACGCGTTCTCCTCGGCCGCGGTGTCGGGGGTTGCGTCGATGTCCTCTGCGGCCTGGATGGCCTTGTCACTGCGGCAGCGCACGCCCTCGCTGGCGGCCACCCCGCGCGGGTCCCAGCTCACCAGGTCGTACCGCTCGCGCAGCTTGGACACCGTGGCCGCGTACTGCGGCATCATGGACACGCCCGAGCCGCCCGGGCCGCCGAAGTTGAACAGCAGCGAGCCGATGCGCTTGCCCCCGTTCGCCCGGGCGCGGATGAGGGCGAGGTCGATCGTTCGGCCGTCCGGCTTCGACCAGTCCAGCGGGGTCTTGAGGGTCGCGCACTGCCAGTCGCTGCCCGGGGCGGGGGAGTCCGCGGTGGCTTTGCAGCGCCCCCAGGCGAGCTTCTGCGCGGTCAGCGAGGACGGCAGCGCGGCGGTCGTATTCGAGGAGCCGGTCGGCGGTGGGGCGGCCGCGCTCGTCTTGCCGCCTCCCTTGTCACTTTTGTCGTCGGACGACGAGCCTCCGCCACATCCGGCCACCAGCAGTGCGGCGGCGGCCCCGAACGCCGCCCACCGTACGAATCGCGCCATGTGCGTTCCCCCCTGAAAGGCCATCCGCACCGTGCGGCGAACGGCTGTCCGGCCATAGTAGGCGGAGCGCGTCGGACTCGCGCAGCCCTGTGGATAACCTTCTGACCTGCGCATTCAACCGGAATCCGGTCGGCCGTCAGGAGCAGACGGTTCCGGCCGGCGGCACCTTCCCGTCCAGCAGATAGCCGTTCACCGCGCTCTGCACGCACTTGTTCTTGCTGTCGTACGCGCCATGCCCCTGACCCTTGTACGTCAGCTCGACGCCGACGCCCTTGCCCAGCGCGTCCACCATCCTGCGCGCGCCCTCGTACGGCGTGGCCGGGTCGCCGGTGTTGCCCACGACCAGGATCGGCGCGGCGCCGGGCGCGCTCACGTCGGGGTGATCGGCCGCGCCCGCGACCGCCCAGTCGGTGCAGCTGACCATGCCCCAGGCGAGGAAGTCGCCGAACAGCGGAGAGGCGGCCTGGAACTCGGGCAGCTTCCCCTCCACGTACCCGGGGCTGTATCGGGGCTTCTCGTCGGCGCAGTTGATGGAGATGTTGGCCGCGGTGATGTTGCTGTACTCCCCGTTCTGGCTGCGGCCGTTCATCGAGTCGGACAGCAGCATCAGGACCTGGCCGTCGCCGTGGTACGCCTGCTCCAGGCCATCGGTGAGGTACTGCCAGAAGTCCTTCGAGTACAGGGCCTGCGCGATGCCGTTGGTGGCGGCGGTCTGGGTCAGCTGACGGGGGAGGATGCCGGGGATCGGCTTGCTGTCGAGGTTCTTCAGCAGAGTGGCGATACGGTCCTTCACGTCCTGCGCGCTGTCGCCGACCGGGCACGGCTCGGCCTTCGACGTGCAGTCCTCGGCGAAGTTGTCCAGCGCCAGCTGGAAGCCCTTGGCCTGTCCGAGCGAGGCCTGCTCCGGGTTCTGCGTCGGGTCGACGACCGCGTCGAAGACGGCCCGGCCCACGTGCTTGGGGAACAGGTGGGCGTAGACACCGCCGAGTTCGGTGCCGTAGGAGATGCCGAAGTAGTAGAGCCTCTTGTCACCCAGGATCTGGCGCATCAGGTCCATGTCACGGGCCGCGTCCGTGGTCCGCACATGGGACAGCACCTTCGTGGAGTGCTTCTCGCAGGCCGCGTTGAACTTCTTGGTGTTGTCCAGGTACTCGGTGCGCTCGCCGGCGTCGTCGGGCGTCGCGTCCTGCTGGAAGTAGGCGTCGAGCTGCTGGTCGTTCTCGCACTCCACGGGTGCGCTGCGGCCGACTCCGCGCGGGTCGAAGCTGACCAGGTCGTAGCGGGTGCGCAACTTCGCGTAGTCCGCCCCGAAGGCGGGCAGCGTGGTGACGCCGGAACCGCCGGGGCCGCCGAAGTTGAACACGAGCGAGCCGATGCGCCTGTTCGCGGCGCCGCTCGTCCTCGCCCGGATCAGCGCGATGCCGATGGTGTCGCCCTTGGGCTTGTTCCAGTCGAGAGGCGCCTTCATGGTGGCGCACTGCCAGGTGCCGCCGTTGGGCAGCGGCGAGGGGCTGTCGCCGCCGCCCTCCGCCGCGTTCGGGGCCGGACAGTCCTTCCAGTCCAGTTTCTGCGCCGACAGGTCCCCGTCCTCGCTGTCGTCGCCGGTACAGCCGGCCAGCACGGAGGACAGCAGCACGGCGGTGGCGGTCAGTGCAGCGGCACGCGCGCGGGGAGGCTTCGGCATGCTTCCATCCTGCGGTCGCCTGCGGTCCGGCGCTCGGGGCACGGGCCGTATGAGGTACGCGCGCGTACAGCCTTCGTACCCCCGGCTGTCGTACTAGAGCGCGCCCTTGCGGGACAGCTGGTTGAAGGCCAGCCAGCCCGGCAGGACCGGCAGCCACAGCGTCAGCAGCCGGAACAGCAGCACGGCCGGGGCGGCGACCTCCTTGGGCAGGCCCACGGCGATCAGGCCGACCGTCAGGGTGGCCTCCACCGCGCCGACGCCGCCGGGGGTCGGGGCCGCCGAGCCGAGCGCGTTGCCGGCGAGGAAGACGACGGCGACGCTGGCGATGCTGAGCGAGGTTCCGTGCTGGCCGAAGGCGCGGATCGACGCGTCCAGGCACATCACGAAGCAGGCGGTCAGCAGCAGCATGCCGCCGATGCCGGTGACCAGCTTCTGCGGCCGCTGCAGCACGTCCAGCATGCGCGGCACGACACCCGCGAAGAGCGAGCGCACACGCGTGACGACGAACTTCCGCAGGAACGGCACCGAGGTGACCACGAGGACGAGCACCGCCACGGTCAGCAGACCCGCGATGACCGTACGGGACGGCGACAGCGACGGCGTCTTCTCGGTGCCGGTCAGATAGCCGAAGGACAGCAGCATCAGGATGTGGCAGCCGAGCCCGAACAACTGCGAGGCGCCCACACTGGCGACCGCGAGCCCGGGCCGCACGCCCGCGCGTTGCAGGAAGCGGGTGTTGAGCGCGACACCGCCGACCGCGGCCGGCGCGACGATCTTGACGAACGACCCGGCGACCTGCGCCCCCACGGCCCGCAGGAACGGCACCCGCTCCGGCACGAATCCCAGCAGCGCCATCGCCGCCGCGAAGTAGCTGCCCGCCGAGAACACCACGGCCGCCAGCACCCAGCCCCACTGCGCGTTCTCGATCAGCGGCCCGAACTCGATGTGGGTGAGCTGCGTCAGCAGGAAGTACGCGCCGATGGCGCCCGCGATGAAACTGATCAGGGTGCGCGGCCGCACCCGCTCGAGCCGGGCCGGCTCGACCGGCGCCTGCGGCCTGATGAGGAGCACCTGGTGCCGGATCTGCGTCAGCAGATCCTCCTCGCGCGCTTCCTCGATGGCCTCGTCGATGGCCCGCTTCTCAGCCCGCTGCTCCGCCCGTACGGCCTTCTTGTCGGGTTTCTCGAGAGCGGAGTGGGTGTGCTCCTCGGCCGCTTCCAGACGGGCCTGCTTGGCTTGCCTGGAGGCCTCCAGGACCGCTTCCCGCTCGCGCTGGGCCCGCTCCCTGGCCAGCCTGCGCAGGGTCGCGCGGGAGGTGCGGCTGAGCGCGATGGGCTGCAGCATCGGCAGACAGTCGGCCACCGCGTCCGGGCCGAGCACGCCCACTGCCGAGGCCACGGCCCGCTCCGCGCCCACCCGCAGCCCGAGCGTCACCAGGAGCTGCGAGACGTCCATGCGCAGCAGCAGATCGCCGGCCGCGATCTCGCCGACGCGCAGGTCGGTCAGGATGACCGTGCCGGAACGATCCACCAGAATCGCGTCGCCCACCAGCCTGCGGTGCGCGATGCGCCGGGACTGCAGCGCGCGTACCTGGTGCCAGGTGTCGTGCAGCAGTGCGTCGGTGATCTCGTCGTCCGTCAGGGAGTCGAGCGTGCGTCCGCCGGTGTGCTCGTAGACCAGCATCACCGCGTCGGGGCCGAGTTCGGAGGTCGCGATCAGCTTGGGGGCGTTGGCGCCGGCCGCGATGGCCGCGTACGCCAGCAGCGCCTCCTGCTCCAGGGCCTGGCGCAGCGACTGGAGGCTGCTGCGGGTGGCGAAGCCGCGCAGGGTCAGGTTGCGCCATGCGCGGTAGAAGAAGCCCTGCGCCTGCTGCTCCCGGTCGACCACCGTGACGTCCAGTGGCGGGCCGTCCTCGAGGGTGACGAAGTAGCGCCGGCCCCGGTCGCCGGTCTCCGGGTTCTCCGGCATCTCCTCGCGGGCCGCCGTGACCGGGCGGAACCCCACGTGCCGCAGGCCCGCCATCAGCGTCCGCCCGGTGGGGCGGACGTTGGGCGAGCCGACCGCGTAGAGCGTTCCGTAGGCGATGCTCCAGCCGATCAGCACCGTCAGGATGATCGAGAACGGTGTCGTGTAGCCGGTGACGAGCATCGAGAACGCGTCGAGGAGCAGCACGATCCACAGCACCGCGCGCCAGCGCGGCCGCCGGGACATGCCGACGGCGGTCATGTACGCGATGACCGGGGCGAGATAGCCGTGCACGGGATCGGTCAGCGCGTGGATGTCGCCGGGGGAGGGCTGGGTGAGCGCCTCCTGGATGGAGCCCGGGGCGCCCTTGGCCACCCACAGGTCGGTCGCGAGCGTCACGCCGTGTGCCAGGACCGCCGCGAGCACGCCGTCGGCGATGCGCAGCCCGTCCCGCTTGATCAGCCGCTCGATCGCGAAGGCGACCGGCACCAGCAGGATCGCGATGCTCGAGGCCAGCCCGGCGATCTTGATGAGCAGGTCGGGCGCCTGACCGGTGCCCTTGTTGATGTCCTGTTCGAGCCCCGAGGTGGTGCCGTGCGCGAAGGCGGCGATCGCGAGGAGCAGGATGATCCCGAGCAGCCCCACCAGAAGGCGCATCAGGTCGGAGGGCCGGTGCACGCGCGCGGGCAGGAGCGGTTCGTCGCCCTCCACCTCGTCGATGTGGGCCTCTTCGACGAACTGCGCGTCGTCCCCGCCGGGTTCCTTCCCGGAGGCGCTCTCGGTGTCGGGGTCGGTGTCCGGGCGCGACGAAGCGTCGGACGCGTTCGGCGCGTCCTCCGGGTGCACACCCTGCTGCTTCATCGTCTCTTCTTGATCTCGTATCACCGGTCACCGCTCGCATGATGGTGGCATGTCCCACCGACACGCGGGGGCATCAGGGTGCGGACGCGGGGGCGCACAGTCTGCCCGAAGCCACGCGCGGGGGCGAGGGATACGCACAGTGGCCAGCGCGTCACACTGTCGGTGGGGTGCGGCAGGATGGGCCGGATGAGTGAGGAGAGCCTGCCGCCCGAGGACGGTCCGGACGCGCTGCCGGAGTACGCCGAGCGCGTCCTCGAGGTCGCCGAACTGATCCCGCCCGGGCGTGTCATGACGTACGGCGACGTCGCCGAGTGGCTGGAGGAGGGCGGCCCGCGCCAGGTGGGCCGGGTGATGGCCCTCTACGGGGGAGCGGTGCCGTGGTGGCGCGTGGTCCGCGCGGACGGCGTCCTGCTCCCCGGACACGAACTGCGCGCGCTCGACCACTACCGCGTCGAGGGCACTCCGCTGAAGGAGGCGAGCAGGGCAGCCGAGGGCCATCTGCCGCGCCTCGACATGAAGCGCGCGCGGTGGGACGGCGGCGGACGCGCGGAGGGTCACACCTGACAGCTTCCGCCATCGGGCGAACCCGTGTGTGACCCGTGATCCGTACGGGGGAAGCGGGGCACGTCCGTGCCATGACGTACGTTCGTGGGGCGAGGGGCGTACGTGTCGCGAGTGGCCGGAGGGAAGAAGCGGAAGCTCTGCTTCCGAGTCGCCCGTCGGCGTAGCGTCGGCTGCGCGTTCCCCCCTCACCCCCCGATCACCGCCCCGCACGCACGGTGGTCCGACAACCAGCACACCCACCAGGACCGGCGAACCACGTGAGCTCCTCTTCCTCCACCAGGCGCCTGTCGCACCCCCCGGTGCGACAGGGGAACCGTGGCGCTTACCGACTGGTGCGTACCCCGCCCGCCCGACCGGTCCCCCCTCGTCTGGACGCCGCACAGCGCTCCGTGGTTGACCACACCGGCGGTCCGCTGCTCGTCCTGGCAGGGCCGGGCACCGGAAAGACCACCACGCTCGTCGAGTCGGTGGCGGCGCGAATCGCCCGTGGCGGTGACCCCGAGCGCATCCTGGTGCTGACGTTCAGCCGCAAGGCGGCCGTCGAACTGCGCGACCGCATGGCGCTGCGCGTGGGGGCCGCCCGCGCGCCCCGGGCGACCACCTTCCACTCGTTCTGCTACGCCCTGGTCCGCGCCCACCAGGACAGCGACCTGTTCGTGGAGCCGCTGCGGCTGCTGTCCGGTCCCGAGCAGGACGTCGCCGTCCGTGAACTGCTCGCCGGTCAGCCGGACCTGCAGCGGCTCGGTCTCGCGCACGTGCGCTGGCCCGACGAACTGCGCGCCTGTCTGACAACCCGGGGCTTCGCCGACGAGGTCCGGGCCGTCCTCGCCCGCAGCCGTGAACTGGGCCTCGGCCCCGGCGCCCTGGACGCCTTCGCCCGACGCATCGGGCGCCCCGACTGGCGTGCCGCGGCCGCCTTCCTCGCCGAGTACCTGGACGTGCTCGACATGCAGGGTGTGCTCGACTACGCGGAGCTGGTCCATCGCGCGGTCCTCCTCGTCCGCCGCCCCGAGGTCGCCGAACGGCTGGCGGCGCAGTACGACGCCGTACTGGTGGACGAGTACCAGGACACCGACGCGGCCCAGGTACGGCTGCTGCACGCCCTCGCGGGCGGCGGCCGCACCCTGGTCGCCTTCGGCGACCCCGACCAGTCGATCTACGCGTTCCGTGGCGCCGACGTCAACGGCATCCTGGAGTTCCCGGAGACCTTCCCGCGCGCGGACGGCCGTCCGGCGCCCGTGGAGGTCCTGCGTACCTCCCGTCGCTCTGGCGCCGCCCTGCTCGCCGCGACCCGTCTGCTCACGCAGCGCATGCCCCTGACCCGTCTTCCGGCGGAGAAGGTTCGGGCGCACCGCGAGCTCGCCCCGGTACGGGACGGCGGCAGCGTCGAGGTCTTCACGTATCCGACGCCCGGTACGGAACTCGACAACATCGCCGACATCCTCCGCCGGGCCCACCTGGAGGACGGCGTCCCCTGGGGTGAGATGGCCGTCCTGGTCCGCGCCGGCTCCCGCACCATCCCGACGGTCCGCCGAGCCCTCACCGCGGCCGGCGTCCCCCTGGACATCGACGGCGACGACCTCCCCCTGCGCCACGAACCGGCGGTGGCCCCCCTGCTGACGGCCCTACGGGCGGTGGCGACGGCGGAGACGGCCTCAGGAGTGGCCGACGGGGGCGTGCGGGGAGACGACGAGGACGGGAACGAGCCCTGCTGGCTCGACACCGAAACCGCCCTCAGCCTCCTCGCCTCACCCCTCGCCGGGATGGACGCCGCCGACCTGCGCCGTCTCGGCCGTGCTCTGCGCGACGAGGAGCGGGCCGGGGGCAACCCCCTGCCGCCGCCGTCCGACGAGCTGCTCACGCGGGCGCTCGCCGAGCCGGAGCGCCTGGCCGTGCACGACCCCGCGTACGCGCGGGGCGCCCAGCGGCTCGGCGCGCTGCTGCGCAAGGCCCGGGAGCGCCTCGCGGGCGGCGGTACGGCCGAAGAGGCGCTGTGGGACCTCTGGGAGGGCACACCCTGGCCCGCGCGCCTGGAGCGGTCCGCCCGGCGCGGCGGCGCGGCCGGACGCAACGCCGACCGTGATCTGGACGCCGTCTGCGCGCTGTTCGCGACCGCCGCGCGCGCGGAGGAGCGCACCGGCGGCCGGGGCGCCCTCAACTTCCTGGAGGAGATCGACTCCGAGGACATCGCCGCCGACACCCTCACACGACGCGCGGTCCGTCCCGACGCGGTACGTCTGATGACCGCGCACCGCTCCAAGGGGCTGGAGTGGCGCCTGGTCGTCGTCGCCGGTGTGCAGGAGGGCCTGTGGCCCGACCTGCGCCGCCGCGGCTCGCTGCTGGAGGCCGACCGCATCGGGCGCGACGGACTCGCCGAACCGCTCACCCCGGGCGCGCTGCTCGCGGAGGAGCGCCGGCTGTTCTACGTCGCCGCCACACGCGCGCGTGAACGACTCGTCGTCACCGCCGTGAAGGCCGCCGCCGACGACGGCGACCAGCCCTCCCGCTTCCTCACCGAACTCGGCGTCGAACCCAAGGACGTCACCGGCCGCCCCCGCCGCCCGCTCTCCGTCGCCGCGCTCGTCGCCGAACTGCGCGCCACGACGGTCGACCCGCGCGTCTCGGACACCCTCAGGGAGGCCGCCGCCCACCGGCTGGCCCGTCTCGCCGCGCTCGCCGACGAGGACGGCCGCCCGCTCGTCCCCTCGGCCCATCCCTACCGCTGGTGGGGCATGTACGAGCCGACCGAGAGCAAGGTGCCCCTGCGCAACCGCGACCAGCCCGTCGTGCTCTCCGGCAGCGCCCTCGACCAGCTCGCCAACACCTGCGCCCTGCAGTGGTTCCTGGGCCGCGAGGTGAAGGCCGACGCACCGGCGACGGCCGCCCAGGGTTTCGGCAACGTCGTGCACGTCCTCGCCGACGAGGTCGCCTCCGGGCACACCCCCGCCGATCTCGCCGTCCTCATGGAGCGCCTCGACTCCGTGTGGAACGCGCTCGCCTTCGACGCGCCGTGGAAGTCGGCGCAGGAGAAGGAGAACGCGCGCGTGGCGCTCGAACGCTTCCTGAAGTGGCACGTCATGGACCGCACCGGCCGCACCCCCGTGGCCAGCGAGCACGACTTCGACGTCACCCTCGAAGCGGGCGACTACGAGGTCCGCATCCGCGGCCAGATGGACCGCGTGGAGGCGGACGGCGAAGGGCGGGCCTACGTCGTCGACTTCAAGACCGGCAAACAGCCCCTCAGCAAGGCCGAGGTGGCCCGCCACCCCCAGCTCGCCGTCTACCAGCTCGCCGTCCGCGAGGGCGCCGTGGACGAGGCGTTCGACGGGGCCCGCCCCGAGCCCGGCGGCGCCGAACTGGTCCAGCTGCGCCAAGGCGCCGCCCAGCGCGACGGCGGCGAGGCCCTGCCCAGGGTGCAGGCCCAGGAACCGCTGGAAGGGGAGTGGGTCGGCGAGTTGCTGGCCACGGCCGCCGGGAAGGTGCTCGACGAACGGTTCACGCCGACCACCGGACAACACTGTGCCCACTGCGCGTTCCAGGCGTCCTGCAGTGCCCGGCCGGAGGGACGGCACGTCGTCGAGTAACCCGGGTGATCGACGACACCCCGTGCGCCGACCTGCGTTTTTCCCCGGCTCCGGGGGCGATCCGGCCTCCGCTGTCAGTGGCCGCCGCTAGCCTCTCTGACGTGCCGCCCCGTATCACCGATCCCGATCAGCTCAAGGAACTCCTCGGGATCCCGTTCACCCCGGAGCAGACGGACTGCATCATCGCGCCGCCCGCCCCGCAGGTGATCGTGGCCGGAGCAGGCTCGGGCAAGACGACGGTGATGGCGGCCCGCGTGGTCTGGCTGGTCGGCACCGGCCAGGTCGCCCCCGAGCAGGTCCTCGGCCTCACCTTCACCAACAAGGCGGCCGGCGAGCTCGCCGAACGCGTGCGCAAGGCGCTGATCAAGGCGGGCGTCACCGACCCGGACGTCATCGACCCCGACAACCCGCCGGGCGAGCCGGTGATCTCCACCTACCACGCCTTCGCGGGCCGCCTGCTGACCGACCACGGCCTGCGTATCGGCCTGGAGCCGACCTCCCGGCTGCTCGCCGACGCCACCCGTTTCCAGCTCGCGGCGCGTGTGCTGAGGGAGGCCCCCGGCCCCTACCCCGCGCTCACCCGCTCCTTCGCCGACCTCGTCAGCGACCTGCTCGCCCTGGACTCCGAACTCGCCGAGCACCTCGTACGGCCCGAGGACGTGCGGACGTACGACGCCGGACTGCTCGCCACCCTGGAGGGTGTCCGGCTCAGCAACGACGCCTTGCGGCAGGTCCCCAAGGCCGCCGCCGCCCGCCGGGAACTCGCCGACCTGGTGGTCCGCTACCGCGCCGCCAAACGCGAACGCGACCTGCTCGACTTCGGCGACCAGATCGCCCTGTCCGCGCGGCTCGCGCGGATCCCCGAGGTGGGCCGGATCCTGCGCGACGAGTTCCGGGTGGTCCTTCTCGACGAGTACCAGGACACCTCGGTGGCCCAACGCGTCCTCCTGGCAGGCCTGTTCGGCAACGGCACCGGCCACCCGGTGACCGCCGTCGGCGACCCCTGCCAGGCGATCTACGGCTGGCGCGGCGCCTCCGTCGCCAACCTCGACGACTTCCCGGAGCACTTCGCGCACCCCGACGGCCGCCCCGCGACCCGCCAGGCGCTCAGCGAGAACCGTCGCAGCGGCGGCCACCTCCTCGACCTCGCCAACGGCCTCGCCGAGCCCCTGCGGGCCATGCACGCGGGCGTGGAGGCCCTGCGTCCCGCCCCGGGCGCCGAGCGCGACGGCATGGTCCGCTGCGCGCTGCTGGCCACCCACGCCGAGGAGATCGAGTGGGTCGCCGACTCCATCGCCCACCTGGTACGCACCGGCAAGGCGCCCGGCGAGATCGCCGTCCTGTGCCGTACGGCGACGGACTTCGCCGAGATCCAGGGCGCCCTGGTCTCCCGGGACGTCCCCGTCGAGGTCGTCGGCCTGTCCGGGCTGCTGCACCTGCCCGAGATCGCCGATCTGGTCGCCGTCTGCGAGGTCCTCCAGGACCCCGGAGCCAACGCCTCCCTGGTGCGCCTGCTGACCGGCCCGCGCTGGCGCATCGGCCCGCGCGACCTCGCCCTCCTGGGGCGCCGTGCCCGGCTGCTCGTCGCCCACGCGCGCGTGGAAACCGGCGACGACCGGGACCGGAGGCTCGCCGAGGCCGTGGAGGGGGTCGACCCGTCCGAGGTGATATCGCTCGCGGACGCCCTGGAGACCTTCCTGGAACTGCCGCTGGACGCCGAGCAGGAGGACGACGGGCTGCCGTTCTCGCCCGACGCGCGCGTGCGGTTCGCCCGCCTCGCCGCCGAACTGCGCGATCTGCGACGGTCGTTGGCGGACCCGCTGATGGACGTGCTGCACCGGGTCCTCGCCGTCACCGGCCTGGAGGTCGAGCTGTCCGCGTCCCCGCACGCCCTGGCCGCCCGGCGCCGCGAGACCCTGTCGAACTTCCTGGACATCGCCGCCTCCTTCGCCGCCGGCGACGGCGAGGCGACCCTGCTCGCCTTCCTCGGCTTCCTGCGGACGGCCGCCCAGTACGAGAAGGGCCTGGACAACGCCCTCCCGGGCGGCGAGAACACCGTGAAGGTGCTCACCGCCCACAAGTCCAAGGGCCTGGAGTGGGACGTCGTCGCCGTCCCCGGCCTGGTCAAGGACACCTTCCCCAGCACCAAGGGCCGGGAGAAGTGGACCGCGCAGGGCAAGGTGCTGCCGCACGAACTGCGCGGCGACGCCGACACCCTGCCCGACGTCACGTCCTGGGACGCGCGCGGTCTGAAGGCCTTCCAGGAGGCGATGAAGGACCACCAGCACACCGAGGAACTCCGCCTGGGCTACGTCACCTTCACCCGCCCGCGCACCCTTCTGCTCGGCTCCGGCCACTGGTGGGGCCCCACCCAGAAGAAGCCGCGAGGCCCCTCCGACTTCCTGCAGGCCCTCCACGACCACTGCGAGGCCGGGTACGGCGAGATCGAGGCCTGGGCCGACGAGCCGGCCGAGGACGCGGAGAACCCCGCCCTGCACGCCGCCGACGCCGACCAGGTCTGGCCCCTGCCCCTCGACGAGGCGTCCCTCACCCGTCGACGGGCCGCGGCCGAGACCGTCCTGGCCCACCTGGATGACCTCGCCTCCCACGAGGAGGTCCACCCCGCGGCCATGCACGACCCCGACGACCACCAGGATCCGGACTGGCCGCCGCCCCCGGGCGACGACGAGCCGTACGCGGAGGACCCCTTCCCGGACGAGGAGCCCGCCGACTGGGACTCCTTGTCCACGGACCGCCCGGCCGTCCCGCACCAGGCCGGAGCCCCGGAACGCGGCATCGACGAGAGCGCACGCGCGCGCCGGACGGCGCCCGCGACGGCCCCCACCCGGCTCACCCCGGAGGAAGCCCGCGCCATCGCCTCCTGGGACCGCGACCTCGACGCCCTCACCGGTGAACTCCTCCGCGCGCGCGAGGCCGTCACCGACGTCCCCCTGCCCGCCTCGCTCACCGCCTCCCAGGTGCTGCGGCTGGCCGCCGACCCGGACGGTTTCGCACAGGAACTCGCCCGCCCCATGCCACGCCCCCCGCAACCCGCCGCGCGCCGGGGCACCCGCTTCCACGCCTGGGTCGAGGCCCGCTTCGAGGAACTGACCCTGCCCGTGCTGGAGCCGGAAGAACTGCCCGGCAGCGAGGCCGAGATCGCCGACGAACGCGACCTGGAAGCCCTCAAGGACGCCTTCGAGCGCACCGAGTACGCCCACCGCACACCCCACCGCGTCGAGGCACCCTTCCAGCTTGTCATCGCCGGCCGGGTGGTCCGGGGCCGGATCGACGCCGTCTACAAGGAGGGCGACGGCGAGGGGACGACGTACGAGATCGTCGACTGGAAGACCAGCCGCAATCGCACCGCCGACCCTCTCCAGCTCGCCCTGTACCGGCTCGCCTGGGCCGAGCAGCAGGGCGTTCCGCTGGAGTCCGTCAACGCGGCGTTCCTGTACGTCCGAACCGGTGAGGTAGTACGACCACAGGGTCTGCAGGACCGGGCCGCGCTGGAGCGGCTGCTGCTGGAGGGGCCGGCCGCGCAAGCAAACTGTGAGGAACCGCCCAACCAGGATGTCGGTGCGGGCCGATAGGCTCGTGACCATGAGCCAGTCCGTTGACAGTGCCGTCAGCGCCGTCCGCGCGTATATCGAGCACCACCGTGCCGCCTTCCTCGAGGACCTCGCGGAATGGCTGCGCATCCCGTCCGTGTCGGCCCAGCCCGACCACGCGCCCGATGTACGCCGCAGCGCCGACTGGCTCGCCGCCAGGCTCCGGGAGACCGGCTTCCCGACCACGGAGGTCTGGGAGACCCCGGGTGCCCCCGCCGTCTTCGCCGAGTGGCCCGCCGCCGATCCCGGGGCACCGACGGTCCTGGTGTACGGCCATCACGACGTCCAGCCCGCCGCCCTTGAGGACGGCTGGGACAGCGAGCCCTTCGAGCCCGTCGTCCGCGACAACCGCCTCCACGCGCGCGGGGCGGTCGACGACAAGGGTCAGGTGTTCTTCCACACCCTCGGCGTCCGCGCCCACCTCACCGCCACCGGCCGCACCGCCCCCGCGGTCACCCTGAAGCTCCTGGTCGAGGGGGAGGAGGAGTCCGGGTCGCCGCACTTCCGCGCCCTCGTCGAGCAGCACGCCGACCGGCTGGCCGCCGACGCGGTGATCGTCTCCGACACCGGCATGTGGTCCGCGGACACCCCCACGGTGTGCACCGGCATGCGCGGCCTCGCCGAGTGCGAGATTCACTTCTTCGGCCCCGACCAGGACATCCACTCCGGCTCCTTCGGCGGTGCCGTGCCCAACCCGGCCACGGCGGCCGCCCGCCTGGTCGCCGCCCTGCACGACGAGCACGGGCGCGTGGCCGTCCCCGGCTTCTACGACGGCGTCGTCGAGCTCACCGACCGCGAACGCGAACTCTTCGCCGAGCTGCCCTTCGACGAGCAGGAGTGGCTGCGCACCGCCAAGTCCCACGCCACCCACGGCGAGGCCGGACACACCACCCTGGAGCGCGTCTGGGCCCGCCCCACCGCCGAGGTCAACGGCATCGGCGGCGGCTACCAGGGCCCCGGCAGCAAGACGATCATCCCCTCCTCGGCCATGGTGAAGCTGTCCTTCCGGATGGTCGCGGGACAGGACCCCGACCACATCGAGAAGGCCGTCCGCGCGTGGGCTGCCGAGCAGGTGCCCGCCGGGATCCGCCACGAGATCACCTTCGGCGCGGCCACGCGCCCGTGTCTGACACCGCTGGACCACCCGGCCCTGCAGTCCGTGGCGCGCGCCATGGGCCGCGCCTTCGGCCGGCCGATCCGCTTCACACGCGAGGGCGGCTCGGGGCCGGCCGCCGACCTCCAGGAGGTCCTCGGGACGCCGGTGCTCTTCCTCGGCATCTCCGTCCCCTCCGACGGCTGGCACGCGCCGAACGAGAAGGTCGAGATCGACCTGCTCCTCAAGGGCGTCGAGACCACCGCGTACCTGTGGGGCGACCTCGCGGACACCTGGCGTCATGCGCCCTGAGCCGCCCGCGCAGTCCGGGACGACACCGCGCGCGGGGCACACTGGGGGCGACGCCCCCGCACCGTCCGGTCCCGGTCGCCGCCCGCCGTACGCCCCGCCGAACCGCCCGCCGAAACAATCCGTTGCCCTGGGGGAGTTGGAAGCACCCGTGACCACCTGGACCGACCACACCGCCGACCGACCCATCTCGCTCACCGCCCCGAGCGGCATCGACCGCGCCGCCCACCACCGGCTCGACGAGGCCTGGCTCGCGGCGGCCTGGAGCCACCCCACGACCCGCTGCTTCGTGGTCTCCGGCGGGCAGGTCCTCATCGACGAGACGCCCGACGGCCGTACCGAACTCGTCATGACCCCCTCCTTCGAAGCCCCCCTGACCGAGGCGCACCGCTACTTCCTCGGCACCGACGCGGACGGCGTCAGCTACTTCGCCCTCCAGAAGGACGCGTTGCCCGGACGCATCGACCAGTCCGCACGGCCCGCGGGCCTGCGCGAGGCCGGTCTGCTGCTGTCCCCGCGTGACGCGGGTCTCATGGTGCACGCGGTCGGCCTGGAGAACTGGCAGCGCACTCACCGGTTCTGCTCCCGCTGCGGCGAGCGCACGGTGATCGCCGCCGCCGGCCACATCCGCCGCTGCCCGGCCTGCGGCGCCGAGCACTACCCGCGCACCGATCCTGCCGTGATCATGGCGGTCACCGATGCCGACGACCGCATCCTGCTCGGCCGGCAGGTCCACTGGCCCGAGGGCCGTTTCTCGACGCTCGCCGGCTTCGTCGAACCCGGGGAGTCCATCGAGCAGGCCGTGCGGCGCGAGGTCTTCGAGGAGGCCGGCATCGACGTCGGCCAGGTCGAGTACGTCGCCAGCCAGCCCTGGCCCTTCCCGTCCAGCCTGATGCTCGGCTTCATGGCCCATGCCACCTCGACCGAGATCGAGGTCGACGGCGACGAGATCCACGAGGCCCGCTGGTTCTCCCGCGACGAACTGGGCGCCGCCTTCGACTCCGGCGAGGTCCTCCCGCCGTACGGCATCTCGATCGCGGCCCGCCTGATCGAACTCTGGTACGGCAAGCCCCTGCCCACGCGGAGCGTGTGACAAGGCCGGAAGCACAAAAGGCGGTTCCCGAGTCGCCTCGGGAACCGCCTTTTGGGCGAACCAGGGAGCGCTTACGCGCCGATCTTCTGCTTCACCTGCGCCAGCGACGGGTTCGTCAGCGTCGAACCGTCGGGGAACAGCACGGTCGGGACGGTCTGGTTGCCGCCGTTCGCCTTCTCGACGAACGCCGCGGACTCCGGGTCCTGCTCGATGTTGATCTCGTCGTACGTGATGCCCTCGCGGTCCAGCTGGCTCTTCAGCCGACGGCAGTAGCCGCACCACGTGGTGCTGTACATCGTCACAGTGCCCGGCATGTCTCTCGCGCTCCTCAACTGCTTGGGGGATCGGTGCTCGCAGAGGGGGAACGTACGTGAAACAGCCACCATTCCCGCGCACGGGGCCCCGCCCGACGTGACGCCTGCCGCATTAGTACGACTACGAGCCCCTGCCTGTGGACAACCGCCGCACCCGTCTCCGCCGACCTGGCAGCATGGCGGTGTGACAGCAGCAACGCACTCCACGCTCTTCCCGCAGGTCCCCGACTCGGCCGACGCGGTGCTCGAAGGGCTCGACCCCGAGCAGCGCGAGGTGGCCACCGCCCTGCGCGGCCCGGTGTGCGTGCTCGCGGGCGCCGGCACGGGCAAGACCCGGGCGATCACGCACCGGATCGCCTACGGGGTGCGCGCCGGGATCCTCCAGCCGTCCAGCGTGCTGGCCGTCACGTTCACCAACCGAGCCGCGGGCGAGATGCGCGGCCGGCTCCGTCAGCTCGGCGCCGCCGGCGTCCAGGCACGCACCTTCCACTCCGCCGCCCTGCGTCAACTGCAGTACTTCTGGCCGAAAGCGGTCGGCGGGTCCATGCCCCGGCTCGTCGACCGCAAGATCCAGCTCGTCGCCGACGCGGCCGCCGCCTGCCGCATCCGCCTCGACCGGGGTGAACTGCGCGACGTCACCGCCGAGATCGAGTGGTCCAAGGTCACCCAGACCGTCCCCGCCGACTACGCGGCGGCCGCCGCCAAGGCCGGCCGGGAGGCCCCCCGCGACCCGGCCGAGATCGCCCAGCTCTACTCCGTCTACGAGGACCTCAAGCGGGACCGCTCCGTCATCGACTTCGAGGACGTCCTGCTGCTGACCGTCGCCGTCCTCCAGGACCGCCACGACATCGCCGAGCAGGTGCGGGCCCAGTACCAGCACTTCGTGGTCGACGAGTACCAGGACGTCAGCCCCCTCCAGCAGCGCCTGCTGGAACTGTGGCTCGGCGAGCGCGACAGCCTCTGCGTGGTCGGCGACGCCAGCCAGACGATCTACTCGTTCACCGGAGCAACTCCCGACCACCTCCTCGACTTCCGCACCCGCCATCCCGGAGCCACCGTCGTCAAGCTGGTCCGCGACTACCGCTCCACCCCCCAGGTCGTCCACCTCGCCAACGGCCTGCTCGCCCAGGCCCGCGGCCGCGCCGCCGACCACCGCCTGGAGCTGGTCTCCCAGCGCTCGGCGGGCCCCGAGCCCCTCTTCACCGAGTACGCCGACGAGCCCGCCGAGGCCGAGGGCGCCGCCCGCCGTATCGCCGAACTCATCGCGGCGGGCGTCCCGGCGAGCGAGATCGCCGTCCTGTTCCGCACCAACGCCCAGTCCGAGACCTATGAACAGGCCCTCGCCGACGCCGGAGTCCCCTACCAGTTGCGGGGCGCCGAGCGGTTCTTCGACCGGCCGGAGGTGCGCAGAGCCATCGTCAACCTGCGGGGGGCGGCCCGCTTCGGCGGCAACGACTCCCTCCTCGACGACGCCGTCGACCTGCCCTCCCAGGTGCGGGCGGTGCTGTCCGGGGAGGGCTGGACACCCCAGCCGCCCGCCGGTTCCGGTGCCGTCAGAGAGCGCTGGGAGTCACTGGCCGCCCTGGTCAACCTCGCCCAGGACTTCGCCGCCGCCCAGCCCGGCGCCACCCTCGGCCACCTCGTCGCCGAACTGGACGAGCGGGCGGGCGCCCAGCACGCCCCGACCGTGCAGGGTGTCACCCTGGCCTCCCTGCACTCCGCCAAGGGCCTCGAGTGGGACGTCGTCTTCCTCGTCGGCGTCGCCGAGGGCATGGTCCCGATCACCTATGCGAAGACCGACGAGCAGATCGAGGAGGAACGGCGTCTCCTCTATGTCGGGGTCACCCGCGCCCGTGAGCGCCTGCACGTCTCCTGGGCCGTGTCCCGGTCACCCGGCGGTCGCCCGAGCCGTCGCCCGAGCCGTTTCCTGGACGGCCTGCGCCCCGGATCCGCCTCATCGGCCGCACGGACGGCGGCGGGTGGCCCCGGCGGCGTCGAGCGCGGACGCACCCGAGGACCGGAGGCCGTCCCGCGGCGCGCCCAGCGCACCCCGGCCCGCTGCCGGGTGTGCGGGCGCACGCTCACCGAGGCGGGCGAGATGAAGCTGATGCGCTGTGAGGAGTGCCCCTCCGACATGGACGAGGGCCTGTACGAGCGGTTGCGCGCATGGCGTGCGGAACAGGCGCGGCGCAGCGGGCAGCCCGCCTTCTGCGTCTTCACCGACAAGACGCTGATGGCGATCGCCGAGGCAGTCCCCGACGACGAGGGCGAACTGGCCCGCATCCCCGGGGTCGGAGTACGCAAGTTCAACCGCTACGGCGCCGATGTCCTGGCCATCTGCGCAGGCCAGGACCTCGCGGAGGGCGACGACGAGGACTGACGCAAACTCGTCGGAAAAATAGTTTGCGCATGCCCCAGCAATCCCCATAGGTTCTTAGCCACGGGGACGGAGGCCTTCTCGGAGGCCCCGATTCCGTGTTCTACTTGCATACCCGTCGGACTGGTTCACCCCAGTCCCCCGAGACGCCGAGAGGAGGCGAGTCCAGTGATCAGCATCAAGAAGAGCTCCACCACCACCGTCAAAATGACCGATCGCTCGGTCGTCGCCTCCCTGTGCATGCTCGACGCCTCCACCCGGGGCACCGGTCTGTCCGGCATCCGTGCCGTCCGTCCGGCGTCCTCGGTGTCTCTCGCGGGTCTTCCCATCCGTGAGCGCAATGAGCGACCGACCAAGGCACTGGAAGCAGTAGCGGCACAGGCGCAGGCCTATGCCTTTACGGCGGCCGGTGCCGGTAGCCGGAAGCAGACGAAGCAGCACCACCTGATGTGGGCCTTCCGTGGGCCAGAACCCTGGAGTGATCCAGCCTGATCGGCGATCAGGCCGGCGCCTTCAGGGCCGCGGAACCCCATCCGGGATCCGCGGCCCTTCTGTTTGTCCCCGACCGGGGACGACGGAGCGAAGGGGCCTCGGAACAAGAAAAGAACCGGGTACCAACCGCCTCCCGGTCCAACAGGACCGGAACGAACAGACGAGGAAGACGAATCGTGCAACTCGAAGCGCACGCCCCGTCCGTACCGCCTTCCGAAACGATCCCGCCGCCCGGCCCCACGGAGGACTCCGCCTTGATCCCGCTCACCGCGCTCACCGCGCTCGACGACGCCATCGAGAACCTCGGCGTACCCGTCCCCTGCCGTTCCTACGACCCGGAGGTCTTCTTCGCCGAGTCGCCGGCCGACGTCGAGTACGCCAAGTCCCTCTGCCGCACCTGCCCGCTGATCGAGGCCTGCCTCGCCGGCGCCAAGGAGCGGCGTGAGCCCTGGGGCGTCTGGGGTGGCGAGCTGTTCGTCCAGGGTGTCGTCGTCGCCCGGAAGCGGCCGCGTGGCCGCCCGCGCAAGAACCCGGTCACGGCATGAACATCACAGGAACGATCGACCGCCCCCTCACGCACGACCCCAAGAAGCAGGCCCCGATGAAGCCGTCCACCAACGAGCCCGCCGGCTCCGCGATCGAAGACACCACGATGACCGGCGCGACCCGTTCGCGTCAGAACAGGACCCGAGAGATGCAACTCATCCCAGAAGCCCTGGCACGTGCGCATATGCACGAGCGCCTGCGTGAGGCCGAGCGGGAACGCCCGGCCGCGCGCCTGGTGGCCGCCCGCCGTATGCAGCGCCGGGCCGAGCGTGCCTCGCGGCGCGCCCGCCGCGCGCTCGCCATGGCGGTCATGCAGTAGCCGACCACATCTGAAGCGATGGCCTCCCGACCTGGGAGGCGGTGGCTCCCCGCGGGGGCCGGTCCGAACGGACCGGCCCCCGCGGTGCGTTGTGCCCGGCGTTCCCGCGGCGGCGGCGTTATCGTCGCCGAATGACGAGTCCTCCCGCGGACAGCGACGACTCGGGCGCCCCCGCGGAGCCCCAGCCCCTGGTGTGCGCCCGCTGCGGCCGCCGGGCCGAAGGCCCGCAGCCCACCTGGACGTTCTCCGTGGAGAACGGCAAGCACCAGTACTTCTGCGACGCCTGTTCGCGGGAGAACCTCAGGGCGATCGAGGGGCGGCTGGACTCGGACTGGTGGTGATCAGGCCTCCACGACCGACTCCTGCTCGTCGCCCTCCTCCACGACGAAGCCCGGCAGCCACTCCTCGAGTTCCTCACGCAGCCGGACCGTCGCCCCGAGCTGGCACAGCACCCCGATCGTGCTCAGCGTCACCCGGTGTATCAGCAGGTACGCCGGAGGCAGATTGAGCTGCTTGCCCAGTTGGTAGGCGGGGGAGCGGGGGTCGGCGATACGGGCCGCCTGACTGCGCATCCAGCCCCGGGTAAAGGTGAACGCGTCGGCCCGGGCCGGTTCGATGATCGGCAGGAGGTAGTCGAGGACGGCGGCCGGGTCCAGCTCTATGGACTCCTTGACGAAGCCCTCCTCGCGGAGGAGTTCGTAGACGGCCTCCGCGTCGCCGTCGAGGGTCATGCGCAGTGAATCACCGATGGGGGTGGGCAGACCGCCCGGGAGCCGGTCGACCGTGCCGAAGTCCAGGACGCCCAGGCGCCAGTCGTCCTCGCCGGCCGGACCGCCGGGCAGCAGACGGAAGTTTCCGGGGTGGGGGTCGGCGTGCAGCAGGCCGGTACGGGCCGGGCCGGAGAAGAGGAAGCGGGCCAGGAGCTGTCCGGCGCGGTCGCGCTGCTCCGGGGTGCCGTCGGCGATGATCTCCGACAGCGGGACGCCGTCCATCCACTCGGTGATCAGCACCTGGTCGCACTGGTGGACCACCCGGGGCACCACCACGTCGGGGTCGTCCGTGAACTCCTCTGCGTGCGCCGACTGGGCCTGGGCCTCCAGCCCGTAGTCGAGTTCCTCGGAGACACGGTCCCTCAGTTCCGCGATCAGGGGCTTGACGTCCATGCCGGGGATGAGCGGGCCCAGCAGACGGGCGAAACGGCTCAGTTGGTTCAGATCGGACAGCAGGGCCTCGCCGGCTCCCGGGTACTGCACCTTGACCGCCACCTCGCGGCCGTCGTGCCAGATCCCCCGGTGCACCTGGCCGATCGAGGCCGCGGCGGCCGGCTTGTCCTCGAACTCCAGGAACAGCTCCTGCCAGTTCTCGCCCAGCCGCTCGCCGAGCACGGTGTGCACGGTGCGCGTCGGCATCGGGGGCGCCGCCTCCTGCAGCTTCGTCAGGGCGGCGCGGTAGGGGCCGGCGACCTCCTCGGGCAGCGCCGACTCGAAGACGGACAGGGCCTGGCCGAACTTCATCGCGCCGCCCTTGAGCTCGCCGAGCACCTTGAACAGCTGCTCCGCCGTGCGCTGCTGCAACTCGCGGCCGACGATCTCCGCCGACTCGCCGACGATCCGCTTACCCAGTCCCCAGGTCGCCCGCCCGGCGAAGCCGAGCGGGAGCGCGGCGAGCTTGGCGGTCCGGGTGACCGCCTTGCGGGGAAGATCAGACATGCGCCCTCCAAGTCCCTGCCGGCCGCGCCGCGTCTGCCCTACGGCCCAACTCATTCGGCGTCTGCTCGTCCATTGTCTCGTGCCGGTTCCCGTGCTCGGCGGCCTGTTCCCCCTTCTTACCTTTCTCCGCTGCGCCGCAGGGGCATGCGGGGTGCGCCCAGACCGGTCGGGCATGCCAGTTCAGACCGGGCAGGGACACCTCCCAGCGGGCACCGGCGCTGGTCGGCACCATGCCGTCCAGGAACGCGAGCGCGTGCGCGGCCGCCAGCCCGGCGACCGTTGTCGCCAGGGTCAGATCGCATGCGCGCACCTGCCGCGACCTGCCCGAACCCGAGCGCCACTGGGCGACCAGACGGGGCCACGCAGGGTCCCGGTCGGTGCGCCCCTCGTGCAGACAGCCGGCGCAGCCCGTCTCGCCCGGCAGGACGAGGGGGCCGACGACACCGGTGGCCTCCACGACGCCGGCGTACAGATGAGGCGTACCCGAAGTGATGAGGGGTTCGGCGGCGGAGGGCGCGGGCGCGTGCACGGCGACGTCGTCCCGTGGGGCGAGGATCACCAGCGAGAACCCGGGGTCGCCGGCCGGCACGGGTGCCGCGGTACCGCGGCGGGGCGGGCGGCCGGGGGTGGAGCGGCGTACCGCCTGCCGGGCGGCCTCGTCCCTGCGGGCGCCGAGGGACTCGGCGGGCAGTCCGCCCGGCGCCACGTCCCACGGTTCCACCGGGCCGATGTCGCGCACGTCGATCTCGCCGACGCCGGCGCCCGCGAGCAGTGAGGCCAGCGTCGCACCCACCCGGCCCGCGCCCACCACCTGCACGCGCAGTGAGCGCCGGGCGGCGAGACGGTCGATGGCGTCGCCGGGTTCGCCGGTGAGCAGGGACAGGGAGGCGAGGTCCGGGCGCAGTCTCTCGAGGGTGTCCTTGCTGCGGCGCAGGGCGTCGGCGGCCGGCCCGCCGCCCTTCGCGTCATCCAGCAGCCCCGCCCGGGACAGTCTGCCGACCAGCGTGTCCACATGCCCCTCGGGCAGGCCCATGCGGCGGGCCTCCTCGCGCAGCAGCGGCAGCCCGCGGGTGCCGTTGAGCAGGTCGAGGAAACTGGCCGTCGCCGGGTCCATCGGGCCCAGCGTCAGCGCGTGCGCCGGTGCCATCCCGAACTGCACGGTGTTGAGATCACGCCAGCCGCGCCTGAGCGCGGGCTTCATCATCGGAACGGCCGGAACCGCCACGTCCACAGCATCCATGTCAGGCCCCCGTAGCCCTCGTGGAGCACGCCCCTGGTGGGACATGCCCGTCGTAGAACATCCCCGTACGCCGGGCGAGGTCGGTCGTGGAGCGGTCGACGGTCGGTCGATCGCGGATCACCCGGCGAGGACCAGCATGCCCGGCCGTGACGGAGGGCACCGAAAGTTGTCCACAGGCGGTGGGTATTCGTCGTACAAATCAAACGCTCGGTGGGGGATCGGCACGGAACCGTCCCGGAGGCGGGACTTCCCCCGTGTGCAGCGGGTAACGTCGGGGCGTGTCCGCCGACCCACTCCACCGCGCCGGAGCACCACAGCGCAGCACGACGAGCCAGCCGCCGAGCGGCTCGGGGGCGAGCGCGATCGAGGTCCGCAGAAGCACCCGGCGCCGCCGGACGGTCTCCGCGTACCGCGAGGGCGATCGCACCGTCGTGCTCATCCCCGCCCGGATGTCCGAGGCGGAGGAGCAGCGCTGGGTCACCGTCATGCTCGACAAGCTGGCCGCCCAGGAGAGCAAACGGGTCCTCGGCGACGACGAGCTGACCGAGCGGGCCACGCGGCTGTCCGCGCAGTATTTCGACGGCCGGGCCCGGCCCACCTCGGTGCGCTGGGTCACCAACCAGAACACCCGCTGGGGATCGTGCACCCCCGCCGAGGGCAGCATCCGTCTCTCGCACCGGCTGCAGGGCATGCCCGAGTACGTGATCGACTACGTCCTGCTGCATGAGCTGGCGCATCTGCTCGTGCCCGGACACGGGCCCCGGTTCTGGCGGCTCCTGGACGCCTATCCACGCACCGAGAGGGCCCGGGGCTACCTCGAAGGGGTGGTCGCCGCCGACCGGTTGCCGCATTCTGCGCCCACCCGCGGCGAGTGAGCGCCCTCCCGGTCTTGTGTACCGGGTCTGTACCGACTTCTTCCGGTGTCCGAGTTAGCCGTTAGCCTTGCGCGACGCACTCACATTCGGGATGGGGGACGGTCGTTACGCATGGCCAGGGAATTCCAACGCGGCCACAAGGCCAGGATCAGTGACCTCACCGCGGGCACCGATCTGTACGTAGGCGTGCAGATCAGCGGCCCCGGACTGACGTTCGACATCAGCTGCTTCGGTCTCGACGCCGACGAACGGCTCTCGGACGACCGCTACTTCGTGTTCTTCAACCAGCCGAAGTCCCCCGAGGAGTCCATCCAGCTCCTGGGCGCCCAGGCCGGTGACACGGAGTCCTTCCGGATCACGCTCGACGGGATCCCGCCGCAGATCCAGAAGCTGTCCTTTACGGCGACCCTCGACGGCGCCGGGCAGATGTCGCAGATCGCCCCCGGGTACATCCGCATCGTCGCGGGCGGCGAGGAGGTGGCCCGCTACTCCTTCAACGGCTCGGAGTTCTCCACCGAGCGGGCCGTGATGCTCGGTGACTTCTACCTGAAGGACGTGTGGCGGTTCGCGGCCGTCGGACAGGGCTTCGACGGCGGCCTGGAGGCGCTGCTGAAGAACTTCGGCGGCGAGGTCATGGAGGAGGAGGCACCCGCGGCCCCCGCACCGCAGCAGCCGCAGACCGGCGCAGCCCCCGGCTTCGCCCCGCCCGCCTTCGCCGCCCCGGCCGCGCCGGCCCCAGCCCCGCAGCCCGTCCAGGGCTTCGCGCCGCCGCCGGGTTCGACCCCGCCGCCCCCTGCGCCGGCTCCCGCCCCGGACGTGCACGCCGCGCCCACCCTCGTCGCGCCGATGAGCCCGCCCGGCGTCGCCCCCGTCCCGCCCCCGGCCCCTGCGCCCGCGCCCTACGGCCAGCCGCCCCAGCAGCAGCCGTACGGACAGCCTCCCGGCCAGACCGCCCCGCCGCCGCCCGGCTACGGCCAGCCGCCGGCCCCCCAGGCCCCCGCCCCGCCGCCCGGTTACGGACAGCCGACCCCGCCTCCGGGGTACGGCCAGCCGACCCCGCCCGCCGGTTACGGTCAGCAGCCGCCCTTCGGGCAGGTCCCGGGACAGCAGGCGTACGGCGTCCCGCAGGGCGCTCCCCAGGGTGGTGCCGGTGTCGGGGCCGCTCTGCAGAAGTTCAAGGAGACGCCCACCGGGCAGCGCTGGACCCTGCAGAACAGCAAGCTGGTCCGCGTCGACCTCGGCGTCGGCGGCCAGCCCGTGCTCGCGCGTCAGGGCAGCATGGTGCTCTACCAGGGCAAGGTCGACTTCGCC
This sequence comes from Streptomyces sp. NPDC006476, assembly GCF_040612015.1. Lineage (NCBI taxonomy): Bacteria > Bacillati > Actinomycetota > Actinomycetes > Kitasatosporales > Streptomycetaceae > Streptomyces > Streptomyces sp. NPDC006476. The sequence goes on along the minus strand of NZ_JBEXPK010000004.1, from coordinate 11,198 downwards.
TACAAGGGCGCCGGCATCATGGGCCGGGTGGTGGGCAACGCCACCGGCCAGGAGATGCAGCTGATGCGCTGCACCGGCCAGGGGCAGGTGTTCCTCGCCGAGCAGGCCACCTATCTGCACCCCGTCGAACTCCAGGGCGACGCGATCTGCGTGTCCGCCGAGAACGTCCTCGCCTTCGACGAGAGCCTCCAGTACGAGGTTCGCCGGATCGAGGGACACGGCATCCCCGGGGGCGCTCTGTTCACGATGCAGTTCCAGGGCACCGGCACGCTCGTGGTCAAGACGCACGGCACGCCCGTGGTGCTGCCGGTCACGCCCACCACGTTCGCCGACGCCAACGCCGTGGTCGCCTGGTCGGCCGCCGCCCAGGTGATCGTCTCCAGCCAGGTCCGGATGCGGCGCAACGCCTATCCGGGCGACACCGGGGAGAGCGTCAACCTGCAGTTCCGGGGCGCCCCCGGGAACTTCATCGTCGTCCAGCCGTACGAGGTCTGAGGGAGCCCGTCATGAACCAGCCGCTCGCGGGCTTCGCCCCCGCACCCGTCACCGCCCGTATGGACACCCACGGCGACCACATGCTCAAGGTCGCCATGCAGACCGGACAGGACCTCTTCGCGCGCGTGGGCTCGATGATCGCCTACGAGGGCTTCATCCAGTACGAGCCCAACCCGCCGGCCGTGCGCCAGATCGCCCGGGACTGGATCACCGGCGAGGGCGCGCCCCTGATGAAGTGCTCCGGCGACGGGCTGCTCTACCTCGCCGACTACGGGGCAAACGTCGTCGTCATCAACCTCAACGGTGATGGCATTTCCGTCAACGCCACCAACCTCCTCGCCTTCGACGCCCACCTCACCTGGGGCGTGGAGCGGGTCAAGGGGCTCGCGAAGTTCGCCGGGCAGGGTCTGTGGAACACCAAGATCTCCGGGCAGGGCTGGGTCGCGCTGACCTCCCGGGGCAAGCCGATCGTCGTCGACTGCGGCGGCGGCGAGGACGAGACGTACGTCGACCCGGACGCGCTCGTCGCCTGGTCCCCGAACCTCAGGGTGAAGGGCAAGCGCAGCTTCAAGGCGCAGTCGCTGATCGGCCGCGGCAGCGGCGAGGCCTACCAGATGGCCTTCTCCGGTCAGGGCATCGTCGTCGTCCAGCCCAGCGAGGACAGCACCGACCGCCTGCGGTTCCGGGGCTGAGGGGGAGCCAGAAACGCCATGCAGAGTCCGCTTTTCGCCTTCAACGACTCGCAGTCCCAGGAGCGCTACAGCCTGCAGAACAAGCAGCTGCTGCGCGTCGCCCTGCAGGGCCACGACGACATCCTCGCCCGCAAGGGCACCATGGTCGCCTACCAGGGGCTCGTCGAGTTCGACGCCGAGTACCAGAGCAACCAGCAGGCACGCGCGCGTGCCTACACCGGCGAGGGCCTGAGCCTGATGCGCTGCCACGGGCAGGGCACGGTCTACTTCGCCAACCTCGCCCAGCACATCCATGTGGTGGACGTCGAGCAGGACGGCCTCACCGTCGACAGCGGCTACGTCCTCGCGATGGACTCCTCGCTGCACCACGAGGTCATCGCCGTCGACAGCCTCTACGGCATCTCCGGCTCGGGGAAGTACCAGCTGAACATCACCGGCCGCGGCAAGGTCGCCCTGATGACCTCAGGGGCGCCCCTGGTGATGCAGGTGACGCCCGACAAGTACGTCAACTGCGACGCCGACGCCATCGTCGCCTGGTCGACCGGGCTGCGGGTGCAGATGCAGGCCCAGACGCACTCCTCCGGGGTGTGGCGGCGCCGCGGCAACACCGGTGAGGGCTGGGAGCTCAGCTTCATGGGCAGCGGCTTCGCGCTGGTCCAGCCGAGCGAACTGCTGCCGCCGCAGAACGCGCAGATCGGGCAGGGCCTCGCCGCGCAGTACGGCATGGGGCAGCACGGGGTGCGCGCGCAGAACCAGGGCAACGTCTGGAGCTGAGCGTCCAGGAAGCAGACGTAAGGGGCGCCCGCTGTTGCCGGCGCCCCTTACAGGTTCACAGCCTGGCGCGCGTCGCCTCGAGCAGACGTACGACGGATTCGTCGGCGACGTCCGCGACCTCGCCGTACGGGAACCATCTGACGTCCAGCGACTCGTCGCTGATCGTGACGTCCGCCTTCGGCGGTGCCAGGACGGCGTACTGCACGTCGAAGTGCCAGTGACACGGCGCCGGGATGGGGTGCCGGTCCAGGCGGACCGGGCCGCCCGGCAGCAGCGTCAGCCCGGTGACACCGGACTCCTCCGTCGCCTCTCGCAGGGCCGCCGCCTCCAGCGACGTGTCCTGCGGCTCGCAGTGGCCGCCCATCTGCAGCCACATCCGCAGCTTGCGGTGCAGCGTCAGCAGGACGCGCTCGCGCGAGGGGTCGATCACCAGGGCGCTCGCCGTGATGTGACCCGCGTGGCACGCCTTCCACAGGCCGTCCGGGTGAGCCGCCAGATGATCCAGATAGGCCTGGCGCAGCTCTTCCTGGTCCTCGTACCCCTTCAGGACGAGGACCGCGTCGTCGTACAGGCTCACTCGGAGTCGTCGTCCTTCTTCAGGTCCGGCTTTCCGGCGGAGCCGTCCGCGGCCTCGCCCAGCATCTTGTCCAGCTCGGAGAAGTCCAGCTGCTCGCGGTGGACGAAGCCGTCCGGGTCGTCCAGGTCGGAGGCCGTGGGCAGCATGTCCGGGTGGGACCACAGGGCGTCGCGGCCGTCCACCCCGCGCGCGTCCGTGAGCGAGGCCCACAGACGGGAGGCGTCCCGCAGCCGTCGCGGACGCAGCTCCAGGCCGATCAGCGTGGCGAACGTCTGCTCGGCCGGGCCGCCCGTCGCACGGCGGCGGCGCAGGGTCTCACGCAGGGCGTCGGCGGACGACAGGCGCGGTTTCGCGGCCGCGTGCACCACCGCGTCCACCCAGCCCTCGACGAGCGCCAGAGCCGTCTCCAGACGGGCCAGGGCCGCCTTCTGCTCGGGCGTGTCCTCCGGCTGGAACATGCCCTGCTGGAGGGCGTCCTGCAGCTGCTCCGGGTTCTGCGGGTCGAACTGGCCGACCACGTCCTCGAGCTTGGCCGTGTCGACCTTGATCCCGCGCGCGTACCCGTCGACGGCGCCGAACAGGTGTCCACGCAGCCACGGCACGTGCGCGAAGAGGCGCTGGTGGGCGGCCTCGCGCAGGGCGAGATACAGCCGCACCTCCTCCTTGGGCACGCCCAGGTCCTTGCCGAACGACTCGATGTTCACCGGCAGCAGCGCCGCCTTGCCGGCCGGGCCGAGCGGCAGGCCGACATCGGTGGAGCCGACGACCTCGCCCGCGAGCACGCCGACGGCCTGTCCGATCTGCGTGCCGAACATGGCGCCGCCCATCGAGCGCATCATGCCGATCAGCGGGCCGGCCATGGCCTGCATCTCCTCCGGCAGGACATCGCCCATGGCCGCGCCCACGCGCTCGGCGACCGGGTCGACGAGCTCCTTCCAGGCCGGCAGGGTCGCCTCGACCCACTCCGCGCGGGACCAGGCCACCGCGGAGCCGGCGCCGGACGGCAGGGACGTCGCGTCGTCCAGCCACAGGTCGGCGAGACGGACGGCCTCCTGGACGGCGTTGCGCTCGGCGGGGCCGACGCTCGTGTCCTTCACACCGTCCGCGGTGCCCTGGGAGACGGTCTGGCGGGCGATCTGCTTGGCCATGTCCCAGTTCACCGGGCCGCCCTCGTACGAGAGCATCTGGCCCAGCTGCTGGAAGGCGGCGCCCAGGTCGGAGGGGTTCAGCGAACCGAACATGGCAGCGAGCGGATTGTCCGCACCGGGGCCGCCAAAGCCCCCGGCTCCGGGCAGCCCGCCGAAACCGAACGGGTTGGCCGGGCCCTGACCACCGCCGCTCTCCTGGTCCTTCTTCTTGCCCTCGTCGCCGTCTTCCGGCTCCTCCGGCGGAAGGCCGAATCCGAATGGGGTGTCACTCACGGGATTCCTCGGCTGGTAAGGCCGCCGGTTGTCTCCGACGGCACGACTGCCCGATAACACCACCCAGCGTAGACACCATGGGCGGTTCGGGCCTCGGTGCTTCGCCGACTCTTGGCCTGCGGCAGGATGGATGCCACCTGGTACGGACGCCTCATGCGCGTTCGTACTGAAGACAACCGCTGGAGACGCCCGGTGAGTTCCCTAGATCCGCAGGTTCGCGCAGCGCGAAACGAGTCAACCCCGCCGACCGTACGCGGACCCGTCGTCGCGGTCACCGGTGCCGCGTCCGGTATCGGGGCGCTGCTCACCGAGCGGCTCGCCGCGTCGGAGGAGATCAAGCAGGTCGTCGCCATCGACGAGCGGCGCGGCGAGTGCGCGGCGGCGCAGTGGCACATCCTGGACGTGCGGGACCCGGCCATCGCGGACAAGCTGCGCGGCGCGGACGCCGTGGTGCATCTGGCGCTCGACCTCGACCTGGAGAGCGATCCCGCCGCCCGGACGGCGTACAACGTCCGGGGGACGCAGACCGTGCTCACCGCCGCTGCGGCGGCCGGTGTCCACCGGGTCGTGCTGTGCACCTCCGCGATGGTCTACGGCGCGCTGGAGGACAACGAGCTGCCGCTGTCGGAGGACGCGGAGCTACGGGCCACCGCCGAGGCCACCGGTGTGGGCGACCTCCTGGAGATCGAGCGGCTCGCGCGGCGCGCGCCACGCGCGCATCCCGGGCTCAATGTCACCGTGGTGCGGCCCGCGGTGCTGGTGGGAGGGACCGACACCGCGTTGACGCGGTACTTCGAGTCGCCACGGCTGCTCGTCGTCGCCGGGTCGCGGCCCGCGTGGCAGTTCTGCCACGTCGAGGACCTGTGCGGCGCCCTGGAGTACGCCGTCCTGGAGAAGGTGGACGGGGAACTCGCCGTGGGGTGCGACGGGTGGCTGGAGCAGGAGGAAGTCGAGGAGCTCAGCGGGATCCGGCGGATGGAGCTGCCCTCCGCGGTGGCGCTGGGCGCCGCGGCCCGGCTGCACCGGATCGGGCTGACGCCGTCCCCGGCGGGGGATCTGGCCTACACGATGTACCCGTGGGTGGTGAGCGGGAGCCGACTGCACGACGCCGGGTGGCGGCCCCAGTGGACCAACGAGGAGGTGCTCGCGGAGCTGCTGGAGGAGGTTTCCGGCCGGCACACGGTCGCCGGACGGCGGCTCGGGCGCAAGGACGCGACGGCGGCGGGGGCCGCGGGCGCGACGGTGGCCCTGCTGGGCGCGGCGGCGGTGGTGCGGCGGGCCCGCAAGGCGCGGCGGCGGATCTGAGCCGGGTCCCGCGGCTGTAGGAGGCTCCAAGAGGGCACGCGCGTGTGCCTGGTGAACGTCGCATTCCTCGCTGTCACACGCGTGAGGCACGATGGACGTATGGCACCCACTTACGACCATCCCGGTGAGCGGGCCGCGGGCGACCCCGTCAAGCTCATCGGCATCCGGGAGACCCCGCTCTCCGTCGACGAGGTCTTCCGGGCCGTCGGCGACGACGCCGCCGGTGGTACGGCGTTGTTCGTGGGAACCGTGCGGAACCACGACGGGGGCGCCGATGTCGACCGGCTCGGGTATTCGTGCCACCCGAGCGCCGAGGCAGAGATGCGGCGGATCGCCGAGAAGGTCGTCGCGGAGTATCCGGTGCGGGCGCTGGCCGCCGTTCACCGGGTCGGTGACCTCCGGGTGGGTGACCTGGCCGTCGTCGTCGCCGTTTCGTGTCCGCACCGGGGCGAGGCCTTCGACGCCTGCCGCAAGCTGATCGACGACCTCAAGCACGAGGTGCCGATCTGGAAGCACCAGACCTTCTCGGACGGCACGGAGGAGTGGGTCGGCGCCTGCTGACTCCCTTCGTGGCCTGCCGAGCTTCTTCGGGTCCGCCGAACCCCCTTCGTCGGGCCTCCGGTTGCGTAACCGCACCCCTGCCGTGAGCGTTGTCAGTGCGGACGGTTAATCTGCTGATCAGTCAGTTCTTGCGGTCGCTCACCGGGGTTGGGAGGTCGGCATGGGAGCACTCGTCTGGTTGTTGATTCCGCTGATGGCCGGGATCGTCGCCGGTCTGTGGGGCAGCTGGGCCGCCCGGACCCGGAAGGTGCGCAGCGACGGACCCGAGCTCGACGGGTACGCGCGCTTCCGCGAGGCCATGGAGAAGTCCCACTCCGGTACATGACAGAGGTGGGGCTGACGGTGCGCTGACAGCGTCGTCCCGTACTGTCTTGGCATGCCACGCCGCACCGCGACGATGCTCGCCTCCACCCTGATGCTGATCGCGCTCCTGTGCGCGGGAGTCTTCATCCCCGTGCCGTACTCGGAGATGTCCCCCGGGCCCACCGTGAACACGCTGGGGGACCACGACGGCGAGCCGGTGCTGCAGATCTCCGGGCACAAGACGTACGCGGCGAGCGGGCATCTGAACATGACCACGGTGCGGGTCACCAGCGCCGACTACAAGATGAACCTCGTCGAGGCCGTCTACGGATGGCTGGCGCACGACTACAAGGTCGTGCCGCACGACACCCTCTACCCGAACGGCAAGACCGAGCAGCAGTCGACCCAGGAGAACGCCGAGGAGTTCAGCCAGTCCCAGGAGAGCGCCAAGGTCGCCGCCCTGAAGGAGCTGAACATCCCGGTGAAGTCCTGGGTGATCGTCTCGACCGTGGTGAAGGACTCGCCGGCCGAGGGCCGACTGCACGCCGGTGACGTCATCAAGGCCGTGGACGGCACGGCCGTCAAGCAGCCCACGGACGTGGCCAAGCTGGTGACCAAGCACCAGCCCGGCCAGAACGTCGTCTTCACGGTGGTGCCCGCGAAGGACCAGGCCGCCGCCGAGAAGGCGAACAAAACGGCGACCAGTACCGAGGACATCACGATCAAGACCGCCACCTCGGACGACGGCGACCCGAAGCGGGCCATCGTGGGGATCTCGGCGGGGACCGACCACACCTTCCCGTTCTCGATCGACATCAAGCTCGCCGACGTCGGCGGTCCCAGCGCCGGCCTGATGTTCGCCCTCGGCATCTACGACAAGCTCACCCCGGGCGACCTGACCGCCGGCAAGTTCGTCGCCGGCACCGGCACGATCGACGACACCGGCAAGGTCGGCCCGATCGGCGGTATCGAGATGAAGACCGTCGGCGCGCGCAGCAAGGGCGCCCAGTACTTCCTGACCCCGGCGGAGAACTGCGCCGCCGCGGCCAAGGACACCCCCGGCGGGCTCAGGCTGGTCAAGGTGAACACCATCGCGGACGCCCTCGGCGCCCTGAAGGACATCCGCAGCGGTGACACCGCCGCTCTGCCGAAGTGCACGACCAAGGGCTGAAAAACGGGTCCGGTACGACGACGGGGGCGCCCTCGCACAGCAGGGGCGCCCCCGTCGTCGTACCCGAAGAGATCAGTCCTCGAAGGTCGCCGCCAGGGCCTCGGCGAGGCCGGGAACGAGGTCGGAGCCCGTGAGGACCTCCGTCGGCGCGTCCTTCTCGCGCAGCCTGAGGGCCGACTCGCGGGCGCCGTCGCGCAGGACCGCCACCGTCATCCGGACCTCCTGCCGGTCCGGGTGCTCGGCGACCCAGCGGGCGAGCTTCCTGTCGTCCAGGCCCTCCGGGACGGACGCCTCGGCGGCCGGCGGCAGCATCAGCCGCTCCACCGTGAGCGCGCAGCCGGCCACCGCGTCGGGCCAGGCGATGGTGGCGAGGAACTCGTCCAGCGGGCTGTTCGCCGGGATCTCGTCCTGCTCGATGGGGGTGAGACCCGAGGACTCCTGCTCGTCCTCCAGGCCGAGCTGGGCGGCGAGAGCCGGTTCCTCGGCCCGCAGCCGAGCGGTGTCTACGAGGGCGAAGAGGCGGGCGGGCTGGTCCCAGCCGAGGCCGGAGGCGTACTCGTCGATCTCGAGCACGGCCCGGGTGAGCGGGCTCGCCGCCATGGGGGTGTTGGACATGGTCACAATCCTGCCTCGTTCATGGCCGGAATCGGGAACCGAGTAAACGGTGAGTAAGTTGCATAGGTGTGGGCCCGCGATCACGGGGGGCCACGGAGGGGCTCACGAACACGCGGGGGCCTGACGAACCGACAGCGACTTCGAGGTGCGCACCTTGGCTTTCCAGATGCCGGACCGCGGCGGAGGCCCGACGGGGCCACGGATCAGAGTGGGCCGCCCGTCCCGGCGAGTCCGGACCCTGCTCATGACACTGGGCGTGCTCTCCGTTCTCGGCATGGCCTTCACCATGTTCGCGGGTTTCTGGGCGGACTGGCTCTGGTACCGCTCGGTGAAGTACTCGTCCGTCTTCACCACCACGCTGTGGACGAAGATCGGCCTGTTCTTCGTCTTCGGTGTGCTGATGGCCCTCGCGGTCGGCGTCAACGTCTGGCTCGCGCACCGGCTGCGGCCCCCGCTGAGCGCCATGTCCATGGAGCAGCAGAGCCTGGACCGCTACCGGATGGGCATCGCGCCGTACAAGAAGTGGCTGCTGCTCGGGATCACCGCCCTGGTCGGGCTGATCGCCGGTGCCTCCGCCTCCAGTCAGTGGCGGACCTGGCTGATGTGGGTCAACGGCGTGCCCTTCCACCAGAAGGACCCCCAGTTCCACCTCGACGTCTCCTTCTACGCCTTCGACCTGCCCTGGTACCGGTTCCTGCTCGGTTTCGGCTTCGCCGCCGCGATCCTCTCCCTGATCGCCGCCGCGCTCACGCACTACCTGTACGGCGGCCTCAGGATCACCTCCCCGGGCGCGCGCGCCACCGCCGCCGCGACCGGTCATCTCTCCGTGCTGCTCGGCATCTTCGTCGCGCTGAAGGCGGTCGCGTACTGGCTCGACCGGTACGGCCTCGCAGTCAAGTCCAGCGACTTCAAGGCGACCGGCAACTGGACCGGCCTCAGGTACGTCGACGCCAACGCCTATCTGCCGGCGAAGACGATCCTGTTCTGCATCGCCGTCATCTGCGCGCTGCTGTTCTTCGCCACCCTGTGGCGGCGCACCTGGCAGCTGCCCGTGATCGGCTTCGGGCTGATGGTGCTCTCGGCGATCCTGATCGGCGGCCTGTACCCGGCGATCGTGCAGAAGTTCCAGGTCCAGCCCAACGAGCAGGCCAAGGAAGCGCCGTACGTCCAGAAGAACCTCAAGGCGACCCGCGAGGCGTACGGCATCGACGACACCAAGGTGACCGAGTACTCGGGGACGAGCACCACCAAGGACAAGACCAAGCTGCGCGACGACGTCGACTCCACGGCGAGCATCCGCATCCTGGACCCGAACATCGTCTCGCCGACCTTCCAGCAGCTCCAGCAGATCAGGAACTACTACGCGTTCCCGAACAATCTGGACGTCGACCGGTACAGCAAGGACGGCAAGGAGCAGGACACCGTCATCGGTCTGCGGGAGCTGAACCTCAACGGCATCCCGAAGAACAACTGGATCAACGACCACTTCCGTTACACCCACGGCTATGGCGTGGTCGCCGCCAAGGGCACCGAGGTCGAGGACGGCCAGCCCGTCTTCACCGAGTCCGATCTGCCGTCCACGGGTGACCTGGGCGAGTACAAGCAGCAGATCTACTACGGCGAGAAGACCACCACGTACTCGATCGTCGGCGGTCCCCAGAAGGAGATCGACTACTCCGACGACAGCGGCGAGAAGACCACCAGTTACAAGGGCAAGAGCGGGATCAACCTCGACAACCCGGTCAACCGGGCCGCCTACGCGGTGGCGTTCAACGAGCCGCAGATCCTCTACTCGGGCGCGATCGGCAAGGGTTCGCGGATCCTCTACAACCGCACGCCCAAGGAGCGCGTCGAGGCGGTGGCGCCCTGGCTGACCATCGACGGCGACGCCTATCCGGCGGTGGTGGGCGGCCGCATCCAGTGGATCGTCGACGCGTACACGACGACCAACGGCTATCCGTACGCCTCCCGTACGACGCTGGGCGACACGACGGCCGACTCGCTGACCGCGACCAACAACAACCGCGCGGTGGTGGCCCAGCAGAACCAGGTCAACTACATCCGCAACTCGGTGAAGGCGACCGTCGACGCGTACACCGGTGAGGTCAAGCTCTACCAGTGGGACACCCAGGACCCCGTCCTGAAGACCTGGATGAAGGCGTTCCCGGGCACGGTGGAACCGAAGTCGGACATCTCGCCCGACCTGCAGGCCCACTTCCGCTATCCGCAGGACCTGTTCAAGGTCCAGCGCGAGCTGCTCACCCGCTACCACGTCACCGACGCGCAGACCTTCCTCACCGGCAGCGAGGTGTGGCAGGTGCCGGACGACCCGACCAACAAGTCGGGCAACGCGGTGCCGCCGTACTACCTGAGCATGAAGATGCCCGGGCAGTCCGCGCAGGCGTTCTCGCTGACGACGACCTTCACACCGAACGGCCGGGACAACCTCAGCGCGTTCATGGCGATCGACGCCGACGCCAGTACCAGTGACTACGGCAAGATCAGAATCCTGAAACTGCCGACGAGCACGACCGTCGACGGACCCAAACAGGTCCAGAGCAAGTTCAACTCCGAGCAGGACATCGCCGCGGCGATCAGACTCCTCAAGGGCGGCGACTCCGACATCGAGTACGGCAACCTGCTGACGGTGCCCCTCGACGGAGGACTGCTCTATGTGGAGCCGGTCTACGTACGCGGTGGTGGACTGAAGTACCCGCTGCTGCGGAAGGTGCTGGTGACCTACGGAGGCAACACCGCCTTCGAGGACACCCTGGACGAGGCCCTCAACAAGGTCTTCGGGGCGCAGAGTTCGACCTCGCCGCCGGACCAGGGGACGACCACCCCGCCGCCGACGTCCAGCAACCCGACGGTCCAACAGGCCCTGAACGACGCCCAGAAGGCCTTCGACGCGGGCCAGGAGGCCCTGAAGAAGAACGACTGGACGGCGTACGGCAAGGCGCAGAAGGATCTCGAGGACGCGCTCAAGCGGGCCGAGGCCGCGCAGTCCCAGGCCGACAGGACCAGCGGCAACGGCAACAAGAGCGGGAGCAGTGCCAAGCCCAGCAGCAGCCCCAGCCCGAGCGGCAGTTCGGGCGGCGGCTGATCAACTGCCCCTCCCGCGTCGTGGTACCGTTGCCGAACAACGACGCGGGGTGGAGCAGCTCGGTAGCTCGCTGGGCTCATAACCCAGAGGTCGCAGGTTCAAATCCTGTCCCCGCTACTGCAGTCGAGTGGCCGGGGCGACGATCGGGTCCGGGCGGGTGTGTTTTTGGTAGGGGGGGGCT